>NZ_CP155073.1:627928-941892 GCF_039621805.1 Paraburkholderia sp. PREW-6R | reverse complement strand
ATGACGCTAAAGCGCCCGCTGCTCATCAAGGGCGAACCCGGCACCGGCAAAACCATGCTTGCGGAAGAAGTGGCGGCGGCGCTCGGCATGCCGCTGCTGCAGTGGCACATCAAGTCCACCACCAAGGCGCAGCAGGGTTTGTACGAATACGACGCGGTGTCGCGCCTGCGCGATTCGCAGCTGGGCGACGAGCGTGTGAAAGATATCCGCAACTACATCGTCAAAGGTGTGCTGTGGCAGGCGTTCGAGTCGGACGAACAAGCCGTGCTGCTGATCGACGAAATCGACAAGGCGGACATCGAGTTTCCGAACGATCTGTTGCGCGAACTCGACCGCATGGAGTTCTACGTATACGAGACCCACGAGTTGATTCGCGCGAAGCAGCGCCCGCTCGTCATCATCACGTCGAACAACGAGAAAGAGCTGCCGGACGCTTTCCTGCGCCGCTGCTTTTTCCACTACATCAAGTTCCCGGACCCGGTCACGATGCAGCAGATCGTCGAGGTGCACTATCCGGGCATCAAGAAAGAGCTGCTGGCGGCCGCCATGCAGAGTTTCTTCGAGTTGCGCAACGTCGCCGGGCTAAAAAAGAAGCCGTCCACCTCGGAGCTGCTCGACTGGCTGAAACTGCTGCTTGCCGAGGACATTCCGCCCGAGGCGCTGCGCTCCGCCGACCAGAAACAGATCATTCCGCCGCTGCACGGCGCGCTGCTGAAAAACGAGCAGGACGTGAGCCTGTTCGAACGGCTGATCTTCATGAACCGCAACAACCGCTGAGCCCCAGCGCTCGGCCAACCGCCGCGACCGCGCCAATGCCTGCGAACGCGCACGCGCTCATGCGGCCCGCCACCGGGAAGGACACCGCATGCTGATCGATTTTTTCTACTCGCTGCGCGCCGCGAAACTGCCGGTATCGGTGAAGGAATACCTGACTCTGCTGGAGGCGCTCAAGGGCAACGTGATCGCACCGTCGCTCGACGAGTTCTACTACCTCGCCCGCATGACGCTCGTAAAAGACGAGCAGTATTTCGACAAGTTCGACCAGGCGTTCGGCGCGTATTTCAAGGGCGTCGCGCAGACGTCCGAGCTGGCGTTCGACATACCGCTCGACTGGCTGAAAAAAAAGCTGCAGCGTGACCTGTCGCCGGAAGAAAAGGCACAGATCGAAGCCATGGGCGGCCTCGACAAGCTGATGGAGCGCCTGAAGGAACTGTTTGACGAGCAGAAAGAGCGCCACGAAGGCGGCAGCAAGTGGATCGGCACGGGCGGCACGTCGCCGTTCGGCAATGGCGGCTACAACCCGGAAGGCGTGCGCATTGGCGGCGACGCGGCGGGCAACCGCACCGCGGTCAAGGTGTGGGAAGCGCGCGCCTATCGCGACTACGACGACCAGGTGGAAATCGGCACGCGCAACATCAAGGTGGCGTTACGCCGGCTGCGCCGCTTCGCGCGCGAAGGCGCCGCCGAGGAGCTCGATCTGCCCCACACGATCCGCAGCACCGCCGCGAACGCCGGCTGGCTTGACCTGAAGATGGTGCCGGAGCGCCATAACAAGGTGAAAGTGCTGATGCTGCTCGACGTCGGCGGCTCGATGGACGACCACATCAAGCGCACCGAAGAACTCTTTTCCGCCGCCAAAGCCGAGTTCAAACACCTCGAGTTTTATTACTTCCACAACTGCGTGTACGACTTCCTGTGGAAAAACAACCGGCGCCGGCACGCCGAACGCATGCCTACGTGGGACGTGCTGCACAAATTCACGCCGGACTACAAGCTGATCTTCGTCGGCGACGCGACGATGAGCCCGTACGAAGTGCTCCAACCGGGTGGCTCCGTGGAATACAACAATGCGGAAGCCGGCGCGGTATGGCTGCGCCGTCTCGCGGACCACTTCCCGCACCACGCCTGGCTCAATCCCGAGCCCGAGGGCTTGTGGGCGTACCGGCAGTCGGTGAGCGCCATCCGCGAAGTGCTCGGCCAGCGGATGTATCCGCTCACGCTGGCAGGCCTCGAAAGCGCGATGCGCATGCTCAGCAAATAGTCCGGCCCAGGTTTCACCCCAACGATAAGAAAGCAACTGCATGACTTCGTCTTCATCGCCCGACATCTCTTCTGACAGCGCGCGCGTCGGGCCGCTCAAACCGCTCGCCGATACGTCGTTGTCCGCCATCGTCGCGGGCTTCGTCGCGATGATGACCGGTTACACCAGTTCGCTCGTGCTGATGTTCCAGGCCGGCCAGGCCGCGCACCTCACCGACGCGCAGATTTCTTCGTGGATCTGGGCGCTTTCGGTTGGCATGGCGGTCTGCACGATCGGCCTTTCGCTGCGCTTTCGCGCGCCGATCGTGATCGCGTGGTCCACGCCGGGTGCGGCGTTGCTGGTTTCGTCGCTGCCGCACGTGACGTATCCGGAGGCGATCGGTGCGTTCATCGTCTGCGCGGTGCTGCTGACGGCGGTCGGCCTGACCGGCTGGTTCGACTCGCTGATGAAGAAAATTCCCGCGGGCATCGCATCGGCGCTGCTGGCCGGCATTCTGTTCGAGATCGGCATCGAAATTTTTCGCGCCGCGCAGTTTCAGACCGCGCTCGTGCTGACTATGTTTTTCACTTACCTGGTCATCAAGCGGCTGGCGCCGCGTTACGCGATCGTCACCACGCTGATTGTCGGCACGGTCGCCGCCGGCGCGCTCGGGCTGCTCGACTTCAGCCGCTTTCACGTGGCGCTCGCGCATCCGGTGTTCACGGCGCCCGTGTTTTCCGTAGCAGCCGGCGTCAGCATCGGCATTCCGCTTTTTGTGGTGGCGATGGCGTCGCAAAACGTGCCGGGTATCGCCGTGTTGCGAGCAGACGGCTACGCCACCCCATCCGCGCCGCTGATTTCGACCACGGGGATCGCGTCGCTGCTGCTCGCGCCGTTCGGTTCGCACGGCATCAATCTTGCGGCCATCACAGCGGCGATCTGTACCGGTCCCGAAGCGCACGAGAACCGCGACAAGCGCTATACCGCCGCGCTCTGGTGCGGCATCCTTTATATGGTTGCCGGGATTTTCGGCGCGACCATCGCCGCGCTGTTTGCCGCGTTGCCCCAGGCGCTGGTCGTGTCCGTGGCGGCGCTCGCGCTGTTCGGCTCGATCATGAGCGGTCTCGCCAACGCGATGCAGGACATCAGGCAGCGCGAGGCGGCTCTCGTCACTTTCATGGTGACGGCGTCCGGGCTGACACTGCTTTCCATCGGCTCCGCATTCTGGGGATTGGTGGCAGGCGTCGTCACGCAGCTGGTATTGAACGCCCGGCGAAATTGACGGCGCGAAATGAAAGCAGAGGTTTCCGGCGGCCTTCAGCCGGGCTTCTGACCGCCAGACTCGCCGTCATATTTCCCGCCCGACCCGTCGCGGGATTTGTCGTCCGCTTAGTCGTCCGCTTAGTCGTCCGCTTAGTCGTCCGCTTAGTCGTCGGGTTGTCGTCAGCTTTGTCGTCGGATTTGTCGCCCGCTTTTCCGCCAGAATTCCGTTTGAACGGATCGCCATGGGCAAGTGTCCATACTGCTTCAGGCGATCCGCCATAGAATAGAAGCATCCGGCAGCGTTCTCCAGCCGATTCGCCGGAACCGGGTGGAAGACGCTGTAGCGTGACTCGCGGCCACCGGCAGTTTTACGGTGGCGACCTCATTTCTCCTGAACCACGGCGCACGCGCGCCTTGAAGGCTCGAACATGACAACCGCACTCGATCAACTCAAGCAATACACCACCGTCGTCGCCGATACCGGCGACTTCCAGCAGCTTGCGCAGTACAAGCCGCAGGACGCGACCACCAATCCGTCGCTGATTCTGAAAGCGGTGCAGAAAGACGACTACAAGCCGCTGCTCGAAAAAACGGTCAAGGCGCATGCGTCGAAGCCGGTCGGCGAGATCATCGACCAGTTGCTGATCGCGTTCGGCACGGAAATCCTCAAGATCATTCCGGGCCGCGTGTCGACCGAAGTCGACGCCCGCCTCTCGTTCGACACCGAAGCGTCGATCGCCAAAGGTCGCGAATTGATCGATCTGTACAAGGAACATGGGATCGGCCGCGAGCGCGTGCTGATCAAGCTGGCATCCACGTGGGAAGGCATCCGCGCGGCGGAAGTGCTTCAGAAAGAAGGTATCCACTGCAACATGACACTGCTGTTCTCGCTCGCGCAGGCCGCCGCCTGCGCCGAAGCCGGCGCGCAGCTGATTTCGCCGTTCGTCGGCCGGATCTACGACTGGTACAAGAAGAACGCCGGCAGCGCGTGGGACGAAGCGAAAGACGGCGGCGCCAACGATCCGGGCGTCAAGTCGGTGCAACGAATCTATGCGTACTACAAGAAGTTTGGCTACAAGACCGAGGTGATGGGCGCGAGCTTCCGCACGCCGGGGCAGATTCTGGAACTGGCCGGCTGCGACCTGCTGACCATCAGCCCGGATCTGCTGCAGAAGTTGCAGGACAGCACCGAGAAAGTCGAGCGCAAGCTGTCGCCGGACATGGCGAAAGACGCGGACATCGAGCGCGTGCCAGTGGACGAATCGTCGTTCCGCTTCCTCGTCAACGATGAAGCAATGGCAACCGAAAAGCTGGCTGAAGGTATCCGCGCGTTTGCTGCGGACGCCGTCAAGCTCGAAAAACTGATCGACGCGCTGCGTTAACTACGCCAGCCCGCACGCCAGCCTGCACGTTCATCCGCGCGGGGTGTTTCGCCCGGCCTGCGCGCTGTGCGATAACGCGGGGCGGCCGGAACGTTCGCTGCATGCGCGGCCCTGAGCCTGTCCGGTTCGGGGCCGCGTGCCGTTTACACCGCGCTTTCCGCTTCTGCGCAGGCCTAGCCGTCTATCCTCACGACGAGAACAAGTCGCAAGCGCTTCCCGACCGGCAACTACCATCCACTGAAGACGCACCGCGCGATGCCGTCGCGTAGAGCGTTGCGGCGCGGACAAACTGAACGCTACGCCCTCATCAACATGCGCGAATGACGCTCGATATTCCATTTCGGCTCGGTTTCGAGCAGTAATTCGCGCAGCCGCTCCACCTGTTCGGCAAGCCGCTGACCCAGCCAGTACGGGCCCTGCAAATCAGGCGGCAAGTCGTACGCCGCGCTCTGTTTCACTTCTGCCAGCGGCGACACCGCCGGAATGCCGAAATGCGTTGCCCGGCCAAAACGCAAACCGCGCGCCATCGCCAGCAAAATAGTGCGCACCGCGCGCACCTCGACGCCGCACTTGAGCGCATAGGAGGCTCGCGCGGTCGCGTCCGCGCGCATCAGCGGGCCGGTGGCAAGCAATTCCAGCGAACTCAGTATCGAGCGGTGCAGCCGCTGGATTTCCTCGAGACGTGATTGCGGCACGCCAATTTCCTTCGCGACCGAAGGCATCAGCGAACGCAATTGCACGAGCCGCCGGTTGATGTCGAGGAAGTGCTTGACCTGCTCTTCCTCGCTGATCGTCTCGCCCTGAATCAGCCGCGTGTAGATGCGTGCACATTCCCGCAGATTGGCCGCCAGTCCATATCGCCACGAGTAGGTGGCGTGCAGCGGCAACGCGAAGGAGAACGCCAGCGCGATCACAATGCCGATCAGCACATTCAGCGTACGCCATAGTCCGACGTCGATCAGATTATCGCCGTGGCCGGCCACGATGCACATGGTGATGGCCGTCAGCAGCCCGATATAGCCCGACGACCCGATCGCGAACCACGCGCAGATGCCCGCGACAATCGACATCAGCACATAGGTGAGCGGCAGCGAACCCGTCAGATTCTGCAGCACGATCAGCGCCAGACCGATCGACGCGCCAAGCAGCGTGCCCGCGGCCCGCTCGGCCGCTTTCTTGCGAATATTGCCGTGATGCTGCAGGCCGCCGATCACCACCAGTAAAGTCACCGACGACCAGATACCGTGCGGAATGTCGATGCCGGTGGTCGCGAGAATCGACACCAGCATTGCGAGGCTCACGCGCAAACTGTGCAGCAGTTTCGCGTGGCGGTAGCGATAGTACGGCGAGGTGACCGCCCGGATCATGCGGCTAATGACCGGCCGACGGCCGATCACGGTGCGGGATTCAGTAGAAGCCATGGCGGCGCGCGCGGAACGTTTCGAGAGGCGGTTCCGCTATCCTGCCCTGGACTGCCCCAGAAACACAAACGCCCGCGAACTTCCATTCGCGGGCGCTGCATGACGATTCAGACCGGATCGCTCTCGGCGACGCTCAGCTTTCGACCACGTCCAGATAGTCTTCCGGGCTCGTGCGGTCTACCGCGCGCTGCATGCCGGTCATGCGCACCAGCAGGCTCACCACCACCGACACCACCAGATTCACGATCAGCGACCACACCGCTGCGTAACCCGGAATCGCCATGCCGAACAGATGGATCACGAAGATCGAGCCGGCCAGTTTCAGCGAAATCGCCATCCATGTGCCCGTTGCAATCCCTACGGCCCAGCCGATCAGCAAACCACGATAGTCCAGCACGCGCGTGTACAGACCCAGCACGATAGCCGGCAACGTCTGGATGATCCAGATGCCCCCCAGCAACTGCAACTGGATCGCATACGTGAGCGGCAAGCCCAGGATGAACGCCACCGCGCCAACCTTCACGATCAGCGAAACCAGCTTGGCGACGTTGGTCTCCTGGTCGTGCGACATATTGCGGTTGATGAATTCCTTGTGGATGTTGCGCGTGTACAGGTTCGCCGCCGCAATCGACATGATCGCCGCCGGCACCAGCGCGCCGATGCCGATTGCCGCGAACGCCACGCCGACGAACCACGACGGGAAGAAGTGCAGGAACAGCGCCGGCACCGCGAAGTTCGGGCCGAAGGCCTTGAAGTACGGCGCGAACTCCGGCATATCTTTCACGCCCGAAGCCAGCGCCATGAAGCCGAGCAGCGCGAGCAGGCCGAGCACGAGCGAATAGGCCGGCAGCATGGCCATGTTGCGGCGGATCGTATTGCCGGATTTCGATGACAGCACCGCCGTGATCGAATGCGGATAAAGGAACAACGCGAGCGCCGACCCTACCGCGAGCGTCGCGTACGCACTATAGCCGTTCAGGCTCGATACGTCCGGCGCCTTGAGCAGCAGCTTGGCCGGCGGCACCACGCCGAAAATATGGCCGAAGCCGCCCAGTTGCGGCGGAATCACGATGATCGCCGCAAAGATCGTGATGTAGATCAGGATGTCCTTGACCACCGCGATCATGGCCGGCGCGCGCAGGCCCGACGTGTACGTGTAGGCCGCGAGAATGGCGAACGCGATGATCAGCGGCAGATCGCCGACGAAGCCCTTGGTGTCGAAACCCAGTGCGCCGATCACCACTTCGATCCCCACCAGCTGCAACGCGATATACGGCATGGTCGCGACGATACCGGTCACCGCGATGGCCAGCGCGAGCATCCGGCTGCCGTAGCGCGCGGACACGAAGTCGGCGGATGTCACGTACCCCTGACGTTTCGCGATGCTCCACAGTTTCGGGAACACCACGAATGCGAACGGATAGATCAGGATCGTGTAAGGCAGCGCGAAGAAACCCGTTGCGCCCGCACCGAATACCAGCGCCGGCACCGCGATGAAGGTGTACGCGGTGTACAGGTCGCCGCCTAGCAGGAACCAGGTGACGATGGTGCCGAAGCGCCGGCCGCCGAGACCCCACTCTTCCAGATGGGCAAGATCGCCGCGCCGCCAGTGCGCCGCGATGAAGCCGAGAATCGTGACGCCGATGAAAAACAGTACGAAAACGAAAGTTGCGGTGGCGTTCATTATCGTGCGCCCCCTTGCGGACGGCCCGTGGAGCGCGCCTTGGTCTTGAAGTACACGAGCGCCGTGATAACCGCGCTGATCAGCACCCACAGCAGCTGATACCAGTAGAAGAACGGAAAATCGAACAGCTGCGGTTCGACCTTGTTGTAGGACGGCACCCAGATCATTGCGATCCAGGGCAACAGCAGCAACCACAGCCAGTGCTTGCTGGCTTTGTTCGCGTCGGCGTCGTGAGCCATGACGTCTCCTCTTCCCTATTCTTGATTGTTGGCCCGCGTGTTGACGGGTGGTGAACTCCGCTGCGGGGGGTTGCCCCACGGACGGCCGCCCCGCAGCTGCCTGCGGGCGCCCCGAAAGCTTCGAAAGAGTATAGGAGCCGCAAACGTGCGGTCAAGCAGGGACGACCCGAGGCGCGACGGCACTTCGCGGCCCGTCCATTCTGGTGCGCGAGGACGCGCGGCGCGGTATCGGAGGAGCCGCGGACAGGCGGCGTAACGGATGGCTTACGGGTTTGCGCGTTGCAGTCCGTCTCGACGGGACGCGGACATGGACTGCAATGCGAGGCGGACGCAGAGGACCCGCGTCGCGCGGACGCAACGGCCGAAGGGCGGCGGTCGGCGGTCGGCGGTCGGCGGTGTTGGCGCAACGCGCGGGCCTGGTGCGCCGCCGGTTTGTTCAAATTTGGACCGCCCGCGCCCGCCCGGCTGCCCGAACGATCAGATCGAGAATGAAGCGCCGGTCTGTCCGGTCGACTCCCGCAAGCCCTTGATCCATTTGCGCGCCGGCAAGCCGAGCTCCGCTTCGATCAGCTTCGCGCGCGCCTGCAGCGACGCGAACGGCACATTGAGCACCGGACCGGAGAACGCAATCGCGATGCGGTTGCCGTCGTGCACTTCCGGCAGCGCGACCACGCGGCCGTCGAACGCTTCGTTCAGGCGCTTCATATTGCGCACGAAGCTCGGATGATCGCCGAAGAGATTCACTGTGACCACGCCCGCATCGGTCAGACACGCACGCACTGCGCGATAGAAACTCACGCTATCGAGCACCGGGCCGCGCGCGGTCGCGTCGTACACGTCGATCTGCAACGCGCCGATCGTGCCGTGATTCGCACGGTCGTTGACGAAGTCCCATGCATCGGTTTCGTGGACGGTCAGGCGCGCGTCGTCGTGCGGCAGTTCGAACATCGTGCGCGCGGCCACCACGACGGCCGGGTTCACCTCCACCGCCTCGACCTTCGCGCGCTTCAGGAAGCGGTACGCAAACTTGGTCAGCGCCGCCGCGCCGAGACCGAGCTGGACGATGCGCTTCGGCGTTTCGATGAAGAGCAGCCAGGCCATCATCTGCTGCGCGTATTCGAGTTCGATGTGATCCGGCTTGCGCAGACGCATTGCGCCCTGCACCCATTCCGTGCCGAAGTGCAGGAAGCGCACACCGCCTTCTTCGGAAAACGTAACCGGTGCGAAACGCGGTTTGCGCGGCGCTTCGATTTGCGGCGCGTCGTGCAGGTCGTCGTCGTGCAACGAACGCTTTTTGTTGCGCATTGCTTTTTGTTTGCCGCCGACGCCATCAGCGTCGCGCTTGCGGAAAGCACGCGCTTCAGCGGAAGCGCGTTTGATCAGGGTGGTCATGTGAGGATGTCGCGCCACAGGCGCAATTTTTGGTCGAACGAGAGCATAGCATTCGCGGGACTCGACGAAGGCAACACGAGGGTCACGTAGCCCGCCTCGCCGATCACCGGCGCGAAGCGGCCCGCCGTCTTGCCGTTGAAGCACACTTTCCTGAGCAAGGGCGCGTGCTCACGCAGCGAAGCGAAGTCATTGGGCTGGGCATTGCGGATCGCGGAGTCGAGACTGCCTACCCGGTGACATGCGTCGAGCACGTCCCAGATCCCGATGCCGTGCGCAAGCACGCGTTCGAGCCGCGCGTCGTACGGCAGCTCGTGCAGTGATGTTTCGCCGAGCACCGCGCCGAGCAGCCGCCAGAACTGGTTGCGTGGATGCGCGTAATACTGCATCGCGGCGAGCGACGCTTCACCGGGAAAACTGCCCAGAATCAGCGTGTGCGTATTGGCCGCGACGACCGGGGGAAAGCCTCGCAGCATCAGTGGCTCCGCTCGTCGGAAGTACGCGCTGATGGGTGCGCGCGCGAGACAGTACGTTCCAGCGCACGCCCCTGCTCGCGCGAGCGGGCATGCGCGGCTGGCGTGGCTTGCGTATTCGATAACGCGAGATGCGCCCACAGCGCCGGCAACATGCATTCGGTGACCATCAACGGCTCGCCGTCACGCTCGAACACCGAACGGCGCGCGAGCAGCGAGTGCGGCACGCGGGGCATTGGCTGTGCGTGTACCGCTTGTACCGCTTGTGTGCCGATGGCACGCGCGGCCAGACGATACAACGGATGCCGCGCGGTGAGCTTCCGGCTCACCAGCGACGAGCGCCTCACGCTGCGATCGCTATACAGCAGTTCGGCTAGCGGCCGCGTACGCAACCGGCGAGTGGCCTGCCAGACGCCGACGCTCGCGGCGAGCGGCGCGACACTGTGTGCGGCGATAAACGGCACGCCGTCCACGGACAGCACCACTTCCCGCAACCACACCGGCGCACGCGGCGCGAGGCCGAGCGCGGCGTGCTCATCGGACCAGGGCAGCGCGACGCCTTCATGCGTGACACGCACCGCGACCACGCCGAGCGTGCGCAAATGCGCAGTCAGCGAACCACCTCGGGTCAGCCAGTCTTTTTGCGCGGCGCTCAGGCCGGGTGAAGGCGCGACGCGCCAGTGCGCGTCGGCGGCATCGAAACGAATGGACATGGTGTCGGATTATAGCGGCGCGAATGCCGATGTCCGCCGCGCCGCGCACGCTGCGCGGCGATTCCGGCGACGGGCACGCGCGTGTCGCAACGCGAGACGCGCGGCACGGGTTTCGGACAGTTCCGATTCACCCGTTCCGTCGGCACACGTTAAAAACCTTCGTGCCTCACTTCGCTTCACGTTAATACGCGTTGCTTCAGGTTGCTTTACACATGCGGCCGCTCAGCTCGGTCAAGAAGACCGCCATCAACGAATCAGTCAAAACAGGAGAAAAAAACATGAAGACATTTTTGCATGCCGGCGTGTGCGCACTGTCCGCAGTGCTCATGGCCGGTTGCACGGCGCCATTGAATCGCGAGACGGAAATGTCATTGAACAAGGCGGTCGGCATTGAAGTGACGCCACGCGCAGACGGCGTGTCGGTCAAGCTGCCCGAAAGCGCGCTGTTCGACTTCGCCCGGTCCGACGTGCGCGCCGACGCCAACCCGGTGCTCGATCGCTCGGCCGTGCTGCTCAAGCGCAGCAAAAAGCCGATTCTGGTCGAGGGCTATACCGACAACGTCGGCACGCTCGACTACAACCAGCAGTTGTCCGAAGCACGCGCCGTCGCGGTCGGGTACGCGTTGGTGGCGCGCGGCGTGGCACTGGAGCGGATTCGGACCAAGGGCAACGCATTCAACGATCCCGTCGCGAGCAACGAGACCCCCGAAGGCCGCGCGCTGAACCGGCGTACCGAGATCGTCGTGCGAGGGGAGACGATGGATACGCTGATGGGCGTGAAGTAGGCGTTAACGCGGCGCGTGGAATCGTCCGGCCCGCTTATGCCGTGCCGCCGGTTGCTTCCAGCTCCTTGAGTTTCGTCACCACGCGTTGCACCACTGGCGTCCATGTGCCTGGCTCCGGCTGCCGGAACAGACGCACGGAGTCGTACCAGGGTTGTGCTTCCGCGTTGCCCCACGACCAGTGCGACACGTGATCGAGCAGCGCGAACACCGGGCGGCCCAGCGCGCCGCCGAGATGCAGCGGCGCGCTGTCGATCGTCACGAGCGCGTCCAGCGCGGCGAGATGGGCGGCGACGTCGGCAAAACCCGCGTCGTACTGCGCGGTCAGATCGCAGATGCGATGGCCTCGCGCGACCAGCGCCGCGACGTCGGCGCCGCGCCCGGGCGTGAGCGGATGAAATGCGACATCGGGCAATCGGAACAAAGGCTCGAGCGCGGCAAGCGGAATAGACCGTTTCGCATCCCGCCGATGCGTCGGGCTGCCGCACCAGACGAGGCCAACACTTAGTCTCGCGTTCGGTGCGCTTGCGCGAACGCGCTCCCGCCACTTGCCGACGAGTAACGCGTCGGCCTGCAGATACGCGCCGCCGCGCACCTGCTCCGGCAGCAAGCCCAGCACGAGCGGCATGCTCATCATCGGCAGCACGAAGTCGGCAAAAGCGAGCGACGTCGCCTCGATTGCCACGCAATCGGCGTAAAACGACACGAACAACGGCTGCAACGCACGACGCACCGCCAGCACCAGGCGGCCGCCTTCGGCCCGAACGCGCGCCGCGAGTTGCGGCACGAAGCGGACCATATGAATGTCGTCGCCACACCCCTGTTCGCTGTGCACGACCAGCGTCTTGCCCGCGAGCGGCTCGCCTCGCCAGCGCGGCCCTACACGCGCCATCACGCTGACGACGTTATTTTGCTCGCGGTCGTCCCGCGCGAGGCGGGCTTCGAAACGCGGCCACGCGAGCGCCCATGCGCCGCGCCGCAGTTCGAGATCGGCCAGATCGACGGCCGCCTGAGTCGCGGAAGGATCGATGGCGAGCGCCGCGTGCAATACCGCCTCGCTTTGCGCGTAGCGCCCCTGCTCACCCAGATACATACCGATCGCCGCCATCACCTGAGCGTTGCCGGGCGCGAGCGTGTCGACGGCGCGCATGGTCGCTTCGGCCGCGGCCGCGTCGTTGCATTGCCACTGCGCGTGACTGAGCTGCCAGGCCATCTCGGCGTCGGCGGGATCGCGTGCGAGCGCTTCGCGGCATAGGCGCTCGACCGCCCGCCAATCGCGAATTTCGCGCAAAGCCAACGCCAGTTGCAACGGCAGCGCGGCGTCTACCGACGGGTCGAGCGCGTATGCGCGCATGAGCGCGGCGCGCCGCTCGGTTTGCGCCTGGGCCGGGGTCCGGCCTTGCGTTAACCCCGGTGCGGCGCGCGCCGCCGCAAGCGAGATTGCCAGCCACCACGGCGCGCGCGCATCGTTCGGCACCTGCCGCTCATAGGCCCGCAGCATGTGAACCGCCGCCGAATGCGCACCGCAACGATTGCTCAACCAGACGATCCATTCGAGCGACGCCGCGTGCGACTGCATGGAGACGGCCAGTTCACTATGGCGCGCGGCGGCGTCGGTGTGGCCAAGCGCGTCGGCAAACAGCGCAAGCCGTGCGTGGCGGGCGCCGTTCGCCGACGCATCCGCCTGCGACGCGCTGTGATAAGCCGCCTCGAAGCGTCCCGCGCTCGCACATAAGTCCGCATGCAATTGCGACGTCTCGCCAGCAGCCGCCAGGGCGGCGGCGCATTGGACGGCGGCCTCGATACCTTCGTCGCGCAGAATGGACCAAAGCCGGTGAATGGAGTCGGCAGGCGGGGTGACGGCACCGCGCCCAGGCGGCGCCGTCGACGAGGACGCTGCGGCTCGGGCAGCCGGCGTTGTCAGTATGAAATCGGACATGGAAGAGTTGGACATACCCGGGACAATTCGCGAACGCCGGCAGCTAGATTACCGATGAACGATTAATCGCGTGCGGCACGAACAATAACCGACTTAAAGAACAGTTTTAATTCTTTAAGTCTCCGAATTTAAACCGTAGAAGCATAAGATAATGCCCCGCTTTTACATCTCATAAACCAATCTCAATTTATCGTCGTTGAAAATTTTTAGTTAGTTAACCATAATTATTTTCACTCGACGGCATGAAATGTCCTAACTGTCGAGCAGATCGGCAGCAAACCGGCTGCCACTCCTAAACAACATCCACGGCAAAAACCATTCACAGGCATCAGGGAGCCCATTTTGATCAGCATGAATCCGAAGGAAACGTCCGACCGCATTGCCCATCTGGCGTCGATCGTCTTGAGGCGTCAGGGCGCTACGCACCTGGAAAAGGAACTCGCTGGCTCAGCGCTGTCGCAGCACCACACGTTGAAACAGACCAGCGCGGCAATCGGCAGTCTCGCCGCCAAAGTGCTCGGCGACCACGCGTCATGCTTCGAGGCAAAGGAACTGGCCGGCAGCGTACTCGCGCAAGTACGTCGCCTGCATGGAGTCGTACCCAGCCGCTAAAGCATCGCGCTGACAGGCCCGGCGTTGCAGTCGTCATGCCGGGCCAAGGAAGCGGGTTACGCGGCAAACCGTGCGCGTAAAAAAAGCGCTGCCGCGGCAGCGCTTTTTCACAGTCTGATTTCAACACTCAGCCGAACGCGCGAAGCCCGCGCATTCGCACCGTCAAGCTTCGTTCGTACGTGCGAGCAACAGCGCATTGGTACGCTTCACGAAGCTGGCCGGATCTTCGAGCGCGCCACCTTCGGCGAGCAGAGCCTGATCGAACAGCAGGTGGCACCAGTCGTCGAAGTTCGCGCTGTCTGCGTGCAGGCCTTTCACCAGCGCGTGCTCCGGATTCACTTCCAGAATCGGGTGGAACGACGGCGCCTGCTGGCCCGCGGCCTTCAGCATGCGTTGCAGATAGCCGCTCATTTCGCCCTCGTCGGCCACGAGGCACGACGGCGAATCCGTGAGGCGGAAGGTCAGGCGCACGTCTTTGGCCTTGTCTTTCAAAGACTCTTTCATCTTTTCGACGAGCGGCTTGAACTCTTCGCCCACCTTCTCCTGCGCCTGCTTTTCCTCGTCGTTCAGCGCACCGAGGTCCAGGTCGCCCCGCGCCACGCTTTGCAACGGCTTGCCCTCGAACTCGGTCAGGAACGACAGCGCCCATTCGTCCACGCGATCGGTCAGCAGCAGCACTTCCACACCCTTCTTGCGGAACACTTCGAGGTGCGGGCTGTGCGTGGCGGCTTGCCAGGTGTCGGCGGTCACGTAGTAGATCTTCGACTGCTCAGGCTTCATCCGCGCGACGTAGTCGGCAAGCGATACGGTCTGCTCCGGCGTGTCCGTATGCGTCGACGAGAAACGCAGCAGCTTTGCGATACGGTCGCGATTGGCAAAGTCTTCACCGATGCCTTCCTTCAGCACCTGGCCGAATTCCTTCCAGAAACCGGCGTACTTCTCGCGGTCGGCTTCGTTATCCGAGTTCGCCAGATCTTCCAGCATGGACAGCGAACGCTTGGTCACACCTTCTCGGATCGCCCTCACATCACGGCTTTCCTGCAGGATTTCGCGCGACACGTTCAGCGGCAGATCGCTCGAATCCACCACGCCCTTGACGAAACGCAGATAGGTGGGGAGCAACTGCTCGGCGTCGTCCATGATGAACACGCGCTTCACGTACAGCTTGAGGCCGCCGCGATGATCGCGGTTCCACAAGTCGAACGGTGCGTGCGTAGGCACGTACAGCAGTTGCGTGTACTCGCTGCGGCCTTCCACGCGGTTATGGGTCCACGTGAGCGGGTCCTGGTGGTCGTGCGCGAGGTGCTGGTAAAACTGCTTGTACTGCTCTTCGGTAATGTCGTTCTTCGACCGCGTCCACAGCGCACTTGCCTGGTTGACGGTCTCGTCTTCGTCCTTCGTGACCATCGCGCTCTTTTCAGCGTCCCACTCTTCCTTCTGCATCAGGATGGGCAGCGCGACGTGGTCCGAGTACTTCTGGATGATCGACTTCAGGCGGTTCGCCGACAGCAGTTCGTCTTCGTCGGCACGCAGATGCAGCGTGATCGAGGTGCCGCGCGCAGCACGTTCGATCTGCTCGACGGCGAAGTCGCCCTCGCCCGCGCTTTCCCAGCGCACGCCTTCGGACGCCGGCAGACCGGCGCGGCGCGTCTCGACGGTGATTTTGTCAGCGACGATAAAGCCCGAGTAAAAGCCCACGCCGAACTGTCCGATCAGCGCCGCGTCTTTCTGCTGGTCGCCGGAGAGCTTGCCGAAAAATTCCTTGGTGCCCGAGCGGGCGATCGTGCCGAGGTTGGCGATCGCCTCGTCGCGGCTCATGCCGATGCCGTTGTCTTCTATCGTCACGGTGCGGGCGGCTTTGTCGTAAGACACGCGAATCCGCAGATTCGGGTCGTTTTCGTACAGCGCGCTATTTTCGATCGCTTCGAAACGCAGCTTGTCCGCGGCGTCGGACGCGTTCGAAATCAGCTCGCGCAGAAAGATTTCCTTGTTGCTGTACAGCGAATGGATCATCAGGTGCAGAAGCTGTTTCACTTCTGCCTGAAAGCTCATGGTTTCTTGTGCCATGGTCGGACTTCCTCTCGGTTCTCTGTTGCGAATAGGATTCGGGGCGATGGGCGACGACGGCGCATGACCGGACGCCGGTCCGCTGCGCGTCGCGCCGAATTGTCCGCCCAGTTGGGGACGATCCGGCGCGATTTCAAGAGGCGCGGCGCGCAACGCCGTCGAGATAGCGGCATAAAAAAGCCGCCAGCTCCGGGTCGCCACAGTTGGCGATATTGAAGCGCATCCACGTGGTGGGCGATTGATGCGGCGAGAAGAGGCTGCCGGGTGTCAGCAGGAAACCGGCTTCGTGACCGGCGGCGGCGAGCGCGTCGGCGTCGACGCCGGTGTCGGCCCACAGGAACATGCCGGCCGCCGGCGTCAGAAATGGCTTGAGGCCGGTCTTCTCCAGCATTCGCACCGATTTTTCGCGCACGGCGTCGAGCCGCGCGCGTAGCCGCTCCACATGCCGGCGGTAATGGCCTTCGGTCAGGATCTTGTACAGCACGCGCTCGTTCAGTTCCGGACTCGTCATGCCGACCAGCATTTTCTGATCGCTGACCGCGGTGGCCACCTCCGGCGCACATGCGATGAAACCGACGCGCAGATTCGGCGCGAGCGTCTTGGAAAAACTGCCGAGGTAGATCACCCGCTTTAACTGGTCGAGACTCGCGAGGCGCGTGCCGGGATAGCCCGGCGGACACAGATCGCCATAAACGTCGTCTTCCACGACGATGAAGTCGTACGCCTCCGCCAGCCGCAGGATGCGAAACGCCTGCGCCGCCGTCAGTGAAGTGCCGGTGGGATTCTGCAGCACCGAATTGATCACCAGCATTTTGGGCCGCCATGTCTGCACCAGCGATTCGAGCGCGTCGAGATCCGGGCCGTCCGGCGTGTACGGCATGCCCACGAGCCGCGCGCCTTGCGAGGCGAAACGCCCGAACATCTGGAACCACGCCGGATCGCCGACGATCACCGCGTCGCCCGGCTTCACGTAAATGCGCGAGATCAGGTCGATAGCCTGCGTGATGCCGGACACCATCACGATCTGATCCGGCGACGCACCGATCTCCAGTTCCTCCAGCCGCGTTTGCAACTGCTGGCGCAGCGGCAGAAAACCCTGCGGTGTGCCGATGCCGAGCATTTGCGCGCCGCTTTGCCGGCCAAGCGTGCGCAGCGCGTTGGTGATGAGATCGCCGTCGAGCCAGCGCGCCGGCAGATAGCCGAGGCCGGGGCTGCGCTCGGGCCGCGCGCCGGTGTGGAGCATGTTGCGCAGCAGCCAGACCACGTCGATCGCGGCGGGCACAGGCGCTGGCGCGGCCGCGGCCGGCGAATGGATCTCGCTGACCGGCGCGCCGCCGAGCCGTTCGCGCACGTAAAAGCCCGACCCGCGCCGCGATTCCAGGAAGCCTTGCGCCACCAGCCGCTCATAGGCTTCGACCACCGTGAAACGCGACACGCCTTTGTCGAGCGCGAGCTTGCGAATGGACGGCATGCGCATGCCGGGACGGAAGACGCGCTCCTCGATCCGCCGCCGCGCCCACTGGACGAGCTGCTCGACGAGTGTCAGCGACGCGGTGTCGTGCGGAGAAGGAATCTGGGCAAGCGGGACGGACATGGCTGGCTCCAACTGTACCGAATGGTATCGGGCCGATTGTACCGTTACTGTGCAGGTCTTCGCCGCTACATTTTCAGGACGCGAAAGCGCCCCGCATAGCCGCCCTACCCGCCAAGCGGTTATGCTGACGGCCCCGGCTACGCGAGCGCCAGGCGCCGCCGCGCGCCGGTCGATTCGCCATGGAAAACCGCTTGCCCGATCCGTCATGACCGCTCATTTGCTTCGTCTCGATCATCTCGTCGTCTCCGCCCGCACGCTCGACGAGGGCGCGCAGTATGTCGCCGATGCGCTTGGCGTGGCGCCGTCCGGCGGCGGCGCGCATCCGCTGATGCGCACGCACAATCGTCTGCTGAATCTGTGGGGCGGCGTGTATCTGGAAGTGATTGCGGTGGACCCGCACGCGGCGCCGGCGTCCGCCGGTCAAGCGACGCACGCGCGCCTGTTCGCGCTCGACGACCCCGCCACCCAGACCCGGCTCGACAACGGGCCCTACCTGTCACACTGGGTCGCCCGGGTCGAACGGCCCAAGCGCCTGCCGGCGTGGCAAGCACAGTATCCCCAACGCATTGCGCCGATCGTGCCGATGACGCGCGGCGATCTCACGTGGGGCCTGTCGATACCGCAAGACGGCGCGTTTCCAAGCTGGCAAGGCGTCGGCGACGGCGTGCTGCCGTCCCTGATCCAGTGGGATTCGGTGCGGCATCCGTCGGCGGCGCTGCCGGAATCGGGCATCGCACTGAGAGCGTTGAAAGCCTTTCACCCGCGCGCCGACGTGATCGACGAGCAATTGAAGTGGCTGGGGGCCGCACATCTGATCGACGTGCAGCCCACCGAAGGCGCGGCTCGCCTCGTCGCCGAGTTCGACACACCCGAAGGTCCGCGCACGCTCGAATAAGCAGTGGGCGCGGGTCGCCGACTCGCGCGATAATCGACACTTTATCCGGTCAGCATTCAGACCTGTTCCATTCAAACCAGCAGAGGAGACCATGGACCAAAGCGACTTGAAAGCCCCTACGTGGCAATTGTCCGAACGCGCGCGCAAGCTCACCAGCTCGGCGATTCGGGAGATTCTGAAGGTCACGGAGCGGCCTGAAGTCATTTCGTTCGCGGGCGGCCTGCCTTCGCCGGCCACGTTCCCTGCCGAACGGATGCGCGAAGCGTCCGACCGCATTCTGCGCGACGCCCCCGCCGCGGCGCTCCAGTACAGCGCAACCGAAGGCTACGCGCCGCTGCGCGAATGGGTCGCGAATCGCTATTCGGTGAACGGCGCGCAGATTCGCGCGAGCCAGGTCCTCATCACCACCGGTTCGCAGCAGGCGCTCGATCTGCTCGGCAAGGTGCTCGTATGTCCAGACAGCCCGGTGCTGGTCGAAACGCCGACGTATCTCGGCGCATTGCAGTCGTTCTCGATGTACGAGCCGCGCTACGTGCAAGTGCCGACCGACGAGCAAGGCCTGATTCCCGAAGCGCTTACCCCTGAACTGACGGCCGGCGCGCGCCTGCTGTACGCGCAGCCCAACTTCCAGAATCCGACAGGGCGCCGCCTGCCCGTCGAGCGCCGCCGCATGCTGGCCGAGTTCGCGAAAACCGCACCGTTCCCCGTGATCGAAGACGATCCGTACGGCGCGCTCGATTACGCCGGCGAGCCGCTGCCCACCATGCTGTCCATGGCGCCGAATCACATCGTTCATCTCGGCTCGTTCTCCAAGGTGCTGGCGCCAGGCCTGCGGGTCGGCTACATCATTGCGCCCGAAGAGTTGATCTTCAAGCTCGTGCAGGCCAAACAGGCAACCGATCTGCATACGCCGAGCTTCACGCAGCGCATCGTCCATGAAGTGATCAAGGACGGTTTCCTCGACCAGCACGTGCCGGGCATTCGCGAACTGTATCGCGATCAATGCGCGGCCATGCTCGCGTCGCTCGAACGGTACATGCCGGAAGGCGTGACGTGGAACCGTCCAGAAGGCGGTATGTTCGTGTGGGTCAAGCTGCCGGCGCAGATCGACAGCATGAAGCTGCTCGAAGAAGCCGTCGCGCAGAATGTCGCCTTCGTGCCCGGCGGTCCGTTTTTCGCAAACGAAGCGCAGCACAACACGCTGCGTCTGTCGTTCGTCACGGTGCCGCCGGCGAAGATCGACGAAGGTGTGTCGCGTCTGGCCGCGCTGATCCGCGCGAAAGTTTAAGCCGAACCCAAGTTGCGATCGGGCGGCGCGTGAGATTCACTTCGCGCCGCCACGCTACCGATTTCCACTACTGAACAGAGGCACCAGATGGCTCAAACAAATGTGTACGACAAGCTGAAGGACCTGGGCATCGAGTTGCCGACCGCCGGCGCGCCCGCCGCCGCTTACGTGATGAGCGCGCAGAGCGGCAACACGGTCTATCTGTCCGGCCACATCGCCAAAAAAGACGGCAAGGTGTGGGCCGGCAAACTCGGCGACACGCTCGGCACCGAAGACGGCAAGGCGGCGGCACGCTCGATCGCAATCGACCTGCTCGCCACGCTGCACGCACACGTGGGCGACCTGAACCGCGTCACGCGCATCGTCAAGCTGATGAGCCTTGTGAACTCCACGTTCGAGTTCACCGAGCAGCATCTGGTCACGAACGGCGCGTCCGAACTGATCGCCGACGTGTTCGGCGAGCGCGGCAAACATGCGCGTTCGGCATTCGGCGTCGCGCAGATTCCGCTCGGCGCATGCGTCGAAATCGAAATGATCGCCGAAGTCGAGTAACGAACGCGCAACGATTCACTGCGCATAAAATCTGCTGCACGCGCCGCGCCGGTCCTGGCGTAAGCGTCGTGCGAGCGTTCGAATGAAACGCGTCGCGAGGTGCCTGCCACCCGCGGCGCGTTGCGCATGTGTGGCGAGGTGGATCGTTCCGCCTTCACCAGATAGAATCCGCCCACCACCCAACCGCCGGATTCGCTGGATAGCGCGCCATGCCTGCCAACATCGTTCGTTTCAAACAGGTCGACGTGTTCACGTCGGTGCCGTTCAAAGGCAATCCGCTCGCAGTCGTGTTCGACGCCGACGCGCTCGGCACGGAGCAGATGCAAGCCATTGCAAACTGGACGAATCTGTCGGAAACCACCTTCCTGCTCAAACCCAGCGACCCGGCCGCCGATTATCGCGTGCGCATTTTCACGACGTGCGGCGAATTGATGTTTGCCGGTCATCCCACGCTCGGCACCGCGCATGCGCTGCTGGAGAGCGGCTACCAGCCGAAACAGGCCGGCCGGCTAGTCCAGCAATGCGGCGTCGGCCTTGTCGAGTTGAAGGCGTTGACGCCTGAGACGGATGCAACTCACGACATACGTGACGGCTTAGTCCACGACGCAAACCACGATGCAACCCAGCACGCGTGGGCCTTCGCCGCGCCGCCCGCGCGCGTCGCTGCGTTGCCTGAGGATCGGTATCAGGCGCTCGCCGCGGCTTTGCGCAGCGACGCGATCGACTTCAGCGCAACGCCGTGCGCGGTCGATAACGGCGCACCGTGGCTCGTCGTGCGCGTCGCTTCGGCGCGCGACTGTCTCGCGTTGGAGCCCGACGCGGCCGCGCTGGCGGCGCTCGTGGAGTCAGTCGATACGCATGGGCTTGCGGTCTACGGCCCGCACGAAGCCGACGGTCCCGCGACCTTCGAGATTCGCTGCCTGATGGCGGGCGGCCGCTTCGGCGTCGGCGAAGATCCGGTGACGGGCAGCGCCAACGCCGCGCTGGCCGGCTTGCTGAGCGCACAGCATTTGCGTCCGGGCGCTCAGTATTCCGCGCGCCAGGGCACCGTGCTCGGACGCGCGGGCCGGGTTTCCGTGCACTACGACGATGCAAACGGCAAGACCTGGATTGGCGGCGCGACGGTCACGATCGTCGACGGAACGTTCAGGCTGCCATGACCGGCCCGTCCTTGCCTGCTCACTGCTCACGTGGGGCGGCGGGGCGGCAAAGGCGCAGCCGACGTCCCGAACAAACGGTTCGCCAGACGCAACAGGCCGAGAACGGGATGACCGATGCGCATGCAACGCAAAGGCGGCGGCAGGAAAACCGCCCGCATCGGGCGCTCAGCGGCACGACCGGCCGACTGCCCGGTGCCGCGTATACCCGCAGTCCGGACCCTTCCTTAATCTAGTGGCATTAAGTAATATCGAAATGTACCCGATGACCTGCGGACGGACCGGCTCGTCGCCACGATCTCACCTCCTGCGCAGCAGGCCCGGCACCTTGGTCACCATGCAGCCACCCATGAAATCAGCGCAGTCCATGCTCGCGCGTTTGCAGCCGGCCGGCATTCAGCCTCGGGCCGCGCAATGAGCCCATCCCGCTTCTCCGACAAGCGCGACTCCACACCTCGCCGCGATCCGGCTATTTCGCGCCGGCGCGCTTTGCTGGCTATTCCGGCACTTGGCGTACTCGTTTTAATCCTGTTGTGGGCCGTGATTTTCGCGCGCCTTTCAGTCGAAAAGGAAGCGACATATCGCGAGGCGATGGCTTCCGCTGCAATACTGTCCGCGGCGCTGGAGCAGCATACGGTCAAGGCGATTCACCAGGTCGATCAGATCACGCGCTTCGTCAAATATGAATTTGAGAAAACACCGAATCATTTCGATCTAGCCACCACGGTCGAAAAGGGCGTCGTGCAGAGCGAAACGCTGGTTCAAGTATCGCTGATCGACGAGCACGGTACGTTAATAGCCAACACGGCCGAGTTGAATCCCAAACACATCGACCTGTCGGACCGCGAGCACTTCAAGGTCCATGAGCACGAAAACGACGACCAGTTATTTATCAGCAAGCCGGTGCTCGGCCGTGTGTCCGGACACTGGACATTGCAGATGACGCGCCGTCTGAATCATCCGGACGGATCGTTTGCGGGCGTGGTGGTGGTTTCCGAAGACCCGAGCTATTTCACGAGCGACTTCTATAACAACGCAGCGATTGGCCGCGAAGGCGTGATTGCGGTGATCTCGGACAATGGCGCAGTGCTCGCGCGCCGCACGGGCAGCGCCGACAACCCTAACGGCGTATTCTCCGCGAGCGGCTCCTACCCGACGTCGGAACACGTGTCGGGCACCTACGTGGATTCGATCGACAGCGTCACGCGCATCGTCTCTTACCGGCATATCGACGGCTATCCGCTCGGCGTGCTGGTGGGCCTTTCGGAAGCCGAAGAATTCGCCGACTACAACCACACGCGCAACGTCTATCTGCTGATGGCGGGCTTCATTTCGCTCGCCATGCTGAGCTTCTTCGCGGTGGCCACGGGTCTCATCGGCAAACTGCTCGGGCGCGAGCGCGAGATGACCCACCTCGTCGAATTCGATCTGCTGACCGGCCTGCGCAATCGCTACGCCACCTTGCAAGGCTTGCGGCACGACGTCGCACAACCGGCTAACCTCGGGCGCCTGGCGATTCTCTTCATCGACCTCGATAACTTCAAGACGGTCAATGACACGCTCGGCCACAATGCCGGCGACATCGTGTTGCAGATGACAGCGTCGCGCCTGTCCGCGGCGGTCGGCGAAGGCGGCACGCTAAGCCGCATCGGCGGCGACGAGTTCGTCGTCGTGATCAAGGGTGAAGACGTCGAGAAGCGCGCGGTCTCACTGGCGGAAGCTGCAGCGGAAGCGTTCGCCAAACCGTTCGAAGTGCGCGGCAGTTCGTTCGTGCTGCATGCGAGCATTGGCATTGCGCTCTACTCCGTCGCCAACGAAAGCGAGATCGATCTGCTGAAAAAAGCCGACCTTGCGATGTACAGCGCGAAAGATGCGGGCAAGAACTGCTACCAGTTCTATTCGCCGCAACTGTCCCACCGCGCGGACCATTTGATGAAGTGGGAGCAGCAGCTGCGCGTGGCGCTGGCCGAAGGTCAACTGTTCCTTGCCTATCAGCCGAAGATCGATCTCACGCGCCGCTGCATTACCGGCTTCGAGGCACTGGTGCGCTGGAGTCATCCGCAGCACGGTCTGATTCCGGCGAACGAGTTCATTCCGGTCGCGGAGTCTACCGGATTGATCGTGCCGATCGGCGATTTCGTGATCGAAACGGCTTGCCGGCAACTCGCGTCCTGGCAGCAGCAGGGTTATGACACGCTGTCGCTCGCGGTAAATATTTCGGCGGTGCAGTTCTGGCGCGGCGATCTCTACGAAACCATTTCGCATGCAATCGAGGAAAGCGGCATTTCCGCGCGCCGCCTCGAACTCGAGATCACCGAAACCGCCATGATGGAGTTTCCGGATCTCGTCTCCGAAAAGATCTTTGCGTTGAAACGCCTTGGCGTGCGTATCGCACTCGACGACTTTGGCACGGGTTATTCATCGCTGTCCTACCTGAACCGGTTTTCGGTGGATACGCTGAAGGTCGACCGCTCGTTCGTGCAGGCCATTCCGGGAGACCGCAGCGTCTGCGTGATGGTCACCGCGATTGTCAACCTCGCGCGTTCGCTTGGGCTGACGGTGGTGGTAGAGGGCACCGAAACCGAAGAGCAGATCGCCTGGCTCGCCGCACTCGGCCATATCGAGGCGCAGGGTTTCCTGTTCTCGCGTCCTGTGCCGGTGGAGGCGATTCCCGCGTTGCTCGACCGTTTCGGCGTGTGCGGGATGGCGGGCAACCGGCGCGAGTCGCACGAAATCGACACTATTGGCAACAATACGGGTCATAGTGCGGATCACGACACTGGCGAG
This sequence comes from Paraburkholderia sp. PREW-6R, assembly GCF_039621805.1. Lineage (NCBI taxonomy): Bacteria > Pseudomonadati > Pseudomonadota > Betaproteobacteria > Burkholderiales > Burkholderiaceae > Paraburkholderia > Paraburkholderia sp. PREW-6R. The sequence goes on along the minus strand of NZ_CP155073.1, from coordinate 917,635 downwards.
ACCACCCGCAACGTTCCCAGCACCAATGCGAGCGCGAGCACCAACACCTGAGCGCGTCGCGCGCAGTGCCGGTTGTTGCGTCAGATTACCGCTACCCTACAAAACCGGCTACATTCTCGCTGTACTGCGTCACTGCGCGTAGCCGGCTGCGGCGCGCGCCACGATACAACGATGATCCCAAAGGACGGGCGCCCGATTGCCGGCGTCCGTGGGCGCCATGCAGACGATCACAAGCCAGGATGCCGCGAGACGAGGCGAGCGCGAGCCACTATGGACGCTGTTCAGGGTCGTGTGCGGCCTGTCGGCGCTGTCATGGGGTGGACTGGCGCTAATGGCGCAACTCGAGCATCACTATGTCGAACGCGAGGGCCGGCTCTCGCGCATCGCATTCTCCGATCTGATCGCGCTCGCCTGGATGGTGCCCGGGCCGGTAGGCTGCAATGTCGCCGTGCAGTTGGGACATGCGCTGCGCGGACGGGCCGGCGCGTGGGTCGCGGGCATCGCGAGCGTGCTGCCCTTCTTCATGCTGATGACGCTGTTCGCGATCTTCTACCGCACGCCGTTCGTGCGCGCCGCCGCATCGCCAACCTTGCTCAATCACTTCAGCGTCGTGCTGGCGACGCTCATCGCGATCACCTGGTATAAGCAGACGCGCGCGCTGGTGCGCGGCAAACTCGAATGGACAGCGGCGGTGCTCGGTTGCATCGCGCTCTTTTATGCACGCAGTCCCGCAGCGTATGTGGTGATGCTCGGCGGCGCGTTCGGCGCAGGCTGGCTCGTGAGTCCGGACCGGCAGTCGCGCATCGTCGTGTCGTTCGCGCGCGGCGATTGGCAGATACTGGCTGCGCTCTGTGGTTTTCTGCTGGTGTTCGTCGTGCCGTTGCCGCATCGCTATGACCTTGCGTTGCTGTGGCCGCGGCTTGCCGGTGCGGGCATGACGCTGTTTGGCGGAGGGTTCTCGGCGCTGCCGGTGCTCAAGACACTGTTCGTCACACCGGCCGTCGGTGTGTCGGACAACGACTTCACGCTGGCCTTCTCGCTGTCGCCGCTGTCGCCAGGACCGTTGCTGAACGTGGTGCCGTTCTTCGGCTATCTCGTGGATGGCTGGGCCGGCGCACTCATCGCCACGCTCGCGCTGTTCGTGCCGTCGGGCTGCCTCGTGGTGCTCGCGCAGCGGCACTTGCATCAGTTGAAGGCCCATCCTCGCTTTGAGCACGGCATGCGGATTTTGCGCGCGGTCACGACGGCATTCCTTGCGGTGGCCGTGCTTCGAATCGTGGCGCACGTGCCATTGCAGCCGGTCTACCTGATCACGGCGCTTTTTTCGGGCATGTGCTTCGCCAAACTCAAGGTGCCGGTGTACGTGGTGTACGGGACCGTTGCGGTAGCGTGCGGACTTTGGCTCGCCTACGGCGCGCTGGCATAAGAAGCGCAGCCACTGTGCAGAGCGCGCCGCCCTCTGTCAGGAGGCGGACAAAGGGCGCTGCTCACTTTCTTTAGAGGCCGCGGGACAGCACCGCGACGCCGATCGTCACCACGCCCAGCACGATATTGATCAACACGAGACGCCGGATCGTGCCGACCGCGCGTGCGCCGTCCGGCCACTTTTGCGCCTGCACGGCGCGGCGGATGCGCGGAAACACAGCGAAGCGGATGTGCCCGAAAATCAGCATCATGACGATGCCGAGGCCGGCCATGGCATGCAACGGCCAGATCGCATGGCCGCCGCCGAACTGCATCAGCAGGAAACCACCGCTGAGCAGAATGACCAGCACGGCGCCGGCGACCCAGTTGAAGAAACGGCCGAACACCGATTCCCACAAAGGCAGACGTAGTTGCGGCGATAGATCGGCAATGGCCGGGCGCAAGCAGAAATGCGCGAAGATCATCCCACCGACCCACACCGCGACCGCGAGCAAATGAAGAAAGAGTGCGAGCTCGATTGCCTTGTTCATTTTGTTTTTCCTCTTCCGACTACGCCGCACCGTTCAGGACGACTGTTATTAGCGTGCATGGCAACGGCTATTGAGCGCGTTCGACCACGTGCTTCTCACGCGGTTCCACAATCAAGCGCCATTCTCGCCGTTTTCTATCGTTATCGACATCGAAACTCAACCGCTCAACTCGCCAGCACGGGACGCATACCTTCGAGCTTCAGCTTGCTCTCGGGTGGGCGGCCTTTACGCGCGCGCTTGCCGACATGCGGCGCGAGCGCCGCGCCGCTCAGTTTCTCTTCATCGAGACGGCCGCCACGGCGTGTACCGATCAGCATCACGCCTGCGTTATTGATGGAGAGCGCCTGCACGAGTGTTTCCTTGTCGTCGAGGCTCATTAGCGTGACACCGCGCCCGCCACCCGAGAGTGTCTTCATCTCGTCGAGGCCGAATACCAGCAAACGGCCGCCTGAGGACAGACACGCGACCTGCGTCGCATCGGGCAACATCGGCATCGGCGCAAGCGGTGCCGCGCCGGCGTCGATCGTCATGAACGACTTGCCGGCCTTCACGCGACTCACCATATCGCCGACCCTGGCGATAAAGCCGAAGCCGTTGCTCGATGCGAGCAGCAACGCCTGATCCGCGGAAGCCGAGTAGTAATGCATCAAATGACTGCCCGACTCCAGTTCGATCAGCGACGTGACCGGCACACCGTCGCCACGTCCTCCCGGCAACAGCGCGACCGCCACCGAGTACACGCGCCCGTTGCTGCCCCATGCAATCAGCGTGTCCGGCGTGCGGCACTGGAACGCGGCGTACAGACCATCGCCCGCCTTGAAAGTGAAGCCCGCCGTGTCCAGCCCGTGACCCTTGAGCGCGCGCACCCAGCCTTTCTGCGAAACCACCACCGTCACCGGTTCATCGACCACGCGTGCTTCGAACGTCGCGCGCTTTTCCTGCTGGATCAGCGTGCGGCGATCGTCGCCGTACTGTTTCGCGTCGCCCTCGATTTCCTTGATGATGAGGCGCTTCATTGCCGGCTCGCTGCCGAGCAGTTCTTCGAGCTTCGCCTTCTCGTCGCGCAGTTCGGACAGCTCTTTCTCGATCTTGATCTTTTCCAGACGCGCTAACTGACGCAACCGGATCTCGAGAATATCCTCGGCCTGGCGGTCGGACAAACCGAACGCGGCCATCAGCGCGACCTTCGGCTCGTCCGATTCGCGAATGATGCGGATGACCTCGTCGATATTCAGGAAGACGATCATCCGGCCTTCGAGGATGTGAATCCGGTCGTCGACCTTGGTCAGCCGGTGACGCGTGCGCCGCGTGACCGTGGTGAAGCGGAACGCGACCCACTCGTGCAGGATTTCGCTCAGACCTTTCTGGCGCGGCCGGCCGTCGCCGCCCACCATCACCAGATTCAGCGACGCGTTCGATTCAAGGCTCGTATGGGCGAGCAGCGTGTTGACGAAATCCGTCTGGTCGATGCGGCTCGATTTCGGCTCGAACACGAGCCGCACGGGCGCGTCTTTGCCGGACTCGTCGCGCACGGCGTCGAGCAGGCCCAGCAGCGTCTGTCTGGTCTGCAACTGCTCGGGCGTGAGCGTCTTCTTGCCGAGCTTGATCTTCGGGTTGGTCTGCTCCTCGATTTCTTCGAGCACCTTCTGCGCGGCGGTATTCGGCGGCAGTTCGGTGATCACGAGTTGCCACTGGCCACGCGCGAGTTCCTCGATCTTCCAGCGCGCACGGACCTTCAGACTGCCGCGCCCACTTTCGTAGGCGGCAGAGATTTCGGCTTCGCTCGAAATGATCTGGCCGCCGCCGGGGAAGTCCGGACCCGGCAAATGCTGCATCAATTCGGCGTGCGAAATCTTCGGGTTGCGGACCATCGCGACGGTAGCCGCCGCGACCTCGCGCAGATTGTGCGACGGGATTTCCGTCGCCAGACCCACCGCAATGCCCGACGCGCCGTTCAGCAGCACGAACGGCAAGCGCGCCGGCAACAGACGCGGCTCCTGTTCCGAGCCGTCGTAGTTCGGCATGAAATCGACCGTGCCCTGATCGATTTCGTCGAGAAGCAGTTTTGCGACCGGCGTCAAACGTGCTTCGGTGTATCGCATGGCCGCCGCGCCGTCGCCGTCGCGCGAACCAAAGTTGCCCTGGCCGTCGATCAGCGGATAGCGCATCGAAAAATTCTGCGCAAGACGCACCAGTGCGTCGTAAGCCGACTGGTCGCCGTGCGGGTGATACTTACCGAGCACGTCGCCGACCACGCGCGCGGACTTCACCGGCTTCGCGTTGTCGGACAGACCCATGTCGTTCATCGCGAACAGGATGCGGCGTTGCACCGGCTTCTGGCCGTCGCATACATCCGGCAGCGCGCGGCCCTTGACCACGCTCACCGCATAGTCGAGATACGCGCGCTCCGCGTAATTGCCGAGCGTCAGGAAGTCGCCCTCCGGCGGCGGCGGCTCATTGAAAAGGTCGAGAGTGTTATCGTCGTCCATCTGGAATTCCGTATCCGTATTTGGCGCTTATCTGGCCTGAAGTGTTCGTGCGAAAGTGAAGCGCTATGAAGCGCCATGAAGCCTGGCGCTCAGATGTCCGCTTCCACTTCGTTGCCCTTTTCTTCTAGCCAGCTGCGACGCGACGCCGCTTCGCCCTTGCCCATCAACATGGTCATGCGCGCGACCGTGGCGTCGTAGTCGAGCTCCCCCAGTGCCACAGGCGTGAGGCGGCGCGTGTCCGGGTTCATCGTGGTGTCCCACAGCTGCTCCGCGCTCATTTCGCCCAAGCCTTTAAAGCGGCTGATCGACCATTGCGATTCGCGCACGCCGTCCTTGCGCAGCTTGTCGAGAATCGCTTCCAGCTCGCCTTCGTCCAATGCGTAGAGTTTCTGTGCGGGCTTTTTGCCGCGCGCGGGCGCGTCGACGCGAAACAGCGGCGGGCGCGCGACACACACGTGGCCGCGTTCGATCAGTTGCGGGAAATGCTTGAAGAACAGCGTAAGCAGCAGCACCTGAATGTGCGACCCGTCGACGTCGGCATCCGACAGAATGCAGATCTTGCCGTAGCGCAGATTGGACAGGTCGACCTTGTCGTCCGGGCTGTGCGGGTCGACGCCGATCGCCACCGAAATATCGTGCACTTCATTGTTGGCGAACAGCCGGTCGCGCTCCGTTTCCCACGTGTTCAGCACCTTGCCGCGCAACGGCAGGATCGCCTGGTATTCCTTGTCGCGGCCCATTTTGGCCGAGCCGCCCGCCGAGTCGCCCTCGACGAGAAAGAGCTCGTTGCGGCCAATTTCCGTCGACTCGCAATCGGTCAGCTTGCCTGGCAATACGGCGACGCCCGAGCTCTTGCGCTTCTCGACTTTCTGGCCGGCACGCGTGCGCGCCTGTGCCTGCTTGATGACGAGGTCCGCGAGTTTCTTGCCGTGCTCGACGTGCTGGTTCAGCCACAATTCGAGCGCCGGCCGCGAGAACGACGACACCAGCTTGACGGCGTCGCGGCTATTCAGGCGCTCCTTGATCTGCCCCTGGAACTGCGGATCGAGCACCTTTGCCGACAGCACGAACGACACGCGGGCGAACACGTCCTCCGCCAGCAGCTTGACGCCCTTCGGCTGCAGATTATGCAGTTCGACGAAGCTCTTGACCGCCTGATACAGACCGTCGCGCAAACCGGACTCGTGGGTGCCGCCGGCGGGCGTGGGAATCAGATTGACGTACGACTCGCGCATGAGCGTGCCTTCCTCGCTCCACGCGACCACCCATGCGGCGCCCTCGCCTTCGGCGAAGGTCTCTTCGGTTGCACGCGAGTTCTCGACGTAGCGCTCGCCTTCGAACAGCGGGATCAGCAGGTCGCTGCCGTTCATGCCTTCGAGCAGATAGCCGCGCAGACCGTCTTCGTATTTCCAGCTTTGCTGCTCGCCGGTTTTTTCGTTGACGAGCGTGACTTCGACGCCCGGCAACAGCACGGCTTTCGAGCGTAGCAGACGTTGCAGCTCGCCAAGCGGCAGGTTCGGTGAATCGAAGTATTTAGGATCGGCCCACGCGGTGACGCGTGTGCCGGATTTCTTGTCCGCCTTCGTCGCGGCGCGGACCTGAAGTTCCTTTGCGACGTCGCCGTGCGCAAAGCTCAGTTCGGCGACTTTGCCTTCGCGCCACACGGTGACGTCCAGACGCGTGGACAGCGCATTGGTCACCGACACGCCGACGCCGTGCAAACCGCCCGAGAACGTGTAGGCGCCACCGGCGGCCTTGTCGAACTTGCCGCCCGCGTGCAGCCGTGTGAACACGATTTCGACGACCGGCACGCCTTCTTCCGGATGCAGACCGAATGGGATACCACGGCCGTCGTCTTCGACCGATACTGAATGGTCCGCGTGCAGCGTGACCGTGATCTGCCGCCCGTGGCCGCCGAGGGCCTCGTCCGACGCGTTGTCGATGACTTCCTGAATGATGTGCAGCGGGTTTTCGGTGCGGGTGTACATCCCGGGCCGTTGCTTGACCGGCTCGAGGCCCTTCAACACCTTGATCGACGCTTCGCTATACGCGGCGTTTGGCTTTTTCGTAGACATGGTTGACTCGGGTGCGTCGGTTCATCGTTGTCCACAGGTCCTGTGGACAGGTCCGTGGACAATGCGTTGAGTTTTCAAAAAAAGCGAAACGAAACAACGTGGTTAGGAGGGGTGCCCGCCATGCGGGCAAGCTGTTTGTCGCGTTGGCTTCCCGGCTGCATCGCTCGACAGCGAGCGCCTGGGCTTGCCTCGGCATCGGTCCGGCATTGGATGGGCCGACACCTGACCTGAAGCGAGCCTCGCTTCGGGCGGACCTCGGGTGCCGGTGCGAACGCCGGCCAAGCCTGTTCGCGGGGTATTTTACTGATTTCGAATCAGGCATCAATTCACTTGCGCTGGATTAGCCGTCTGGACAAGACGCGCCGTCCGTCAGTGTCACTTGCGCCGGTTCTCCAGTTCGTCCCAACGCTCCAGTGCGACCAGCAGTTGCTCTTCGATCGCGGCGTACCGTTCAGTGAGACGCGTGCCTTCCTGCGCGTCTTTCGCGAAGATCGAACCGTCTTCGAGTTGCGCGCCGATTGTTTTCTGCTCGGCTTCGAGCGCGGCGATTTGTTCCGGCAGCGCGTCGAGCTCACGCTGTTCCTTGAACGACAGCTTGACCGGGCGCTGCGCGGCGCGGACCGCGCCGCCGTCTTTCGGCGCTTCCCTGACCGTTTCCTTCGGCGGCTGCTGCGCGGCCGCCATTTGCAGCGAGCGATCGCGCTGGATCTGCCAGTCCGTGAAGCCGCCGACATATTCGCGCCACTTGCCGCCGCCTTCCGACGCGATCACCGAAGTGGCGACGTTATCCAGAAACGCACGATCGTGGCTGACGAGCAGCACCGTGCCGTCGTAGTCGATCAGCAGTTCTTCGAGCAGTTCGAGCGTGGGAATGTCGAGGTCGTTGGTCGGTTCGTCGAGCACGAGCACATTGGCCGGCCGTGCGAAGAGACGCGCGAGCAGCAGACGGTTGCGTTCGCCGCCCGACAGCGACTTGACCGGCGAACGCGCACGTTCCGGCGCGAACAGGAAGTCGCCGAGATAGCTCATCACGTGCTTCTTCTGATTGTTCACTTCGACCCATTCGCTGCCGGGGCTGATGGTGTCCGCGAGACTCTTTTCCAGATCGAGCTGCGCGCGCATCTGGTCGAAATACGCGACCTGCAGATTGGTGCCGACCCGCACGTTGCCTTCGTCCGGCGGCAAGTCGCCGAGAATGATCTTGAGCAGCGTGGTCTTGCCCGCGCCATTCGGGCCGACAAAGCCGATCTTGTCGCCACGCATGACGGTGGCCGTGAAATGGTCGACGACCGTGCGCGAACCATAGCGCTTGGTGACGTCCGTCAATTCGGCGACGATCTTGCCGGACTTCTCGCCCTGACCGACGTCGAGCTTCACGTTGCCCTGCACGTTGCGACGCTCGGCGCGCTCATTGCGCATCTGCACGAGCCGCGCGATCCGGCCGACGCTGCGCGTATGCCGCGCCTCGACGCCCTTGCGAATCCACACTTCTTCCTGCGCGAGCAGTTTGTCGAACTTGGCCGCTTCCACCTGCTCGATTTCGAGTTGCTGTGCCTTGCGCGTCTGGTAAGCGGAGAAATTGCCCGGATACGACAGCAAACGCCCGCGATCCAGTTCGATGATGCGGGTGGCGACCCGATCCAGAAACGCGCGGTCGTGGGTAATGAAGAGCAGACCCGCGCGCAGCGACACCAGCAGGTCTTCGAGCCAGCGAATGCCGTCGAAATCCAGATGGTTGGTCGGCTCGTCCAGCAGCAGCACGTCCGGCTGCACGACCAGCGCGCGAGCCAGCGCAACGCGCTTTTGCATACCGCCCGACAGGGACCCCACCCGCGCTTCCCCGTTCAGGCCGATCTGCTGCAGCGTGGTGGCCACGCGCGTGCTCCAGTTCCACGCGTCCGCATGATCGAGCGACGATTGCAGCGTGTTCATGCGCGCCATGAGCGCGTCGTGTGTCGCGCCTTCAGGCTCGTCGGCAAGCTGATTGGCCACCGCGTCGTATTCATCCAGCAGTGCGCGGGCGTGGGTCAGGCCGGCCGCGACCGCCTCGAACACGGTGTCGTCCGTGTCGAACTCGGGCTCCTGCGGCACGTAGACTGTGGTCAGGCCCTGCTGACGCGTGACCAGACCGTCGTCCGGCTTTGCCAGATCGGCGACGATTTTCAGCAGCGACGACTTGCCCGCGCCGTTGCGGCCAATCAGACCGACGCGCTCGCCCGCTTCGAGAGAGAAATCCGCGTGATCGAGCAACGCGACGTGACCGAAGGCCAGTTGGGCTCCGGTAATGGTGTAAAGCGACATGGGAATGGGGATTGGAGAAGACAGCGATGCGCCGGAACTGCCCATTGTACCGGGCGCACGTGCCGCTGCCTGTATGCCGGAAGAGATAGATCGAACGGCCGGCTTGCGCGTGGCCGCAACGCTGGCCGGCGGCTCGCGCCAGCGGGACGCGATGGGGAGGATACGTCCGGGCGAGCCCTGCACGTATCCGCGTGTTTCTTGTCATTCCGGCTCAGGGGCTGCCGTCTCCGGTTACCTGCCGTTGGCGCTTACCTGACGTGCACCGTGATCGTCTTGCTCATTTCGGGCCCGTAAGAACGATGCGCGCCGTCGCCGAATTGCAGCGTCAGCGTGTGGTCGCCGGGCGGCAGCGTCAGGTCCGTTTCCGTTTGACCTTTGCCAAAGTGCAACGACCTGTCGGTGGCCGGAATGACCTCGCCCTTCGGCAACGGTTTGCCGTCGATCAGCAGATGATGGTGACCCGTGCCGTCCGCGATCGTGCCGGCCGGCGCGATCTTCATACCGTCGACGGCAAACACCACGTGCACCGGATTGCTGACGGTCGCGCCGTCGGCAGGCTGCACGAACGAAACACTCGCTGCCTGCGCGACGCCTGATACCGCGAGCCACCCAGCCAACGCCGCACCGGCCATCCACTTGTTCCTGAACATTGTTTTTCTCCTGGTTGGAAAACGAATGCGGGCGCTGCGCGCATGCCGAGGGTTGCGCGCATACCGGCACGGCCATTGGTTCGCATGCCACTTCGCTTGTGACAGATTGTCGCGAAATCGATGTGGCCGTCGCCTGCGCCGGTTCGGCGCACCGCTTCGAAACACAGCATACACGGTGTATCTGACGGAACTCGCAGAACGCCGCTCGTCATGACGATCGACGCCCGGCGCCCGCGCGAGCGTCGCTATTTATTTCGCGATTGACAAATTCCGGTAGTATTGCGGGTCGCCGCAGTGCCTAAAAAAGGGGCACACCGAGCGGATCATTGCCTTTACCAAACAAGAGTACGTCGTGAGCGAAGTTATCGAACTGATTGAATATAAGAGCTGGGTCTGCCTGATTTGCGGCTGGATCTACAACGAAGAAGAGGGTCTGCCCGAAGAAGGCATTGCGCCGGGCACCCGTTTCGCCGCTATCCCGGAAGACTGGCGTTGCCCGCTGTGCGACGTCAGCAAGGCTGAGTTCGCCGTGGTGGAGTTTTGAAGCGGATCGTCTGAATCCGCGCGTTCGGGCGATATGGCCTGATTGAGCGCGGCAAGCGTCCTACCCATGCGCACGGTTCCGTACGGCCCAGCGGGCGTCCTCGCTGGGCCGTCTGCTTTTGTGCGTGCCGGTTCCATGACCGCCACACTGCAAGATGGCGCTCGCTGCACCGCGCGCGCCGGCCTTTCTCGCGGCCGCGCGCGTTTGCTATACTCTGCGCTCGCCGGCGAATTTGATCTCCTGTTCTTGCCCAGCTTGTCCTGCAGCAGGATTGCAGCGATCATTCCGGTTTGGTCCTCTCCCTGTAGTTCAATGGATAGAACAAGTGCCTCCTAAGCGCTAGATACAGGTTCGATTCCTGTCAGGGGGACCAGCCCAGCAACGCCGCGCTTCACTCCTCATCTCACCACCTCACCCTCACCGCCTCACCCGTCCACACCCGGCGCGCGCAACAGATCCTTCCGCACCCGCGTGCGCCTTGATGGCCTGCAAAAGCGGATCAACGGACGCTCGACCCATCGATAACACGCGAGCCCCACCGCAGTAGCAACCAGCACCACCAGCAAACAGGCCAGATCGCCGGGCAGCCGATGCCGCCTGTCGAGCACCTGCAGCACCTTCGCCGCAATCGGCACCGAAAACACGTGCGTCAGATATAGCGAGTAAGAAGCGTCGCCGATGCGTTCGAGCAGCGCGCTCCATCGCACCCTGTCTTCCAGCGCCAACCCGGCCACCACCACGGCGAGCGCCGGCAGCCCGAACACGAGAAAACGGTTTGTGTCGGTGAGCGTCGGCGCAAACACCTTTCCGGCAACGGCGACCGCCACCAGCAGGAGCCCTGCGACGCGGACCGGAACCGTGCGTCCGGACGCATACAGCCATCCGACGCAACAGCCGAACACGAATTCGAGCACGATCGGATTCGTGTAGAAATCCAACGCGACGCTGCCGTCGAGAAGCCAGCGCAATGAACAACTCAGCAACAGCAACGCGGACACCAGCAGCAACCGGTAACGCGTCGCGCACATGGCCAGCATGAAGACGATGTAGAACCACATCTCATAGTTCAGCGTCCAGCCGACACCCAGCACCGGCGCGGTAATATGCGCCCAGTTCAGCGAAGGGAAAAAGAGAAACGACGTAATGGCATGCCACGCGATGAAGTGCGCATTGCCAAACGCGCCGGGCACCACGAGAAGCAGCGCAATAAAGAGCGCCGTCAGCAGCCAGTAGAGCGGCACGACCCGCGCAAGGCGCGCTGCCATGAACGTTCGGGCAGACGCCCATCCCACCGGCTCGCCATGGGTCACCATCGCCATTACGAATCCGGAAATGACGAAGAACACGTCGACGCCAATTTCGCCGTAGCGCGACACGCGCGCGAACAGTTCCGGCAACCAGCCGTACACGAGCACATTGCCGTTGGTGTGGAAGGCGACCACGCCCAGCGCGGCCAGCGCCCGTAAGGTCTGGATGGAGCGGTACTTCCTGATGCTTTGCATACCCTTCGAATCGATTCAATCAGTCAGCGCGTCATGGTATATCAGCTGGGCTGTCGTACCGCTCCGACACTCACCGGCATACTCAAGGCCGTTTCGGGATCATCAGGCCTCGCTCCACCGCCGGCCGTGCGACGAAAGCGGCCAGCACGCGCTGCACATTTGGAAAGTCTTCAATGCCGACGAGTTCGGCCGCGTCATAGAAACCAATCAGATTGCGTACCCACGGGAACGTGGCGATGTCGGCGATCGAGTAGGCATCGCCGAGAAGCCAGTCGCGCCCTTCGAGACGCCCTTCCAGCACGCCGAGCAGGCGCTTCGCTTCGGCCACGTAGCGGTCGCGCGGACGCTTGTCTTCGTAATCCTTGCCCGCGAATTTGTGGAAGAAGCCAAGCTGGCCGAACATCGGGCCTATGCCGCCCATCTGGAACATCAGCCACTGAATGGCTTCGTAGCGCCCTGCAGCGTGCTGCGGAATCAGTTGGCCTGACTTGTCGCCCAGATAGATCAGGATTGCGCCGGATTCGAAAAGCGCTAGCGGCTTGCCGTCCGGCCCGTTGGGATCGATGATCGCGGGAATCTTGTTGTTCGGATTCAACGACAGGAACTCCGGCGTCAACTGGTCGTTCGCGTCGAAACGCACGAGATGCGGCTCGTAAGGCAAGCCGGTTTCCTCGAGCATGATCGACACCTTCACCCCGTTTGGCGTGGGCAGCGAATAGAGCTGGATCCGCTCAGGATGCTCAGCGGGCCATTTCTTCGAGATCGGGAAAGCAGAGAGATCGGTCATGTGGTGGTGTGAACCTTCAGGCAGAAGAAGTGAAAGCGCGTGATGATTGCGCCCAGTCTAAACGCGACGCACGTTGCGCGGAACTTCGCTTCGACCATCCCGCCTTGGCCAAATATGCGTTAAACCATAGAAAAAGGCGCCGAAGCGCCTTTTTCAGGGACTGCCAAACGTCCGCCGTACTTACGGCGCGTTGCGCTTGGCATTGTCCTTCGCATCTTCCTTGGCGTCGCCGTAGGCCTTCTGGACCTTGCCGGCGCCCTGCTGCATGTCGCCCTTCAATTCCTTCGCGGGATTGTCAGTGGCCTTGCCAACGGCTTCGTTGACCTTGCCCTTGATCTGTTCGCCCACACCCTTCACCTGGTCTTTGTTCATGGTTCGGCTCCACTATCTGGAATGCCGGCGCGATATTACGCCAGTTACCTTGCTGAGCAACGCGTATGCCCGGGTGAGCCGGCGACTATCGATCGACCCACCTTTTTGCCACCGAATATGCAATCGGACTAAAGTCGCGCCGCGTCCAGCCGTAATGCAACAAAGGAGACGGCATGGGCAGCATGAGCATCAACATCAAGTTTTCAGGGTCGACGCATGCAGCACTGATCGATCAGGACATCGCGCACATTGCGCGCGTGATGCGGCCATCTTTACACGGTGACCCCGGTAGGCCGATTCTGACCGTCGCCTATTGGCGCAAGCGTCTGTATCAATTACTCGATACGGGCAACCTCTCTCACGCGCAATTGCGCGCAGTCGACAGCTTTCTGCTGCAGCTCGATCGATTCGAAGCCGAGCCTCTTACTGCATGGGACGGCCTCCCGGCAGCCCCCGCTCCGTTTCCGGCCACTTCTTCGCCGGACGTGGCCCAGATCGGCGTTTAGCTTCCCGCCGCTGCGACCGCGTAACGCCGCAAACCGAACTTAAACGGGAAAAAGGCCGCAAACCGGCTGCGGCCAACAACACGTCGCAACGCTGGGAATCGCGTCACGGAGCTAGCGTACATGTATGAATGTGACAGGCACGTTTAGACGATGCGCATCCGCGCAAACGGAAAATTTCTGCCAAACGGCGCTGCGGTCGACGAAAATGGGACGACATTAGGTCATAATGTCCGCAAAAATTCCCAGCAAGGACGCCCGTGACCGTCGCCGTACCACTCGACCTGCTCCGACAGGCGCGAGCCCGCTTCACTCAACGTGAAATTGCCGCGCATGTCGGCAAGGACATCAAGACGGTTCGTCGATGGGAAAAGGGCGACACGCCCTGTCCGGCCATGCTGGAACCGGCGCTGCGCGATCTGCTGCAAAGCGGTGCGCAAATACGAGACCGCGTTGCTGACTCCGGCAACGAGGCCCGATTCCGCTTCATCGACCTGTTCGCGGGTATTGGCGGAATTCGCATGGGTTTCGAAGCGCACGGCGGCGAGTGCGTTTTTACCAGCGAATGGAACGATTTCTCGACAAAAACCTATCGCGAGAACTATCCCGGAGGCAAAGAGCACACGCTAATCGGCGATATCGTTTCTTTCCGCGCCGAAGACGTGCCGAGCCACGACGTCCTGCTCGGCGGCTTTCCCTGCCAGCCGTTCTCGATTGCCGGCGTCAGCAAGAAAAACGCGCTTGGCCGCCCGCACGGGTTCGAGTGCACCACGCAGGGCACGCTCTTTTTCGACGTCGCGCGGATCATCGCGGCCAAGCGGCCGGCGGCCTTTCTGCTGGAGAACGTGAAAAATCTGCTTTCCCACGACAAAGGCCGTACCTTCGACGTGATTCTGCAAACCCTGCGCGACGAACTTGGCTACGACGTGCATTACCGCGTGATCGACGGCCAGCATTTCACGCCGCAGCACCGGGAGCGCATCATCATCGTCGGCTTTCGCGGCAAGACGTCGTTCACATGGGACGATCTGCGGCTACCGAGCGCGGGCCCGCGACTCGGCGCGATCCTGCATCGCACGGACGGCAGCGAACCCGTGTTGCCGTGGGATCACGACCGCTTCTTCGACCCTACGAAACGTTCCGTGCAGCCGAAGTACACGCTCACATCGAATCTCTGGACCTACCTGCAAAACTACGCTGACAAGCATCGCGCAGCCGGCAACGGCTTTGGTTTTGGGATGGCGTATCCGGACAGCATTACGCGCACGCTGTCGGCGCGCTATCACAAGGACGGCTCCGAAATTCTCGTCCATCAGGGCGACACGCTTCGACCGCGTCGCCTTACGCCCCGCGAATGCGCGCGGCTCATGGGCTTTCCCGACACTTTCCGGATTCCCGTCAGCGATACGCAGGCTTACAGGCAGTTCGGCAACAGCGTCGTGATGCCGGTGATGCGGGAAGTGGCGCGCATCATGCTGCCGAATCTGCAGACTCTGCTCGCGAAGGAAACGCATGATGGTTCGAAGCAAGCCCTTTCGCTGTACGCCTGACTCACGCATTCGACCAGGCCGGGACGCCCACATCGCACGGAACCGGGGCAGCGGCCGCCCAGAGCCGACAACGGGTGTGTAAAGATGGTCGATATCGTCGACAGTGCAACGCGCAGCCGGATGATGTCCGGCATTCGCGGCCGCAACACCAAGCCCGAAATCCTGATCCGCAGCCTCCTGCATCGCCGTGGTTTCCGTTTCCGCGTCGACGCGCGCGATCTGCCCGGCCGCCCCGACATCGTGCTGCCGCGCTACCGCGCCGTGGTGCTGGTGCACGGCTGTTTCTGGCACGGCCACGACTGCCATCTCTTCAAATGGCCGCAAACGCGGCCGGAGTTCTGGCGCGACAAAATCGGCTGCAACCGCAGCAACGACAACAAGGTAGGTGACGCGTTGCTCGCGCAGGGCTGGCGCGTCGCGGTAGTCTGGGAATGCGCTTTGCGTGGCGCCAATCGCGATATAGATGGCGTCTTGCAGCGGCTCGTCGACTGGCTACAAAGCGATGCGCCGCGTTTCGAGGAGCGCGGCTGAACTTGTCCGCTCCCCGCCGCATCGGTCGAATCGAGGGAATGGCTGGTGATACACTCGATTGGCTACCCGGGTGTGTTCCGTCCCGCCGCGTGGCGATCGCTCACACCCGATCGTCAAACCCCGGTGCTCGAAACCGGACGCCCGACCATCCCAGAACCACTCAAGAAGGGAGGCACACAATGGCTGATTTCCGTCTCTGGTCCGACGATTTTCCCAACAACGGCTTCATGCCGAAAGCCCACGAATATCACGACAAGGCGTTTGGCGTGGATGGCGAGAACATCTCGCCCGCCCTTCAGTGGGACGCGCCGCCGGCCGACACGAAGAGCTTCGCGCTGACCGTCTACGATCCGGATGCACCGACCGGCAGCGGCTTCTGGCATTGGGTCGTGGTCAACATTCCCGCCGACGCACGCTCGCTGCCGCGTAATGCCGGCAAGGCGGACGGCTCGCTGCTGCCGCAGGGCGCGCTGCAGTTGCGCAACGACTACGGCACAGCCGGCTTCGGCGGCACCGCGCCGCCGCGCGGCGACAAGGCACACCGCTACATCTTCCGCCTGCATGCGCTGAAGGTGGCGCATCTGCCGATCAGCGCAGACGCCACGAACGCGGTCGGGCGCTTCATGACGCACCTGAACGAACTCGACTCGACCACGCATACCGGTCTGTACGAACTCAAGTAAAAGCCGGGACCCGGTGTCGTCGCCCTTGCGCGCCGGCACCGTCTCTGAAGGCCGCCGGACGCCGCACGCTGTCGGCAGCCGACCACGCGCGTGGCGCGCGCCGGCATCGTGCCACATGCCGGCCGCCTCATCACAAATCGAAAAATTCGATGCACGCACAACCATCGCGCGAAGACGGCGCCTCGCCAGACCCGCAAGCCAACGCGGCCTCGGCACAGCCGTCGTTCGCGGACAGTCCCGAGCAGGGGCTGCCGATTCCGCAGCGCTACTGGGCGATGCTCGTCATCGCGTTGTCGCTCACGCTCGCGGTGCTCGACAGCGCCATTGCGAACGTCGCGCTGCCGACCATCGCGCGCAATCTGCACGCAAGCGCCGCCGGCTCGATCTGGGTCGTCAATGCCTACCAGCTGGCAATTACCATTTCGCTGCTGCCGCTCGCGTCGCTCGGCGACCGCATCGGCTACCGGCGCATTTATCTCGCGGGACTGATGCTGTTCACGGTGGCGTCGTTCGGCTGCGCGCTGTCCACGTCGCTGCCGATGCTCGCGCTCGCCCGCGTCGTTCAGGGCTTCGGCGCGGCGGGCATCATGAGCGTGAATACGGCGCTCGTGCGCATGATCTATCCGCCCGCGCATCTCGGCCGCGGTATCTCGGTGAATGCAATGGTGGTCGCGGTGTCGTCGGCGGTCGGCCCGACGATCGCCTCGGGCGTACTGGCCGTCGCCACGTGGCCGTGGCTCTTCGCGATCAACGTGCCGATCGGCATTGCGGCGATCGTCGGCGGCTTGAAAGCGCTGCCGATGAATCCCGGTCACGAGTCGCCGTACGATTACCTGAGCGCGGTCATGAACGCATTCGTGTTCGGCCTGTTGATCTTCGCTGTCGACGGTCTCGGCCACGGCGAGCGCCTCGCTTTCGTGGCGGCGGAACTGATCGGCGCGATCGTGATCGGCTACTTCTTCGTGCGTCGGCAGTTATCCCAGCCGGCTCCGCTCTTGCCCATCGATCTGCTGAAAATCCCCGTGTTCGCGCTCTCCATCGGCACGTCGGTGTGCTCGTTCTGCGCGCAGATGCTGGCTTTCGTGTCGCTGCCGTTCATGTTGCAGGACTCGTTAGGCATGTCGCAGGTGGAAACGGGTCTACTGATGACGCCATGGCCGGCGGTGATCATCATCGCCGCGCCGATCGCGGGCGTGCTGTCGGACAAGGTGTCGTCGGGGTGGCTGGGCGGCGTTGGACTCGCCGCAATGACCGTCGGCCTGCTATTGCTGGCTACGCTCGGCGCACATCCGGAGCCGTTCCAGATCGCATGGCGGATGGCGCTGTGCGGCGCGGGTTTCGGCATCTTCCAGTCGCCGAATAACCGCACGATGCTGTCGTCCGCGCCGCGAGAGCGCAGCGGCGGCGCGAGCGGCATGCTCGGCACCGCGCGCCTCACCGGGCAGACGGTTGGCGCGGCACTGGTCGCGCTGATTTTTGGCCTCGCGCCCCGCTCGGGGCCTGTCGTCACCTTGTACGTGGCCGCATGTTTTTCGGCGGTCGCCGCGGTGGTCAGCACCATGCGCGTTCGACATGGAGCCACCGCTCGAACTGCGTGATCGCATAGGGTGTCGACCCGCAGAGATCACGCAGGCGACGGTCGGCCGACACGCCTCCGATACTCCGCTAATACTCGGCCGACATCAGGCCTCCATAGCACACAGACAAAAGGGCAAAACTCGCGACGTAGCAAGCTTTGCCCTTCATTAATGCGATTTCGGTTCGACACTGCATTCGACGTGACAAGCTCGCGCGGCGCGAACCCGCCGCACGGCCGTCCAACCACTTACGACGAGGCCGTCACGTCAGCGAGCTTTACCGCTTTGGCTGTCACCTTGGATGCGGTCGCAACATGGCGCAGGTCGCCGAGGAACGTGTCGCGCCACACTGACAGATTGTTTTCGCGCATCGGCGCCATCATGTCCGCGTGCCGCACCTGACGTTCGGCGAGCGGCATCGACAATGCACGCTCGAGCGCCTCGGCCATTTGCGACAGATCAAACGGATTCACGACCAGCGCACCTGGCAGCTGCTCGGCAGCGCCGGCGAACTGCGACAGCACCAGCACGCCAGGATCCGCCGGGTCCTGCGACGCCACGTATTCTTTCGCGACCAGATTCATACCATCGCGAAGCGGCGTCACATAGCCCACCTGCGACTGTCGGAACAACGCCATCAGCAGATTGCGCTCGTACTTGCGGTTCAGATACTGGATCGGCGTCCAGTCCAGTTGGGCGAAACGGCCATTGATGCGCCCCGCCTCGCCTTCCAGCGTCTGACGGATGCGTTGATACGTGGTCACGTCGGCGCGTGTCGGCGGCGCGATCTGCACCAGTGACACGCGTCCATGCCAACCCGGTGCGTTCAGCAGCAACCGTTCGAATGCCTGAAAACGCTCGACCAGCCCTTTCGAATAATCCAGCCGGTCGACGCTCATGATCAGCTTGCGGCCACGCATCCCATCGCGCAGGCTTTTCACCGGCTTGCGGTCGGTGAACTGTTCGGCCGCCTTGGCGATGGCATCCGGATAGATACCGATCGGGTAAGCCGCCACTTTCAGGAAGCGGTTGTACGCGTGCACCATGCCGTCTTCGCTCGAGGTGCCGTGCTGGCCGCGCTCGATGAAATCGACAAACGACTGGCGATCCGCTTCAGTCTGAAAGCCGATCACGTCGTAGCTGCACATCGCTTTGACCAGCTCTTCGTGCGGCGGAATCGTGCGCAGCACTTCTGGCACCGGAAACGGAATATGCAGGAAAAAGCCAATCGGATTCTTGACGCCGAGTTCGCGCAGGCAGCGTGCGAACGGCAGCAGGTGATAGTCGTGAACCCAGATGATGTCGTCGGGCTTGAGCAACTCCTTGAGTTGCTTTGCAAGCGTGGCGTTCACGCGCTGGTAACCCGCGTACTCCTGGCGGTCATAGCGCGACAGGTCGTTCCGATAGTGAAACGTCGGCCACAGCGTCGCATTCGAAAAGCCGCGGTAGTACTGGTCGTAGTCCCGCTTCGTCAGACCTACGGTTGCGTAGGTGACGTTACCCTGCTTCTCGATCACCGGAGACGACGGCTCCGCCACCGTGTCGCCACTCCAGCCGAACCAGACGCCGCCGGTTTCCTTGAGCGCATCCAGAACGCCAATCGCGAGGCCGCCCGCTGCGGGACGGCCTTCCTGCGTCGGCGCGACACGATTCGATACCACGATCAGTCTGCTCATTGGTGCTCCACCTAGTTCAGTTGTTTCGTTGCATACGGATATGTGCCAAAAAGGTGCATGCAAGTCGCGTGCCGTTTTTCATCGCCGACGGAATAAAAATGTATGCAAATGTGACGGACGAGCACAACCCCGCCATGCAGCGACGCCGCAAAGAAGTTTTTTCTTTTTCGTAAGCCGCATTGAGAACGCAGCGCAACGAATGGAGGTTCAGGTCAGGCGTCCTGTTCGGACCCCAGGTCGCGCTGATACTCCAGTCCCTCCTGACGCACGCCGCCCTGATTGTGCTCACCGTCGGGCGGCGCATCGGGCGCGACGCGATTCTGTCCCGCGGGATCATGCTGGGGCGACGGCTCACTTGCGGCCGGCCGCGCGTCGCGTTTTGAATGGCGCGCAGAGCGGCGCAGTGCTGGGTGTCTCATGATCGATGCCTCCATCGGAAGCCCGCCGCTGGGGAATGCGGCGTTAGTACAGTCTAGGGGTTGCCGCAGCAAATTGCCGGTAAAAGATACGCCGCCTTTGTAACAAATACATAAAATGGCTGCGCCGAAGTGTGGCGCAGCGCACATAGCATGTCAGAGTTGCATTAAGGGCCGAGCGAACGAGTGGCTCGGGCTGGCCTGCGGTGTCTGTGTAGGTTGCGGCGGCGGATCGCCGATGGGCGGCGCAACGGGTTCGACGGGTTCGATAGGTTGCGGTCCGGGATCGGGACTCGGCACCGGTATCGTGTCCGGCTCGCCAGGGCTAGGCGGGGCCGCAGGTGGAGCAGACGGCGGCTCGATCGGCTCAGGGCGGTGAGCGTGCTTCGACGGAGAAAGCGCGGGAGCAGCAGCGTAGTCCGACATATCGTTATCCTCGTTTTTGCGGTTCCATCGAATCGCAGCAAGGGATGTGCCGTTGCCATTGCGGGCGTCTCCGGCGCGCTGAGGGCACGCGACGCTCGTCACGCGACAAATGACAAGAGCCGCCAGCCCTTGCGGACCGGCGGCTCTCGGGCGCTCAGATTCCTACTCGATCTACGCGTCTGCGCCGCCCAACGCGCGTGACTCGTCGGCCGCTTCACCGTCTTCGCGCGCGTCGTTGCCATATTCAACGAGACGGTTGTACAGCGTCTTCAGACTGATGCCGAGAATCTCTGCCGCACGCGTTTTGACGCCGCCGCACTGTTCGAGCGTCGCGAGAATCAACTGACGATCCGCTTCCGCGAGCGACGTGCCAAACGGAATGGTAATCGCCGTGCCGGCTGCAGGCTTCGACAGCGTAATCTGCAGCGGCACCGTCGCCGTACTGTCCGAATCCGTACCCGACATGATGTGAGCGCGTTGCACGTAGTTCTTCAATTCGCGCACATTCCCGGGCCACGGGTACGACATCAGCATCTCCTTCACTGCCGGGGGGAAGTGCTTTTTCGTGCTGTGCCGGTCATTGAGTTCGTCGAGGAACGCCTGAGCCAGCAACTCGACGTCTTTACCCCGATCACGCAACGGCGGCAGGCTGATCGGAAACACGTTCAGACGGTGGTACAGGTCGAGCCGCAACTTGCCTTCGAGCACGGCCTGCTCGGGGTCACGATTGGTCGCGGCGATCAGACGGACATCGGTCTCGATCTCCTTGGTCGTGCCCACGCGCATGAACATGCCGGTTTCCAGCACACGCAGCAGTTTGACCTGCAACTCGATCGGCATTTCGGTGATTTCATCGAGGAACAGCGTGCCGCCGTTTGCCCGTTCGAAATAGCCCTTGTGCTGCCGGTCCGCGCCGGTGAACGAGCCGCGCTCGTGGCCGAACATCTCCGACTCGATCAGATTCGGCGAGATCGCCCCGCAGTTCACGGCAAGAAACGCGTGCTTACGACGCAGGCTGAGTTCGTGCAGCGTTTGCGCGGCGACTTCCTTGCCGGTGCCGGATTCGCCTACCAACATGACCGACGCGGCCGTGGGTGCGACGCGGCCAATCTGGTCATAGACCTCCTGCATGGCCGGCGAATTGCCGAGCATCAGGCCGAAGCGGCCCATGCGACGTAGTTCGCCGCGCAGCGTGCCGATTTCCGCCTTCAGATCGCCGGCGCGCGGCAGGCGCGACAGGATCGCCTTGACGCGCTGCATGTTGATCGGCTTGACCAGATAGTCGGTTGCGCCCATCTTCAGCGCGTTGACCGCGGATTCCACGGTGGCGTGGCCGGTGATCACGATCACTTCCACGCCGGAGCGCGGATCCAGGTCTTCGAACAGATCGACCCCGCTGCCGTCGGGAAGCTTGAGGTCGGTAAATACAACGTCCGGCATTTGCCGGACCAATTGAATGCGCGCTTCGCGCAAATCGCCCGCGGTGGCGGTGGTCAGGCCGTCTTCCCCGATGATGGCGGAAAGTGCCTCGCGGGTACCGGCATCGTCATCGACAATCAGTACATGTGGCATCGCGTCTCAAAAGCCTGCAAGCGTGGGATGGGAAAAGCTGATGTGCGCGAATAAGCCGGCTCGGAGCGTTCGCGCTGCGGAGGGTACCCGCACAGGCGAACACCGACGAATAGGCAAAAACTACCGACATATTCAACTTAGCGCGATATCGCAACAATAGACGGAAAAACCTACACATCAGGACTGCTATTGTTGTCGTTTTTTTTATTATACGGCCTTATCGAGACAAAATTGCAAGGCGCGGCGAGTGCCGCGCCTTTGGCACAGGCGCCTTGCTATGCACTGCGCATCAAGTACCTCGGTGACGCCACGTCAACCTAGCTGCGTGGAAACGGCCATGCTCCGCCATTGCCATTTGCATAAGTCGACCCGTTTGCGCCGTGTGCGCTCGGGTTAGCAGACGTTGCTGCGACACTCGCGCCCGGCGTGACCGGCGTGGCAACGTTGCCGCCTTCTCCCTCCCAACGGCTCAACTCGCGCGGTGCCGGTCCCTGCGTGGACTGCTTGCGCTGCACGTATCGAACTGCGAGAAAACCGCCGAGCGCCATCAATGCGCCGAAGATGCCAATTCTGGGTCGTGCCATCGTGAACTCCTGTAGTCGTTAAACGAATCCGTGCCAGGCTGCATGCGTTCCGCACTATCGCGTCGTCAGCACGCCCAGCACGAAGCCGACGCCGGCAGCGACGCCAAGGGCGCGCCACGGGTTCTGCCGCACATAGCGTTCCGTACCGACGGTCGCCGCACGCGCACGACGCTGTACATTGTTCTGCGCGTCGCCAAGCGCGGACTGCAGCGTTTCGACGTGCGTGCCGAGCTTGTCGCGCAACGCGCCGACGCCTTCGCCGGGAACGTTCGCGGCAAGCCGCAGCATTTCCTCCGAGTCCCTGAGCAGCACTCGCAGATCCTCGACAATCTTCTGGCCGCCGAGTGCAAGCTGTTGCGTGGTGTCAGTCATCATTCACTCCTCGTCTGATTTCGGCGTTCACGCGCACCACAAAGAACGACGCGCGTGTCGGGAGACAATTGCAAACCCTATACCCGGTAAAGTTGTCTCGCGCACATGCGGAGGGCTCGTGTTCTGGCACATTCGACCGACGCGCATGCAATCTTCGACCGATACAGTCACACGGATTGCCGGAACCAGCACCGAAGTGGTTAAATCGAATTTTGTGAGATAGTGACTTCTCAGTACACCTCATTCCAAGGCCTGCGCGCCGTAACAACGAACACCACATTTGCACAGGACTCCCCGTTTATGGCGTCAATCGATCTGGACTCGCCCACCGTCTCCGGCGGCAACGCTTCGTCTCAGGCGAAGCAGCGTGCGGAAGGCGTGGCGGGACTGAAATCGTATGGGCTGTTGTATGGCTCGTCGCCGGTGATGCTCGATCTGTACGAACAGATCGAACGCGTCGCCGGCACCGACGCGACCGCGCTGATCATCGGCGAATCCGGCACCGGCAAGGAACTGATCGCCCGCACGATTCACGATAAAAGCACCCGCAAGGACGCAGCGTTCGTCGCTGTAAACTGCGGCGCGATTCCCGATGAACTGATCGAAGCCGAACTCTTTGGCCACGAAAAAGGCAGCTTCACCGGAGCGGTCCAGGGCCGCGTTGGGTACTTCGAACACGCGAACGGCGGCACGCTGTTTCTCGACGAAATCACCGAAATGGCGCCGGTGCGGCAAGTCAAACTCCTGCGCGCGCTCGAGACGGGCACGTTCTATCGGGTGGGCGGTAACGAGCTGATCAGCGGCAACGTGCGCGTCATCGCCGCGACCAACCGCGACCCGGCCGTGGCGGTGAAGGAAAACGGTCTGCGCGAAGATCTGATGTACCGCCTTGCGGTTTTCCCTTTGCGCGCGCCGCCGCTGCGCGAACGTGAGAACGACCGCGAACTGCTCGCGCAGCACTTCCTTTCGCAGCTGAACCAGCAGGAAGGCGCGAGCAAGACCTTCAGCAAACGGTCGATCGAAACGCTTCGCACATGGTCGTGGCCTGGCAACGTGCGCGAACTGAAAAACGCCGTGTATCGCGCATTCATTCTCGCGGAGAAGACGGTCGAATTGCCGCATCCGCACCTTGCGTCGCGTGTAAAAAAGGCCGTGACCCAAGGCGACGCGATGAGCGTATGGATCGGCACGCCGCTCGCCGATGCGCAAAAACAGATCATCCTCGGCACGCTCAAACACTGCGGCGGCGACAAGCGGCGCGCGGCAAAAGCGCTCGGCGTCAGCCTCAAGACGCTCTATAACCGCTTGAGCGCCTACGGCGGCGACGAAGGCGCGGAAGAAGAAACGGAGCAATAGGTCGGCTCGCCTCCTGTCGTGGCGCCTGGCGGATTGACCGGCCTGGGTGCCGCTGAACCTCCGTGCGGGAGGCCTGGAATTCGTTCGCACGCCCAATCAAATCGTGTCGACGTGCAGCAGAAAGCGCTGCATGTCGCACTCTTTTTTGCAATTTCTTGCACTTTCCCACTGCCAATTACAAATCGCATCCTGCAAAATGCGGCAGCACAATGCATGCACGTGGAAACGCATGCCGACCGTTAACCACACGTCGTAGATGCGCGGAAGAAAGGCATTTGCAGGAGCAGAGACAGGGAAATGCAAAAAAACATGCTGTGGGCCAAAGCGGAACAACCGGCCGCCGCTCGCGGCCGTACCGGCTTGCTGGCGCTTGTCGTGGCGGCGATCGCTTTGTCGTCGTTACTGAGCGGGTGTAATTCGCTCTACACCGAAGGCGCCGTGGCCGGCGCCGGTATCGCGGGTGCGGGCATCGCTGCGAAGGTCACGAGCAATGCGGCTGTCGCGACCGGCATCGGTCTCGGCGCCGTGGCCGCGGCCCGCGCGGGCGTCCAGTATTCGGAGCGCGTGATTCACCGTAATACGCAGGACGGCATCGCGAAGATCGCCGGTCCGCTCGACGTCGGCGGCGTCGCGCCCTGGAGCGTGACCCACTCCGTGCCGCTCGAAGACGACGAACACGGCCGCGTGACGGTGAGTCGTGCGATCAGCACCGGCGCGCTCGATTGCAAGGAAATCGTCTTCTCGGTGGACCGAACCGCCACTCAAAACGTACCGGCCAGCAGCGCGTTCTACGTCGCTTCGATTTGCCGTGACGGCGATAACTGGAAGTGGGCGTCGGCTGAGCCGGCTACCGAACGTTGGGGCGCGCTGCAATGACGGCACGCGCATTCACCGGCGCGCTCGATGCCGCTGCCGCTCCCGCGGCACGGACCCGCGCAACCCGCCCGATTTTCTCGACCCGCATGCGGCTCGTACTGGCCGGCGCCCTGTGCGTCGGTGCGAGTCTGATGACGAGCGGCTGCGCGTCCGTTGGGGCGGCAAGCGGTGCGGCAGCGGGTGTGGCGTCGGGCCTCGTCACGTCGAATCCGGCCGTGGGCATCGGCGTGGGCATCGCGGTACAGGCCGCAACCGACGAAGCGGTCGCCCATTACATGCGCGTCATGCACACCGATCAGCAGGACATGATTGCCGCGCTAGCCGGCGCGATGCCGGTCGGTGAAACCCGTCCGTGGGCGGTCAAGCACACGCTGCCCATCGAGAACGGTCACGGTCAGGTACGCGTGACACGCGCCTTCAGCTCCGCCATCGCGCTGTGCAAGGAATTCGTGTTCTCCGTGCAGGACGGCGAAGGAGCCAAAGCACGCGAGGACTGGTACACCGCCAGCGCGTGTCAGCAGGACAAGGGCTGGAAATGGGCATCGGCGGAACCTGCGGTCGAACGCTGGGGCAATCTGCAGTAGGCGCTCTTCAGAACGGGCAGAAATAAAAAAACGGCAGGGGTCTCCCCTGCCGTTTTGCTGCCGGCGCGGACAGCGCCGCCGCATCCGGTTATCGGACGCGCTCGCGCGTCACGACTCCACGTCTTCCAGGCTGAAGATTTCCGTCTGATCGTTATACGAAAAGATTTCGCCATAACGGCCCCAGTTGATGACCGCGTCGAGCGTTTCTTCGGCTGCGCTATCCGACAGAAAGTCTTCCAGCTCCTGCTCGAAACGCACGCGCGGCGCGCGATGCCCCGGCCGCTCGTTCAGCACCTTCTTGATCCGCGCGGCGAGTGGCACGTGGCGCAGCAGATGTTCGGCGAACATCATCTTGCGCTCCTGGGTGCCGAACTCGGCGAACACGCGGGCCGGCGGGGTCAGGAAAATGTCGCCCTCGCGTACGTCGGCAAAACCGAGGTGTTGCAGCACTTCGGCGACCGGGAACAGGTCGTCCACTTCGAGGTGCAGCGAGCGGGCAATTTCCGGCATGTCGGCGCGACCGTGGTATGGGGCGGCAGCGAGCGTCTCGATCAGGCCGGCCATCAGGTTGGTCGACACATGCGGCAGCCAGCTATGCAGTTCGAGCCCCTTCTTGGTCTTTTCGTCGGTCTGGCGGGCGGTCATCTTTGCGTAAATCTCGTCGACCAGACGGCGGAACGCCGGGTCCAGACGATTGCGCGGATGCTTGAACGGCACCTTGATTTCGGCGATCACACGGCCGGGATTGGACGACAGCACCAGAATCCGGTCGCACATGAACACCGCTTCCTCGATGTTGTGCGTGACGATCAGCACCGCCTTGATCGGCATGCGCCCTTGCGTCCACAGATCGAGCAGGTCGGTGCGCAGCGTTTCCGCGGTCAGCACGTCGAGCGCGGAGAACGGCTCGTCCATCAGCAGCAGCGTGGGATCGACCACCAGTGCGCGCGCAAACCCCACGCGCTGACGCATCCCGCCCGACAACTCGCGCGGATACGCGTTTTCGAAACCGTCCAGACCGATCAGGTCGATCGCCGCGAGCGCACGCGTGCGCCGCTCGGCCGCGCCGACACCTTGCGCCTCCAGACCGGCTTCAACGTTTTGCAGCACGGTCAGCCACGGGAACAGCGCGAACGTCTGGAACACCATGGCGACACCCTTGGCCGGGCCGTCCAGCGGCTTGCCCATGTAGGTGACTTCGCCGCCGGTCGGCTCGATCAGCCCGGCGATGATGCGCAACAGCGTCGACTTGCCCGAACCCGAACGGCCCAGCAGACCGACGATCTCACCTTCACGCAGCGACAGATTCGCGTCGTCGAGGACGAGCAACTCGCCCTGCGATTTGTTGAACCCGCGGCACACGTCCTTGACGCGCAGGATCTCTTCGCCGAGGCGCGGCGGCTTCGGTGGCGTCTGGATCGGTGCGGCGCTCAGAGCAGCTTTAGGATTTTGCATCGCGTTTTGCCTTCAATCTCAAGAAAACGCCGGGCCGCCCCAAGGTCTGTCAACGCCCCTTGGGAGAGCCTGGCGCGAAGCGACAGGTTCAGGGCACTCAATCGAGCCGGAGCTTCCCTTCGGCGTAGGCGTACATTGGACGCCACAGCAGGCGGTTAAACAGGGTGACGAACAGGGACATCACGGCAATGCCCACGATGATCTTCGGATAGTCGCCTGCGGCGGTGGACTGCGCAATGTAAGCGCCGAGCCCGTGCGCAGCCACTTTCGTGTCGCCCCACTGCACGTATTCGGCAACGATACTCGCATTCCATGCGCCGCCGGACGCGGTGATCGCGCCTGTCACGTAGTACGGGAAAATGCCCGGCAGGATCGCCTGACGCCACCACTGCCAGCCGCGAATATGGAAATTCTTGGCCGCCTCGCGATAGTCGTTCGGATACGACGACGCACCGGCAATGACGTTGAAC
Organism: Paraburkholderia sp. PREW-6R; assembly: GCF_039621805.1. Lineage (NCBI taxonomy): Bacteria > Pseudomonadati > Pseudomonadota > Betaproteobacteria > Burkholderiales > Burkholderiaceae > Paraburkholderia > Paraburkholderia sp. PREW-6R. The sequence continues at coordinate 890,329 of NZ_CP155073.1, read as the reverse complement.
AGGATATACCACTGTGTGCCGAGCACGATCAGCGGCGACAGCCAGATATCCGGATTCAGATGAAACCGAACGATCACGATCACGAAAACCGGAAACAGCAGATTCGCCGGGAACGCGGCGAGAAACTGCGCGAGCGGCTGAATCTTCTCCGAAAGCGCCGGCCGCAGCCCGATCAGCACGCCGACCGGCACCCAGATGACGGACGCGAGCGCAATCAGCACCACCACCCGCAGCAGCGTGATGAGACCGAGCAGGAAGACATGCCAGACCTCGTCGAGCGACACGCCGGTACGCACATAGGTGATCACGCGATAGACGACGAAGACGGTCACAACCAGTACCACCACGGCCCACACCATGTCGCCCAGGCGCGAATTCTTCTGCGTATGCGGAATCGGAAAGCGCGGGCCCTGAATGGCAGGCAGCCGGAACGGCACGCGCGCGGCCTTTGCGAACATCCAGCCAAGCGGCACCAGCAGCCGGTGAATCAGACGCGTGCGGCGGATCAGGTCGAGCAGCCACGATTCCGGCGCATCCCCGGAACTGGTGTTCTCCATGCGGAACTTGTCGGCCCACGCGACGAGCGGACGGAACAGGAACTGGTCGTACGCAAGAATCACGACGGTCATGGCAAGGATCACCCAGCCGATCGCGTGCAGGTTCTTGTCCGAGATGGCCTGGGCGAGATACGCGCCGATTCCCGGCAGCGTGATCGTGTTATTGCCGACCGTGATCGCCTCGGATGCCACGACGAAGAACCAGCCGCCGGACATGGACATCATCATGTTCCAGATCAGGCCCGGCATTGAAAACGGCACCTCGAGCTTCCAGAAACGCTGCCACGAAGTCAGATGAAAGCCGCGCGACACTTCGTCCAGGTCGCGCGGCACCGTGCGCAGCGACTGATAGAAACTGAACGTCATGTTCCACGCCTGGCTCGTGAAGATCGCGAAGATCGCTGCCAGTTCGGCGCCGAGGACGCGCCCGGGAAAGAGCGCCAGGAAAAACGTGACCGTAAACGAAATGTAGCCGAGCACCGGCACCGACTGCAGGATATCGAGAATCGGCACCAGCACCATGCCGGCGCGGCGGCTCTTCGCGGCGAGCGTGCCATACACGAGCGTAAAGATCAGCGACGCGACCATTGCCGCAAGCATGCGCAGCGTGGTGCGCATTGCATACTCGGGCAGGTTCGACGGGTCCAGCGAAATCGCCTGGCTCTTGAGCACCGACATGGGTGCGAGCGTTTCATGAAAGCCGATCGCCGCCATCGCGATGATGCAGATGATCAGCGGAAACGCCACGAAATCCCAGCGATTGGGCAACACCCGCCAGGCCGACGCATTGGCGGTGCGCTTGAGGTTGAAGCTGAAATCCATCAGATGCCCTCCCTGCTGCTATATGTATGGTCACGCACGAGGGAGCCCGGCAACGACGCGCGGCGGTCTGGTGATCGGTCCGGAAAGCGGAAATCGGGCATGGCAAAACGCGTGTGCGCGGTAAATCGTTAGCGTGAGTGACTCGCGAACCGGCGGCGGACGTGTCAGGGACGCGTCGTCCAGCGACCGCCATCATGGAGCCGGATTCCCGTGACCGCAGGCGCCGCCCGTGGGCTGGCGAGCTTTCCTTGTTTTGGACGGCACGACACTACACCATCCTATGTTTCAGGCACAACCTTTCGCGACAAATAGCGGCAAAGCGAGCGAAACGGCCGGCAACGCTGCGTGCGAGGCGCCCAAAGAGATCATCCACGAGTCCCTGTTCGTTGCGCGCCGGCGACATGGGTGGCTGACCGCAATAGACGCGAGACGCGCCGGCGTCATCCGGAAAACCCGCACAGCCATCAAGTAGTAGCGTCTTCTGCCGTTAAATATCTGATGGACGCGGCGGGCAAACTTCGCATGACCGCAATAACGGTGGCGTCGGTTTCTATGCCGGTTAAAATCCGGAGACGCATCAGCGAGCAGTCATCCCGGGCCGCAGCGGCGTCGTATGGGCGGCTGCCGGCGGCGGGGCGAAATATCAGCATTGCGCTGCCACGAAAGAGCTAGTTGCATGTCACAGCGAGACGGATTAGAGGGTCGATGAACAGGACAACCTTGCGCCAGGCAATCGGACCGGTCAGCTTCATGCTGATCGTTCTGGTTTGCTGGTTCGTGGCCGGCATGGTCGCGGACCGGATGGTACAGCAAGAGCTGGACGCGGCCCTGCGGGCGCAGCGGCAGATGTCCACGTCGATCGTCGACAACATGGCGGAGGTGATCGCCAGCGACCTCGCGATGTCCCGCGCCATTCCTGCCACCATGGCCAAGATGGACGTGGTCCAGCGTGCTCTGGTGCAATCCCGGAATTATGCCGTGAACAACGAGACGGCGGAACCCGCGCTGCACGCCGCGTTGCTAAAAGACCCGCGCATGACCGCCGTCAGCGAGTTCCTGCACGATGCGCAAGGCTTCTCCGGGCTCGACCAGATCTGGCTCGTGAACGCCAACGGCATCTGCGTGGCAACCAGCTACGCGACCGATACGCCGGTTGCCGCCGCACGTTCTTTTGTGGGCATCGACATGCGTACTCGCGGCTACCTGACCAATGCGCTGCTGGGTGCATTTTCGGAAGCGTATGGCGTCGGCCGTGCGAGCGGCGACCCCGGCATCTTCATCGCGGCGCCGGTCTACGCGAACGGACTGCTGGCGGGCGCCGTGGTCGCCAAGGTCGGTATTGCGCGGTTGCGGCACTGGGTCGCGCATGCAGGCACGTTCGTCGCCGACGAAAACGGCGTGATCATCATGGCGCATAACAGTGCACTGGAAGGTCACGCGCTGCCTGGGGCGCGCGTCATGCAAATGAGCGCGGCGGAGCGGCTCGTCGTCTATCGACGCTCGACCTTTCCCAATATTCAGATTCACGCAGACAACGACGTGCGCAAACAGGCGCCGTGGGTGCCGGCGTCGGTCGCCGGGCAACTGTTCAGCATGCGCGAGCAACCGGGGCCTTCGCTCTACCAGGCGCGCAGCGGCTTGAACTCGGGGCTGTCGGCGCATCTGGTCGACCCGCTTGCCGCATGGCCCGAACTGCTGCGCAATCACAAGCGTGACCACCTGCTGGTGTTCCTGACGCTGGCCGGCACGGTGGCGCTCGCGTGGGTCATTACCGTTTCGTATGTGCGCGAGCGGCGTCATCATCGCGGCACGCGCGATCTCGCCGAACAGTTGCAGTCGGCCAATACGCTGCTTTCCGCCGAGGCGCGCCATGATGCGCTCACAGGTGCGTTGTCGCGACGCTACTTCCTCGATCTGCTGCGACGGGAGATCGAACGCGCGCATGCGGCCAATGAGCCGTTATGCATGGCGATCGCCGACCTTGACCACTTCAAGCAGATCAACGACCGCTTCGGCCACGCCGCCGGCGACCGCGCGCTCGAGCATTTCGTCGACACCTGCCGCGCGGAGTTGCGCAGCACCGACGCCATCGGCCGTCTGGGCGGCGAGGAGTTCGGCTTGCTGTTGCCGGCCACGGATCTGGCCGGCGGACGCGAAGTGGTGGAACGGCTGCGTTTGCGGCTGAAGGCCGTGCCTTCGCCGAAGCTCCCCGCCTCGGCGGGGCTGAGCGTGAGCATCGGCATCACCGAGCTTTCGCCCGACGACCTGCCTGAGCGGATCATGAGCCGCGCCGACATCGCGCTATATGCAGCAAAGACGGGTGGCCGCGACCGCACGGAAGCCCTCCCGCCCGACGACACCGCACCGCCCGCACGCACGGTCGCCACCGCCTGGTGATATCGGACGAAACACCCGCGAACCACGCACGCACCGCATAACGCCGGTGCCGCGCTCGTGGCATCCCAGTCGAAGCAGGTATCATCGAACCTGATACGAGGTGACTGCTAGGCTCTAACGGGAGATTCGCATGAAGGGAAATCTGGTGATTGTCTGCCGCGATCAGGATGCTGGCGCGTTCGACCATCTGCTGGCGGAATACGGCGCGTTCCAGACGCGCCTGTCGTCCACCGCGTGGTATCTGAAACTCGACGTTGCGCCGGAGCTGATTCAGGAAGAGATACTCGCGCGGCTCGGCAAATACACGACACACTATATTTTCGAGGCCGAAACGGTGACGTGGAATACGGTGGACAGCGACGCGGCCAATGCACTGAACACGCTGTTTTCGGATTGAACCCGCATGGCTGACTCGCCGCAACGGGTCAGTAAAGACGATTCAACGAAGGCAATGCCTCAACGAAAGCGGGGCTGACGCACACACCTGCAGCCGCTCCGCTCGTTTCCGTCCACTTCACCAGACGCTTTCCGACGCTGCCGTCACACGCGGCACGACTTCGAACGGAAAGGTCATCAGAACACGTAAGCCACGGCCTTCGTGGTTGCCGATAACCCACTCGCCTCCCGCGCGGCGCACCAGCCGTTCGACGATCGCGAGGCCTAGCCCGCTATGGCCGTTGCCGCCTCGCGCCGGATCGAGCCGCACGAACGGCCGGCTTGCGTTGATCAGGTCCTGCGCGGCGATGCCGCTGCCGTTGTCGCTGACCGATAGCGTAAAGCCCTGCGACGTGCGCGCCGTGGCCACGACAACGGGCGGCGCGCCATAAGCGTGTGCGTTATCCAGCAGATTCGACAGAATCCGGTCGAGCGTGGCCGCGGGCAGCAGAAATCCCGGCCCCGCATGCAGCTCGGTTTGTACTGCCGGCATGCCGCCCGCCACCGCGCGGTAGCTGCGCACCACACGCTCGCATTGCACATCCACCTCGACGGCCTCGCTGCGGTCGGCGCCGTCGTGCGCGAACACCAGAAACTGTTCGACGATATGTGTCATCGAATCGACGTCGCGCACCACGCCGTCGCGCACCTTCGCTTCATCCATCATTTCGGCGCGCAGACGCAAACGCGCAAGCGGCGTTTTCAGATCATGCGCGACACCGGCCAGCATCACCGCGCGATCGTTTTCCGTGCGCGCCACTTCCTGGACCATCTGGTTGAACCCGTGCGTCAGCTGCCGCAACTCGCGCGGACCTCGCTCGGGAACGGGCGGCACGGGCAGGCCGCGTCCGAAACGCGCGACCGCCTGCGCGAGCGAACGCAACGGCTGTTGGAGCGCCCATGCTGCGAACAGCGCCGCCATGACCGCAAAGGAAAAAATGATCGCGAGCCACAGCACCGTGCGGTCGAGCGAGCGCGGCGTGCGCAACGGCTGCACCGGCACGACGATCCAGCTCCGGTCGGCGGTTCCACGTACCCACAGTGTGGGCGGAGCGCCCGGCAAGCCGACGCGCACCTGCGTGCCGGACGGCATGCGGTCGCGCACGTCTTCGACGAAGCGCTCCAGTGGGGCCGGCATATTCGCCTGCTCGGGCGGGACCTCGGGACTTGCCGGATCCACCAGCTTGACGCGCGAGGGCAACGGCTGATCCGGCGTGCGTGCAACGTGCTGGCGCACGGCCTCGACGAGGAACGTGGCTTCTTCGACGGCGTAGCGCGTTTGCAACTGGCTGCGCTCTAGGCGCATCAGCGCATACCACGCGAAATGCGAGAGCAGCAGTACCGCGACGACGAGCAGCGCGAGCCGCCCGAAAAGCGAATCAATGGGCCGGCGCATGCTGTTCGCCGTCGGGCACGAACACGTAACCGCGCCCGCGCACCGTTTGAATGAAGCGCGGAGTGGACGGATCGGTTTCGAGAATACGGCGCAGACGCCAAACCTGCACGTCGATGCCGCGGTCGGTGCCGTCGTATTCGGGACCGTGCAGCAGTTCGAGCAGGCGCTCGCGCGTCAGCGTACGCATCGGGTGATTGACGAAAATCTTCAGCAGCGCGAACTCACTGCCGGACAGCGTCAGCGGCTTGTCTTCCTGATGCAGCGTGCGGGACTGGAAATCCAGCGTGAAGCGGCCGAAGTTGAACGGCTCGCGCTGTTCCGGGGCCGCCGCGGACGGCAGCGTTCGGCGACGCCGCAGCACGGCCTGCACGCGCGCGAGCAGCTCACGCGGATTGAATGGCTTGCCGAGGTAATCGTCCGCGCCGAGTTCGAGGCCGACGATCCGGTCGACGTCGTCCGCGCGTGCCGTGAGCATGATGACCGGGATGTCGTCGCCCGACGCGCGCAGCTTGCGCAGCGCGGTGAGACCGTCCACGCCCGGCATCATCAGATCGAGCACGATCAGGTCCGGACGTTCGCGTTCGAGCCTGCGCTCGAGCGAGCCCGCGTCGTGCAGCACCGAAACCTCGATGCCCTGCCGGGCCAGATAGTCGCGCAGCAGATCACGCAGTTCGACGTCGTCGTCGACAACAAGTATTTGAGTAGCCATGGAATGAAGTTTAACGCTCAGCAGGACGGTTTTCGATTTCAAACCGGGCTCAAGGGTTACCGGGTGTTACGGTGAAAGCCACGCGTAATGTCCGGTAATAGCCACGTGCGGCCGCGTAACACAGCGTTTTGTCCAGTTCTCTACGCTGTGCCTTACCGAGTGCAGGCCGTCCTCAAAACACCGGTTGCATCGTCGGCTATTCCATTACAAGGAGCCTTATATGTCCACCAGAAAGATGTCGCGCGTTCTCGCCGTTGCAGCCTCTGCCCTCGCGATCGGCGCGGGCGCCGCCTACGCCGCACAACCTGCCCAAGACGCGCATAGCGGCCCCGGCGGCTGGCATGGTCACTTCATGAAGGAAATGACTCAGTTGCACGACCAGTTGAAGCTCAATGCGGATCAGGAAAAGCAATGGCAAGCCGCGCTCGACACGATGAAGCAGAACCACGAAGCCATGCGTGCCAATCATGAGCAGATCGAGAACCAGTTCAAGTCGGCCCAGCAACAGCCGATTCTGGATCTGAACGCGATGGCCTCCGCTCATCAGCAGGTCGAACAGAAAGACGCGCAACTGCGTCAGCAAACCACCGATGCGTGGCTCAAGTTCTACAACGGCCTGAACGATCAGCAGAAGACGACCGTCAGCACGGCGCTCAAACAGCGCTTTGCGAAGATGGAGCAACGTCACGAAAAGATGCGCGAGCGTTGGCAGCAGCATCGGGGCGCGGCTTCGGCGCCGTCCGCCAACCAGTAAGCGTGCCGCCGTGGGCGCCCGGCGGGTCGCATCGCGTCGCGCCTTGCGCGCTCATATAAAGCTCGCATAAACAGAAACGCCACGAACCCCCAAGGTTCGTGGCGTTTTTGCTGTCTGGCTGAACGACTCGTCACAAGCTCGTTAAAAGCGCTTTACAAGCAAGGCACGGCCCGCGCGCCCGTGCCTTCCGTTCTACCCGTTAAGCTGACCGAGATCGAAGAGCAGCACTTCCGCGCGCTCGCCGTTGGTCAGCGTGACCGTATCGGTAGCGCTTAACTTGGCAGCGTCGCCCGCATGCAGCGCTTCGCCGTTGACGGTCACCGCGCCGCGCGCCACGTGCACATAGGCGAGCCGGCCCGCCGGCAGCGCGAACGTGGCCGTTTCTTCGCCGTCGAGCAGCGCCGCGTAGATCGATGCGTCCGCGTGAATCGTGACGGAACCCTCGCGGCCATCGGGCGATGCCACGACGCGCAGGCGGCCCCGCTTGTCGGCAGCGTCGAAGCGCTTTTCCTCGTAGCCGGGCTGGTCGCCCGCGCGCTGCGGAATGATCCAGATCTGCAGCAAGTGCGCCTCTTCATCCTGCGACGCGTTGAACTCGCTGTGCATGACGCCCGTGCCGGCGCTCATGCGCTGCACGTCGCCGGGACGGATCGTCGAGCCATTGCCCATGCTGTCGCGGTGCGCGAGCGCGCCTTCGAGCACGTAGGTGACGATCTCCATGTCGCGATGGCCGTGCGTGCCGAAGCCCTGGCCGCCCGCAATGCGGTCTTCGTTGATGACACGCAGCGGCCCGAAGTGCACGTGTTGCGGGTCGCGATAGTCGGCGAAAGAAAAGCTGTGATACGAATCGAGCCAGCCGTGGTTGGCGTGGCCCCGTTCATTGGAGCGGCGAATCTCGATCATGGAGCACTCCTCGGGAGTCGTTGCAATGGAGAGAATGTAGGGGCGCACGCCGGCCGGCACAACCATGTGCCGCCGCACCGGATCGTTTCAGAAATCCACGCAATCGGATCGGCTCACGGCACACAACGCGCTCTTTCGGGTCTCGTGCGGGAGCCTGAACGCCGGCGTCGCGCACGTACAACGCCTGACCGACGCAGTTTGCCGGCATCCACGCGCCGCGCTGGCGCCGCGGCCCTGTTCGGGTAAAATACCGCCCTTTTCAAGACGCGTGGGCGCCCGCCGCACCTGACGGCGCCGCTGCTGCCGTCATGACAGAGGCTTCGTCCGCCGGGAAGACGCCGGCTCATCCGGGCGCGATCGCCACGCGGCGCGACAATTTTGACCGCCTAGAATAGCGACGGCCGGCCATGAGCCGGCGGTCGTCGAGATCGGCACACCAGGACGATCAGTCTGATCCAGGAGAATCATGAAGAAGCTCGCACTGTGCGTGGCGCTTGCTGTCATGGCCACAGGCGCCGTGGCAAAAGAATGGAAGACCGTGCGCATTGGGGTGGACGCCAGTTATCCGCCGTTCGAATCGAAGGCGGCGAGCGGCCAGATGGTGGGCTTCGACGTCGACCTGACCCGCGCGCTGTGCGCGAAGATGAACGTCAGATGCGTGTGGGTCGAACAGGATTTCGACGGCATGATTCCCGCGTTGAAGGGCAGGAAGTTCGACATGATCGTCTCGTCGCTGACCGTGACGGACCAGCGCCGCGCGCAGATCGACTTCTCCGACAAGCTGTTCGACGCCCCGACCCGCATGATTGCGAAAGCGGGTTCGCCGCTGCTGCCGACGGCCGGATCGCTCAAGGGCAAGACCATCGGCGTCGAGCAGGGGTCGACGCAGGAAACCTATGCAAAGGCTTACTGGCAGCCCAACGGCGTGAACGTGGTCACCTACCAGAATCAGGATCAGGTGTATGCCGACCTCACGTCGGGCCGGCTCGACGCCGCGCTGCAGGACGAAGTGCAGGCCAACGCAGGCTTTCTGAAAACGCCCCGTGGCAAAGGCTTCGCATGGGCCGGGCCGGAAGTGAAGGACCCGAAAACGCTCGGCGACGGCACCGCCATCGGCGTGCGCAAGGACGACTCCGATCTCAGGACGATGCTCAATCAGGCACTGGCGCAGATTCACCAGGACGGCACGTTCAACAGGCTCGAAAAGCAGTACTTCGATTTGGACATCTATTCCAGTCATTGAACTAGGTAGCCGGTCACAACACCGAATTCCAGCAACTGGCAGTATCCGCGACACCCGGGGCTCGCCCGCATGGGCTTTCTCCGGGCTTCGTAATAGAGTCGTACAGCTTCAAAACACGAGTCGAAAAGCGCGCTGCAAGTCCGGCAACGGTCATGCAGTCATGATTTGCACAGCGGTGCGCTGTGCGCCGACTACCGCGAGCCCCGGCTCGCGGCCAATGGGCGCACAGCGGGCCGCGTCTTTCGCGGTGCGTCGCAACGCATCGTCAAGGACCCCAAATGGATCTTCAAGGCTACGGCCCGCTGCTTCTCAACGGCACCTGGCAAACCGTCAAACTGGCGGTGTTGTCGCTGGTGTTCGCTTTCGTGCTGGGCCTGCTCGGCGCGGCGGCGAAACTGTCGAAAAACCGCCTCTCGAACGGCGTCGGCACGATCTATACGACGCTCGTGCGCGGGGTGCCCGATCTCGTGCTGATGCTGCTGCTCTTCTACAGCATCCAGATCTGGCTGAACAACCTGACCGACCTGCTCGGCTGGGACCAGATCGACATCGACCCGTTCGTGGCCGGCGTCGCGGTGCTCGGCTTCATCTACGGCGCGTACTTCACGGAAACCTTCCGCGGCGCGTTCCTCGCCGTGCCGCGCGGTCAGCTCGAAGCGGGCGCGGCCTACGGCATGACCGGCTGGCAGGTGTTCTCGCGCATCATGTTCCCGCAGATGATGCGCTTTGCGCTGCCCGGCATCGGCAATAACTGGCAGGTCATGGTGAAAGCCACCGCGCTGGTGTCGATCATCGGTCTCGCGGACGTGGTCAAGGCTTCGCAGGACGCGGGCAAGGGCACGCTGCGTTTCTTCTTCTTCACCCTGCTCGCGGGGGCCATCTATCTCGTCATCACCACAGTGTCGAACTTCGTGCTGATGTACCTCGAAAGACGTTACTCGACCGGCGTGCGAAAGGCGGATCTATGATCGAGATCATTCAGGAATACTGGCGCAACTATCTGTATAGCGACGGCTACCGCTTCACCGGCGTCGTGATTACGCTGTGGCTGCTGGTGGTGTCGATCGGACTCGGCTTCTGCCTGTCTATCCCGCTCGCGGTGGCGCGGGTGTCGAAGAAGAAATGGCTTGCCGGGCTCGTGTGGCTCTACACCTATGTGTTTCGCGGCACACCGCTTTACGTGCAGCTGCTGCTTTGCTACACGGGTCTCTATAGCCTGGAGATCGTTCGCAATCACGCGCTCACCAACGCCTTCTTCCGCGACGGCATGCATTGCACGCTGCTCGCGTTCACGCTGAACACCTGTGCGTACACCACGGAAATTTTCGCCGGCGCGATCAAGGCCACGCCTTATGGCGAGATCGAAGCGGCGCGCGCGTACGGCATGTCGCCGTTCACGCTGTATCGGCGCGTGATTCTGCCGTCGGCGCTGCGCCGCGCGCTGCCGTACTACAGCAACGAAGTGATCCTGATGCTGCATGCCACCACCGTTGCGTTCACCGCGACCGTGCCTGACATCCTCAAGATCGCGCGCGACGTGAACTCGGCGACGTACCAGTCGTTCAACGCGTTCGGCATCGCCGCCCTGCTCTATCTGTGCATTTCATTTGCGCTCGTATGGCTGTTCCGCCGCGCCGAGCGACGCTGGCTCGCTTACCTGCGACCGCAAGGCAAGTAATCCAGGCCACGACGCCCCGGCTCGCGAGCCAGTCAAGGAATCCGATTGATGAACACCAGGAAGCAAAAGCTCTTCGTCGATGAGCTTCACAAGCAGTACGGCGACAACGAAGTTCTGAAGGGCGTATCGCTGAAAGCGAATGCCGGCGACGTGATCAGCGTGATCGGCTCGTCCGGTTCGGGCAAGAGCACGATGCTCCGCTGCATCAACTTCCTCGAACAGCCGAACTCGGGGCGCATCTTCGTCGACGGTGAAGAGGTTCGCACGCAGATCGCCAAAAATGGCGCGCTACGCGTGTCGGACGCGAAGCAGCTGCAGCGCGTGCGCACCAAACTGTCGATGGTCTTCCAGCATTTCAACCTGTGGTCGCATATGAACGTGCTCGACAATATCGTCGAGGCGCCGGTCAATGTGCTGGGTTTGAAGCGCAAGGAAGCGGAAGACCGCGCGCGCGAATATCTGGAAAAGGTCGGCCTTGCGCCGCGTCTGGAGAAGCAGTATCCGTCGCATCTGTCAGGCGGCCAGCAGCAGCGTGTGGCGATTGCGCGCGCGCTCGCCATGCACCCCGACGTGATGCTGTTCGACGAGCCGACCTCCGCGCTCGATCCTGAACTGGTCGGCGAAGTGCTCAAGGTCATGCAGACGCTCGCCGAGGAAGGCCGCACGATGATCGTCGTCACCCACGAAATGGCGTTCGCGCGCAATGTGTCCAATCACGTGATGTTCCTGCATCAGGGGCGCGTGGAAGAAGAGGGGCATCCCGACGAGGTATTCAGAAACACGAAAAGCGAGCGCCTCAAGCAGTTCCTCTCGGGCAGTCTCAAATAAACCCGGTGAGTGACCATTACGGGTTCGACTGGCTGTAGTCGAAGTAGTATTACAGGGCGCTTACGAGCGCCCTTTTTTGTTTCGCTCACCTGCGTAATCCGGTGATTTCGGGCGCCAGATCTCCGCATTCAACGCGTCAGACACGCTGTTTTTGCCTTACTCCGCCGCTTGCCAGGCGTCAATAGTGGCAATCCTTAAGCAAGCCTGCGACGAACCGTGATCCCCTTGTCGCGCAAGGGTTTCCAGCTTCTCGTGAAAAAGTGAAATGGGTCGCAGCGCACACAGTTATTGCAATTTGGAGACACCAATCAAGGCAGGTTCTATTTTCTTCTCCCACCTAAGGGTATTTTTGATAAATTAGTAACCAAAGTAGCAAAACAAAGTTCATTAAAAGTAGTTTCACTTCAAAGCACAGAGGAGAACCGGTCGGCGAGGGATCGGCATGACGAGCAGAGAGCCCGAAGGCTACACGTCACGGCAGGAAACCCAATCCACCCGCTAATCTCCCTGGTACCGCTTTCTGTTCGGCGCGGCTCGCGTCCGAACACCATTCGCAGTACTGGGTTTCACTTTTTGACAGGGTATGGAGGAGAAGATGAAGAAAGCTTTGCTCGCCGCTGCGCTGATGACAGCCGGTGTTGTTGCGCACGCCCAAAGCAGCGTGACGTTGTACGGCCGCCTGGATGCCGGCATTGAGTACATGTCGGGCGTTCCGCAAGGCGTGGGTGCGAATGGTCAGGCAACGGGCAGCACGAGCCGCTGGCGCGCGGAAAGCGGCGACTGGGGCACCAGCCTGTGGGGTATGAAGGGCGTTGAAGACATCGGTGGTGGCAACAAGGTGCTGTTCCAGTTGGAAGGCTCCTTCAACACCATGACCGGCGCAGGCCCTGGCGGTGGCGGTCTCTTCAATCGTTGGGCAACGGTAGGCCTCTCGAACGACCAGTACGGTACGTTCACGATGGGCCGCATGCTCTTCATCTCGAACGGCGACTGGGACTTCGACCCGTTCGGTCAATCCAACTGGTCGTCGGCATCGCTGGTGCGTGGCCGCAACTGGCCGCAATCGAGCAACAACTTCGCGTACCAGTCGCCGAAGATTGCAGGCTTTGACTTCTACGGCCAGTACGCGCTGTCGAATGCGACGAGCTTCAACGGTAACGGCACGACTCCGCAAGGTCGTGAAGCTGGCGCACAGGTCACCTACACGAACTCGCTGTTCCAGGTTCGCGGTATGTACGACGAAATCCGCAACCCGGCTAACGGCGGTCTGTACGGCCCGGCGGCTGCGACTCCGGCCAACGCTGCCAACATCGGTACGGGCGTGTTCGCAGCATCGCGCGAATACTCGGCTTTCGTGAACGTGTTCCTGGGTCAGTTCAAGATTCAGGGTGCCTACCAGGCGATCCGTTCGGCAGGTGCAACGGGCGTTCTGCCGGGCCAGCCGACGACGCTCGATCACGAATGGGGTGGCGTGACGTGGCAAGCAACGCCGGCTGCAGCGCTGATTGCAGCGGTGTACCACGTGAACGGCAACAACGGTGCGGGCAACGCGAACATCTACACGGTGGGTGGTTCGTACAACCTGTCCAAGCGCACGCTGTTCGACATCCAGGTTGCTCAGACGCGTAACAGCAAGACGGCTAACTTCGGCCTGAATGCGAACAACGCCGGTACGTCGACGGTCACGGACAACCCGTTGGTCGGCCACCAGCAAACGGGCGTGTACGCAGGTATTCAACACTCGTTCTAATCGAACGGCGCGCCCCAACGGGATAACCTGCGGGGCGCCGTCACAGATTTCTTCAAGAGAATCTTTTTTCACGCTGCTGCGAGAGGCGCGTATCGGTGCGATGTCCGCAAGGGTATCGCACCGTTTTTTATTGGCGCGCGCGGTTTACCTTCCCACCTGCAGCACCGTTTTCCATTTGTTGCTACTGCGGCCACCGCACCGCCGAGGTGCAATTACCGTTGTTCAAACTGCCGCTTCGTTTTCTTCGCCGGTGCGAATACGGATCACTCGCTCCACGTCCGCGACGAAAATCTTGCCGTCGCCGATCTTCCCCGTACGCGCCGCGCCGATAATCGCGTCGATGACCTGATCGCACTGCGTGTCTGCGACTACGACTTCAATTTTCACTTTCGGCAGAAAATCGACCACATACTCTGCACCACGATAAAGCTCGGTATGACCTTTCTGGCGACCAAAGCCTTTGACTTCCGTCACCGTCAAACCCGTGAGGCCGACTTCGGCAAGCGCTTCGCGCACTTCGTCGAGTTTGAACGGCTTGATGACTGCAGTGATGCGCTTCATGGCGAACCTCGTGTCGTGATGGGAAAAGTGAAAGGGAATTGGATGATTTTTATTCTACGCCGCGCCGGATGCGTTGCGGCAATCCGGCGCGCGACGCTCACTCCACCGGTTCGGTATAGCGCGACGTAATCGGGTAACGCCAGTCGCGTCCGAATGCACGGTGCGTGACGCGAATGCCGATGGGCGCCTGACGACGCTTGTATTCGTTGATCTTGATCAGACGCGTGACGCGTTTCACGTCGTCGACCGCGTAGCCGGCGGCGATGATTTCGGCGAGCGAGCGATCCTCTTCCATATACATCCGCATGATCGCGTCGAGCACTTCGTACGGCGGCAAGCTGTCCTGGTCGGTCTGGTTCTCGCGCAGTTCCGCCGACGGCGCGCGCGTCAGGATCCGATCTGGAATCACGTCCTGCTGCGCGAACGTCGTGGCCTGGTTGCGATAATGACAAAGGCGATAGACGAGCGTCTTCGCGATGTCCTTGATCACCGCGAAGCCGCCGGCCATGTCGCCATAAAGCGTGCAATACCCGACGGCCATTTCGCTCTTGTTCCCGGTGGTGAGCACGATCGAGCCGAACTTGTTCGAGAGCGCCATCAGCAGCGTGCCGCGAATACGCGCCTGGATGTTTTCTTCGGTGGCATCTTCGGCGCGGCCGGCGAACTCGTCGGCGAGCGAGTTGCGGAAGGCGTCGAACATGGGCGCGATCGCAATCTCGTCGTAACGCACGCCGACCCGGCGCGCCATCTCGGCGGCGTCCGTGGTGGAAATGTCCGCTGTATAGCGTGACGGCATCATCACCGCGCGCACGCGGTCGGCGCCTAGCGCGTCGCATGCTACCGCCAGCACGAGCGCGGAATCCACGCCGCCGGACAGGCCGATCAGCGCACCGGGAAAACCGTTCTTGTTGATGTAGTCGCGCACGCCCATCACGAGCGCGGCGTAGACCTGCGCTTCGAGCGACAGGTCCGGCGCGATGGCCGAGCGCAGCGCGTGGCCGGCCTCGAACTCGACGATCGCGGTGGTTTCCTCGAACTGCGGCATCTTCGCGACCAGTTCGCCCTTCGCGTCGAGCACGAACGAGCCGCCGTCGAACACCAGTTCGTCCTGCGCGCCGACCATGTTCACGTAGACCATCGGCAAGCCTGTCTCGCGAATCCGCGCGCGCAGAATGTCGAAGCGCACCGCCTCCTTGTTCAGATGGAACGGCGAGCCGTTCGGAATCAGCAGCACCTGCGCGCCCGCCGCCTTTGCCATCTGCGCGGCCGATGCGTGCCACGCGTCCTCGCAGATCACCACACCATACTTCACGCCGTCGAGATCGAACACGAACGGCTGGGGATCGGAGGCGAAGTAGCGCTTCTCGTCGAACACTTCGGTATTGGGCAGATCCTGTTTGCGATAGGTGCCCACCACTTTCCCGTCGACGATCAGCGACGCGGCGTTGAACGTGTCCACCGGCGGCACGCCGCGCGCGATCGGCGCGTTTCGATCGTTTGCATTACCATGGCCGTGCGCCGGCTCGCGGAGCGGATGGCCGACGATCACATGCAAGCCGGCGAACGGCTTGAGCTCGTCGGCAAGTTCGGCCAATGCCGCAGCGCTTGCGCTATAGAACGCGGGACGCAACAGCAGGTCTTCTGGTGGATACCCGGAGAGCGCAAGTTCAGGCGCGATCAGCAGCTTCGCACCATCGCTGTGCGCAGCGCGCGCGGCGGCGACAATTTTCGCGACGTTGCCGGCGAAGTCGCCGACGGTGACATTGATTTGAGCAAGAGCGATTCGGGTCTTCATGGCAGGATGGACAGGCAAGCCGGCACGGCTGGCGAGTACCGCGGCTGGTGAGCTCGACGGAATGGACAAATCGGATTAACGAACGACGCAGTGCATGCAGTACCGCGTCGCTCATTGGGAACAGTCACACAGATTGAACCAGGAACGCTTTGATTATCGCACGGGCATTCTGGCGTCGCCGTCCGAGGTGGACGCCGCCGAATGGAACGCCCTTCTCGCGCAACAGCCGCAACCCACGCCTTTTTTGCGGCATGAATTTCTGAGCGCGCTGCACGCCACCCGGTGCGCGGTGGCGGATACGGGCTGGGCGCCGCAATTCGTCACGCTGACCGATCCGCGCACGGGCAAGCTCGCCGCCGCGGCGCCCGTCTATCTGAAAGGGCATTCGTACGGCGAGTACGTGTTCGATTGGGCATGGGCCGACGCCTACAAACGCAACGGCTTGCCCTACTACCCGAAACTGCTGTGCGCGGTGCCGTTTACACCCGTGCAGGGCAACCGCCTGCTATCCGCCGACGCGCACGCACTCCGGCACCTCGCCGCCACGCTGATGGCATTCGCGGAGCAGGCCGACGTATCGTCTCTGCACGTCTTGTTTCCCACTGAAACCGAAGCGCGCGCGCTGACCGGCATGGGCATGATGCAACGCGAAGGCGTGCAGTTTCACTGGTTGAACAACGGTTATCGCGACTTCGACGATTTCCTCTCGACGCTCGAACAGAAAAAGCGCAAGAACATTCGCGCCGAGCGCCGCAAGGTGCAGGAAGCCGGCGTGACCATGCGCCGCATTCGAGGCGAAGACATTCAGGACGCTGACTGGCGTTTCTTCAGCAAATGCTATCGGCAAACGTACCGCGAGCATTTTTCGAGTCCGTATCTGAACCTCGATTTTTTCCGGATGATCGGCGCGTCGATGCCGGAGAACCTGCTGCTCGTCATCGCCGAATACGAAGGCAAGCCGATCGCCAGTTCGCTCGTCGTCTATCAGCGCGACGCGAAAACCGGCGGCACGCTTTACGGCCGCTACTGGGGCGCGCTGGAACACGTGCCATGTCTGCACTTCGAAACCGCGTACTACCAGCCGCTCGAATTCTGCATCGAAGAAAAGCTCGGTGTATTCGAGGGCGGCGCGCAGGGCGAACACAAAATGGCGCGCGGGTTTCTGCCCACTGTCACGCGCTCGGCGCACTGGCTCGCGCATCCTGCTTTCGCCGACGCGGTCGGCCATTTTCTCGACAACGAAAAGAACAGCATTCACGCGTACGTGGATGAGCTGCGCGAACATAACCCATTCAAAGGCTGAAGCGTATCGATGGCGTGGTTTCTGTATCTGCTCGAATGTTCGGATGGCAGCGTATATACCGGCATCGCCACCGACGTGCAGGCGCGCTTCGAGAAACACGCGAGCGGCGTCGGCGCGCGTTACACGCGTTCGCGCAAACCAGTTCGCGTGCTGGTGTCGTTCGAATTGCCGGACCGGGCGAGCGCTTCGCGGGCGGAGTACTGGGTCAAGCGGCTCACGCCGCCGCAAAAGCGCGCACTGGCTGCGGGCGGCCGGACACTGGAATCGGTGATGCCGGCGTTGCCGCTGGAGGCGGAAGCTGAGACGAAAGCCGAGACGGAAGCTGAGACGAAAGCGGAGCAGGAAGCGAGGCCGGAAGCGCCGACTGATACCGCTTCGCCGGCCGAATCCGCGTCAGCCAGCTGCTGAAGTGGAGCTGTGACGTCGAGCTTTTGCCGTCTAGCCCCTGGCTTCCCGCATCCGCTCGGTTAGCAGGCGGTGCATCAGCGCGAGTTCGCCCACCGCGTCTGCTTCGAGCGATGTCAGTCTCGCGCGCGCCGGCAGTTCGTGACGGATCGGCCGTAGCGTGCGGTTCAACGCGGCGTCGATGTCCGCGCTCACGTCGTCGATCCACGCGCTCAGTTCGTCGTGCGCATGGCGACGATTGCGGCTCAAGCGCAGTTGCGTCGCGGTGCCCGCCATCCGGCGCAGCAGGCTCAGCACGGTGAGCGTCACCGTATCGACCAGCGAGTCTTCGAGTTTTTCGAGCCGGATCCGGCCGATCGCTTCTTCGGCGTTATTGCTGGCGAGTCCCGCGGCGCGGCGCATGCGCTCCATCTCCTTGTCGTTCTGAAGCGGCAACCCCAGCGACGCCTTCAGATACACGAGATTGGCCCGCACCGCGTCGCGTAGACAGGCGCGATGGTCGACCTTCTCGCGTGTGGGCCACAGATAGAACGTGGCCAGCAACGCGAGCACGCAGCCGAGCACGTTGTTGCCGAGCCGCGTGAGTGCGAATGCGAACTCGTTGGCGCCGGGCGTCGCGAAATCGGCGACCAGCACGAAGGTCGGCGTGAGAAACAGCACGAAGAGGCTGTAGCTGACCGGCCGCAGCGCCATGGTCGCAAGCACCAGCGGGAACACGGCGAGCGAGATGCCGAGCGGCGAATGAATGGCGTAACCGATAGCCGCCGCCAGCACGCCGCCCACGATACTGCCCGCCGCGCGCTCGATGCTGCGCGGCCAGGTCGCTGCAATCGATGGCTGCAGGATCAGCAATGTCGCCATCGTCGCCCAGTAACCGAACGGCAGTCCGAACATGCGGATCAGCAGAAAGCCGGCAGTGGTCGTCACGCCGACGCGCGCCGCATGGCGAAAGCCGGCCGAATCGAACGAGAGATTGGCGTTGAGGGTGGCCCACGTGCTTGCCCACAGGCGCTTCGCGCGTTCGCGCCCGCTCTCGGGTTGGGTGAAGCCCGGCGCGAAATCGACCAGCTCGAAACCGGATTTCAGCTTCACCGGTTCCATCAACGCCCCTTCGAGCCGGGACGCAAGACGGCGCAAACGCTGCTGCGAATGGTTCAGGCGTGTCCATCGGGCGTCGCCCACGGCCGTGCCCATGCCACGCAGTACGCCGCCGATGCCCGACAGCAGCTGCACCGCGCGTGTCGCCCGGCGCGCTTCGTCGGGGACTTTCTCGCACGCGCCCGATACGGCGATCAGATAGGCAAAGAGGGCCTCGCCGTCGGCCAGCAGGCCGAGCAGATCGTCGTAGGTCTCGCGGCCGCCGGTTCGCGACGCCGGCACGTCCGCCAGCACCTTGCGCGCGCGTTCGAGCGCCGCGCGCGCGTCGGCGCGGAATTTCGCTGCGTGGCGCGCCCACTCTTTCGGCGCGGCGCGTGCCTCGAGCAGACGCGCGCTGTCGAGCGCGATGTCGGCGAGACGCAGGTAGACCGTGCGCAGCGACGCGCGGCTCGCACCGAATGGATGAATACGCCAGACCGTCAGACTCAGCGCGACGGCAAACAGACAGCCGACCAGGTACACGCCGAGAAACGCCATACCGCTGCGCACGCTGTGCATGGGCCGGTCGACCATCACGACGCAGGCAGTCGCCGCGAGTATCGTCACCTGGGAAGTCGCCGCGCCCCAGATGCGTCCAAACGCGCCGAGGCTCGTGAAGACCAGCACGGCGAGCGCGGCGAGCAGCACGCTCACGCCGGACGCGAAAGCCGTCGCGCCGCCGCATAGCGTGGACAGCAGCGCGAAGCCCATCATCGACGCAAAGCGTGCGCGGTTCGAGCCGCCCGCGTCTGCCAGACAGGTCCAGAAAGCGCCGATCGCCGCCCACGCGAAGGCCGGGTCGTGCAGCAGATTGCCGACTGCCAGCATGGCCGTTGCCGCACACGCCGCGCGCAGTCCCTCCGATAGACTCGCCTCGCTTGCCGAGAACGACACCATCCATACCGGCCGCTTGCGGTAGATGGCGGTGACGATGCCATACAGCCGGCTCGACCCGCGTGGCAACGACGTGTTGGACTTGCGATTCGGCATCCGGCAGTCTGCTCCAGGAGGTCTTTGTGATTGTTTTGGCGCAGGGCCGAGGTGCGCTGCGCCGCGAGCTTGCTATTCGGCGTGCACCGCGTAGCATGCGTGGCTGCCGTTGCATGATAAGGGTTTATACCTAGACATAAAAATGGCTTCGCTTCATGTCTTCAATGCATGCGGG
Source organism: Paraburkholderia sp. PREW-6R (assembly GCF_039621805.1). NCBI lineage: Bacteria > Pseudomonadati > Pseudomonadota > Betaproteobacteria > Burkholderiales > Burkholderiaceae > Paraburkholderia > Paraburkholderia sp. PREW-6R. The sequence continues at coordinate 870,491 of NZ_CP155073.1, read as the reverse complement.
CTATACGAGCGCGTCGCCGCCGGGTCGGGCCGAAAAAAAACCGCGCAGCCTTTACGGGCTCGCGCGGTCTTTCATGACCAGCATGGCTGCTGGCTCGACGTGCGTCACTTCTTGAAGTTCGCCACGCCTTCGGTGATTTCCTTGTGCGCCGCGTCGATGTCAGCCCAGCCTTCGACTTTGACCCACTTGCCCTTTTCCAGCGCCTTGTATTGCTCGAAGAAGTGCTTGATCTGGTCTTTCAGATACGCCGGCACGTCGTCGATCGACTTCAGGCTGGCGGTCATCGGGCAGATCTTGTCGTGTGCGACGGCCACGAGCTTGGCGTCCACGCCCGATTCGTCGGTCATTTGCAGCATGCCGAGCGCGCGCGCGCGAACCACGGAGCCTGCCAGCAGCGGGAACGGCGTGATCACCAGCACGTCGACCGGGTCGCCGTCGCCCGACAGCGTTTGCGGGATGAACCCATAGTTGGCCGGATAGCGCATGCCGGTGCCGATGAAACGGTCGACGACGAGCAGGCCCAGGTCCTTGTCGGCTTCGTACTTCACCGGATCGCTTTGCGCCGGGATTTCGATGATGACGTTGAAATCGTGCGGAAGGTCTTTGCCTGCGGGGACGTGATTGAAGCTCATGAGCGCTCTCTGATCAGGATGGAATTCGGAACACGGCGTGCGGCAACCGGTGCTCGAAGCATGCTGCGTCAAACAGCCTCGAACCGCGGAACAGCACGCCGGACAGTGCGGAATGCGCCATTATAGCCAATCGGCCGGTGGCGTCCCGGGCGGCAGCCTGGCGCCGGGCACGTGCAAGCCAGTTGCTAGCCCCGCGGCAGCCTGTCGGCAGTCCGGTTGCGGACAACGGGGGCCCGGCGCTTGCGCGCGGCCGCACTGGCGCGGCGAAAGTCAGTGTTTTCCCCGGGTATCGATTCGTCGTGCAAAGTACCCGGCGCGGCTAGAATCGTTGAAGGCGGCACGTCATTTCCACAAGAAAAGAGGAGACACCATGGCTAGTCCCGCAAATCCGCTTCATCATCCCGGCGCGGGCGCGCCGCCCTCTTCCACGTTCGAAGAGGCAACCTACCGCAAGGTGACCTGGCGGCTCGCGCCGCTGCTGATGCTTTGCTACGTGGTCGCCTATCTCGACCGCGTGAACGTCGGCTTCGCCAAATTACAGATGACGACCGACCTCGGCCTGAGCGACGCCGTGTACGGCTTCGGCGCGGGGATTTTCTTTGTCGGCTATTTCATCTTCGAAATTCCGAGCAACGTGATTCTGCACAAGGTCGGCGCGCGCGTCTGGATTGCGCGGATCATGGTGTCGTGGGGCATCATCTCCATGCTGACGATGTTCGTCACCACGCCCACGATGTTCTACGTGATGCGCTTCCTGCTCGGTGTCGCCGAGGCGGGCTTTTTCCCCGGCATCATTCTGTATCTCACCTACTGGTATCCGGCGCATCGGCGCGGTCGCATGACGACCTGGTTCATGACGGCGATTGCGCTATCGGGCGTCATCGGCGGCCCGGTGTCGGGCTATATCATGAAGAACTTCAACGGCACGAACGGCTGGCATGGCTGGCAGTGGCTGTTTCTGCTCGAAGGGATTCCGTCGGTTATCGTCGGCGTCATGGTGTTCGTGATGCTCGACGATCGCGTGTCGAAGGCCAGATGGCTGACGCGCGAAGAGCAGGAACTGATCGCGCGCCACGTGTCAGCCGAAGAAGCCACCAAGCACGACATGCCGGTTCGCCAGGTCCTGACCAGCGGGCGCGTTCTGATGCTGAGCCTCACGTATTTCTCGTTCGTGATGGGTTTGTACGGTGTGAGCTTCTGGCTGCCGACCCTCATCAAGGCGACCGGCGTGACCGACGCGTTCATGATCGGCCTGCTCTCGGCTGTTCCGTTCGCGGCGGCCGTCGTGGCCATGGTGTTCGTGTCGCGCAGCGCGGACCGCAGACGTGAGCGGCGCTGGCATATCGCGTTGCCGGCGTTCGCGGGCGCGATCGGTCTCGTGCTGTCGGTGGTGTGGACAAACAACACGGTCCTCGCGATGGCCGCGCTGACACTCGCGACGATGGGAATTCTGACCACGCTGCCGCTGTTCTGGAGTCTGCCCACCGCGATTCTGGCGGGCACAGGCGCAGCGGCTGGCATTGCGATGATCAATTCGATTGGGAATCTTGCCGGCTTTCTGAGTCCCTACGCGGTGGGCTGGCTTAAGCAGGTGACCGCGGCCAATGACTCGGGGATGTATATGCTGGCCGCGTTCATGGCGCTGGGCGGCCTGCTCGCGATCAGCGTGCCGGCCAGAATCGTGAACAAGTAACGCGGGTGAAGAACGTGGCGGCCGCGCCGGTCACCGTTGAAGCGGGATCGGCATGGCGCCGCCGCGACACCGGCATGGCTCGACACGTCGATCAGGCAGCGCGCGGGCATTGACCGCGCGCGCCGCCCAACACCCTGGGCAACGACACTCAAACGATATTCATCGCCAACGCGCTCTCGCGGTAATGCTGGCTAGCCTTGTCCGCGTCGCCAAGCTGCTCGTGCAAACGAGCCAGCGCGCGATGCGAGCGAATCTTCAACGTCTCGTTATCGGCCAGCTTCAGCGCGCGTTCGAGGAACGATTGCGCTTTGCCCCACAACTGCTGGTGCAGACACAAGCGGCCAAGCGCAAACATCAGATCCGCGTCGTCAGGGCGATCCTTCTGCCAGGCTTCGGCCTTCTGGATCAACGGCAACGCGTCGCCGCCGGCCGTGTCCGGATAGCGACGCAGCAAACGCGCATCCCAGTTCTGCGCGAGCGCCTCCTCGACAATCTTGCGCGCATCCTGCGGACGGTTCAGCGCCACGAGCAGTTCGGCGGCGAGGTCGGCAAGACGCGGCGAGTGACGCTCGATCGGCGTTAGCGAATGCCACAGTTCCAGCAACGCATCCACGTTGTGACGACGGTCACGCAGCAGATTTTCCGCCGCCAGTTGACGCAGACGCACGGCCACTGCCGGATGAATCGCCTCGCGCTTTTCCAGCGTCTTGACGAGCTTGAGCACTTCGCTCCAGTTCTTCAACTGTTGTTGCGCGCGCAACATGATCTGCTGCGCGTGAATGCGACGCGATCCCTGCGACTGCATTTCGGTCAGCGCGACGAGTGCGCCGTCGGCGTCGCGGCCGTCGGCGCGCATGTCGGCGGTGGCCATCAGACGCGCATCCTGCCAGTCGGCCTCGTTGATCTGCGAGAGCCATTCGTCGCGCCGCGCGTATTCATGCATACGATGCGCGGCGGTCGCCGCGATCAGGCCAGCCGCGCCCTTGTTGTCGCCGTTCGCGAGCGCGTCCTTCGCGGCTTTCTCCGCGCGCGAAAAACGGCCGGCGTACAGGTTGCCGATCGCGTCACGCAGCGCGGCGTGCGCTTTCGCGACACGCGAGCGCGCGCGGTAGGCGGCCACGCGTTGCGGCATGCGCCAGATATTGCGGATGATGCGCAGCAGTGCGTACATCAGGATGAACAACACCACCAGCCCGACCACGAACAGATTCAGCGAGATATCCACGCGATACGGCGGATAGATCAACAGCACCTGCCCCATGTCGAAGCGCCCGACCACCGCCAGCGCCACCGCGACCACGAACAGCAACGCCAGCCATAAAAGTCCCCGGATCGCCATGATTAACCTCGGCTCCGGTATTGATTGACGGCTTGCAGGCTCGTGTTCAGATTCGGCAGCTCCACTGCGGCCGAACCCGCGTCCACCTGCTTGACGAGATCGATCACGGTCTGCGTTTTCTTCGACGAATTGTCGAAGTAGCGAGTGAGCGCAGCCTGCGCCGCCTGCAGATCGGACTTGAGCGTCGTCTGATTGCGCGAGAGCAGCGCAAGGCGCGCCGACAGAAGACGCAACTTCACGTTCTCACGCAGAAAATAACCTTGGTCGGGCGCGACCAGCATCGAGTCGGCGTTATCGATGCGGCGCACCTGCACGAGACTGGTCAACTGCTGGCCGATGCCCGTGGTCACTTCACGCCACCACACCTTCCAGCGCGGCTCGCCGGTCGTGGCGGAGATCTGCGCGGTGTCCGCCCACGTCGCGGCCTTCGGCGTGGCATGCGCGATCTGCGCCTCACCCGAGAGCGGCAGGCCGTCTACCTGCTCGATGGCGTTGTCGAGCTTGATGGCGAGACCCGTGAGGTCGGTAGACGGCGCGGCCTTCAGCTTGTCGATGTCCTGCGCGATCGCCTTGCGCACCGCGACCGCCTGTGGACTGTCCGACGCGGCAAGCCGCGTGTCCGCGCTTTGCAGCGCGAAGAGCGCGAGCTGCGTGTTGCCGGTGAGCTGCAACTGCTGGCTGGCCGCCGACAGCATCTGCTGCACTTCGGCGAGCGTCCAGTCGTCGCGATTGCGCGCGAGGTCGGCGTATTGCTGTTGCAGCGCCTGCTGCGCGGCCTGCGCGTCGGCGAGCTTGCCCTCGAGCTGCGCGACCTGCGAATCCGATTGATGCACGGTGGCGAGCGCCTGATCGGTCTTGATGCGCAGTTCGTTGGTCTGCGTGTCGTTCGCCTGCTGACGCTGCACGAGCTGCTGTTCGGTGCGCTCCACCTTGCGATTGAGCGCATAGCCGCCCACGCCCGCCGCGCAGGCGATGATCACGACGACAAACCACAGCAGCGGGCCGCTCGCGCTGCGGCGCTTTTGCGCTTCGTAGGGCGTGAAAGGTGAATTCGGCGGCAGCGCAGTGGTTGCGGCCGGCTGGGGTGAAGCGTTCGTGGATGCGTTCGTTTCAGTCATGCGTGATTTAGCCGGTGAATGAGCCGGATTGGACGGTACCGGTTGAACTACGGTCGGGACGGCGGCAAGGAGCGCGCGCGCAATGCGTTCATCGCCCGCGCCGGACACCGTCATGCTATCAAAACCCAATGCCCGCGCGGTCTGCGCAATCCGCGGATGCGGCGTGACGAGCGCGGCGCGTTTGAGCGCGACGATTTCGTCAGCGGTCAGATGTTCGTGCGCGAGTTCGTTCAGATTGCGCACGCCTTCGGAGCTGGTGAGCAGCCACGCATGCGGTTCGCCGGCGAGCAGCGCGTGCACGCGCGCCCAGGCGGCGATCGACGGTTCGGGCACGAGCCGCCGGTACGCCGCCACCGTGTCGACTTCGGCGCCCGCTTCGCGCAGACGGTCCGCGAGCCACTCGCGCCCGCCGTCGCCGCGCACGATCAGCACGCGCCTGCCTTCCAGGCCGGTTGCGCCGAGCGCGTTGTCGATCGCGGCGAAGAGGCTTTCGGAATCGAAGCGCGCGGTGTCCTCGTCGGCGCCGGACGGTGGGCTGATCACGTTATAGGCCGGCGCCGTTACACCATGCCGCGCCAGCGCCTGCACGCTGCCCGGACCGACGACGCCGACCGGCAGCGCATGCGGCCAGATCGAAGCGCTGCGGGCAAACGCATGGTCGACGGCGTTCGGCGATACGAACACCACGAGCGCATACCGTTCGAGCGACGCGAGAGCTGCGCGCAGCGGCGCCTCGTCGATGACGGGTGCGATGTCGATCAGCGGAAAATCGAGCGTGGCGACGCCTGCCGCCGTGAGTTGCGCAATCAGATCGTCCGACTGACCGGCCGGTCGCGTGATCACGACCGTAAAACCCGCGTTGCCGCCGGACGATGAGATGCCGCCGGAGTTGTCGGCCGCCATCACTCGCCGGTCACCGCGCCGTCTGCGGACCCGCTTGCCGCGCTGCTCGCTGATCTGCTTGCCGATTCGCCGGCCGTGTCCGCCAGTGGGTGTGCCGAAGCCGCGGCGGGACCGCTGGCCGTGCTGAGCGCGCGAACAATTTCCATTGCACCTTGCTGTTCGAGCGCGCTCGCCACTTCCTCACCCAGCGCGAGAGCACGCTCGACGGTCGGCGCGGGCGCCGACGCCTGCGCGCTCAACACACGCTGGCCATCGGGCGTGGCGACGATGCCGCGCAGATGCAATGCACCGTCACGCCACGTCGCGTAAGCGGCGAGCGGCACTTCGCAACTGCCGCCAAGTGCGCGCGACACCATCCGCTCCGCTTCGACCGCCGCCGCCGTGTGTTCGTGATGCAGCGGCGCGAGCCACGCTTCCAGCTCCGGCCGGTCCGAGCGAATCTCAATGCCGAGCGCGCCCTGTCCGGCCGCAGGCAAGCTGTCCTCCGGATCGAGCAGTGCACGGATCCGGCCGGGAAGGCCGAGCCGCTTGAGGCCGGCCGCGGCGAGAATGATCGCCGCGTAGTCGCCGCGATCGAGCTTCGACAGGCGCGTATCCAGATTGCCGCGCAACGGCCGCACCACGAGATGCGGGTAGCGCATGCGCAACATGGCTTCGCGGCGCAGGCTCGACGTGCCCACCACCGCGCCCGCCGGCAAGGCGGCGAGCGAGTCGTATTCGTTGGAGACCAACGCGTCTCGCGGATCCTCGCGCTCCATGATCGTGGAAAGCGCAAAGCCTTCGGGCAATTGCATCGGCACGTCTTTGAGCGAATGCACGGCGAGGTCCGCGCGGCCGTCGGCGAGCGCCGCTTCCAGCTCCTTCACGAAGAGGCCCTTACCACCAACCTTCGATAAAGTGCGATCGAGTATTTGATCGCCACGTGTTGTCATCCCGAGTATTTGCACGTCGCAAGATGGATATAATTTGTGCAGCGCACATCGCACATGCTCTGCCTGCCACATGGCAAGGCGGCTTTCTCGCGACGCAATCACAAGCGTGTGGGGTGGCGCAGATAACGTCTCGTTGTTCATTGGCTTGCTGATCGGATACGGGATTCAATAACAAACAATGTTAGCACGCGCACCTGTGCCGACCCCCGTGCCCAGGCTCGGGATTCGGGGCATCCGGCAGGCGTTTCGCTAGCACGGTATCGATGGAGGAGACAGGTCACGCGTGCTGCGTGCCGCTGCATTTCCGCCGGTTCACGCACGGTCGTTCGCGCACCGGGCGTCGGCATGCGGGATGATGCAATGCGGCGCAATCAGTCGGGTTCGCCGGCCGCACTGTGCGTGCGCGGTGAACCATGCAGTCCCACGCAAGAGCACGGCCTCGTCCTCTGGCGCGTCACCATCGGCGCATACCGTTCGTGCAGTTCACGTTGCAGTTCATAGTGCAGTTGCGCAGTAGCAGTTCATCACTCAACAGACCCTGGCTTCCCTGAGGAAACCCATCGTGACGTCTTCCGGATCGGCGCGCCCTGCCCGCCGCAACATCGCATCGCCCAAAGCCGCCGTGGCCGATACCACCGCGGCAAACGCTCTTTCCGCCGTCGGCACCGCACCATCCACCCCGGGCAAACGCGCGAAAGCCAGGCAGCCCGCCAGCGCGGCGAGCATCATCAAAGATGCCAAAGACACGCAGGCCGCCAAGGCGGACAAGGCGGTCAAACCGGTGAAGGCAGAGAAAAATTCGAAGGCCGCGAAGGCGGCAAAGCGGGCGGCAGCGACCGTCGGCGCTGCGGCAACGCAGGTTGCGCCTCCGACGCCCGCCATGAACCGCGCCAATGGGGCGAAGCAGCCCAAGGTCAAATCGTCCAAGATCAAGGCCGGCGCAAACGGCGCTGCCGCGCCTGCAAGTGCACCTGTAATGGAATCTGCGGCCGAACCCGCGGCCGCACCTGAGGCTGCACCTAATGCACAGGCGGCATCGAAAGACGCCATCGCGCCCGCCGCGAAGAACGGCCGCCGCACCCGCGAGGACAAGGACCACCCGCTCTTCCAGGACATCCGCTATCTCGGCCGTCTGCTTGGCGACGTGCTGCGCGAGCAGGAAGGCGACGCAGTCTTCGACGTCGTCGAAACGATCCGTCAGACGGCAGTGCGTTTCCGTCGCGAGGACGACAGCGCCGCCGCGCAAACGCTCGACAAGAAGTTGCGCTCGCTGAGTCCTGACCAGACGGTCAGCGTGGTGCGCGCGTTCAGCTACTTCTCGCACCTCGCCAACATCGCCGAAGACCGCCACCGCAATCGCCGTCATCGCATTCACGCGCTCGCCGGTTCCACCTCGCAGCCGGGCACCATCGCGCATGCGCTCGAACGCCTCGTCGAAGCGGGCGCCGCCGCCACGCCGGTGCTGCAACAGTTCTTCAACGACGCGCTGATCGTCCCCGTGCTCACCGCACACCCGACCGAAGTGCAACGCAAGAGCATTCTCGACGCGCAGCACGACGTGGCGCGCCTGCTCGCCGAACGGGACCAGCAACTGACCGAGCGCGAACGCACGCACAACGAAGCGATGCTGCGCGCTCGCGTCACGTCGCTCTGGCAAACGCGCATGCTGCGCGACGCGCGTCTCACGGTCGCCGACGAAATCGAGAACGCACTGTCGTACTACCGCGCCACGTTCCTCGAAGAAATCCCCGCGCTGTACACCGATATCGAGGACGCGCTGCGTGAGCACGGTCTCGACGCACGTCTGCCGCCGTTCTTCCAGATGGGCAGCTGGATCGGCGGCGATCGCGACGGCAACCCGAACGTCACCGCCGAAACGCTGGAACACGCGATCACCCGCCAGGCCGCGGTGATTTTCGAGCACTACCTGGAACAGGTGCACAAGCTGGGCGCCGAGTTGTCGGTGTCGAACCTGCTGGCCGGCGCGAGCGACGAGTTGAAGGCGCTGGCCGACGCATCGCCCGACCAGTCGCCGCATCGCACCGACGAACCGTATCGCCGTGCGTTGATCGGCATGTACACGCGGCTTGCGGCCAGCGCGCGGGTGCGGCTCGGCGAAGGCAGCGTGCCGCTGCGCAGCGCGGGTCGCGGCGCGGCGCCCGTGCGTGCGAAGCCGTACGCGGACGCCTCGGAGTTCGTGCGCGACCTGCATGTGCTGATCGATTCGCTCGCCGCGCATCATGGCGCGCCGCTCGCCGCGCCGCGTCTCGCACCGCTTGCGCGCGCGGCCGAAGTATTCGGCTTCCATCTGGCGAGCATCGACTTGCGCCAGAGTTCGGACATTCACGAAGCCGTGATTGCGGAGCTGCTCAAACGCGCGGGCGTCGTGGACGACTACGCGGCGCTTTCCGAAGAAGAAAAGCTCAAGGTGCTGCTCGCGGAACTCGCGCAGCCGCGCCCGCTGCGTTTGCCGTATGCCGATTACTCGGATCTCGTCAGAAGCGAACTCGGCGTGCTCGAGCAAGCGCGCGTCACGCGCGAAAAGTTCGGCGACCGCGCGGTGCGCAACTACATCATTTCGCACACGGAGAGCGTCAGCGATCTGGTGGAAGTCATGCTGCTGCAGAAGGAAACCGGCCTGCTGCAAGGGCGTCTGGGCAACGCGCACGATCCGGCTACCGCCGGCCTGATGGTGATTCCGCTGTTCGAAACCATACCCGATCTGCGCAACGCACCGCATATCATGCGCGACCTGATCGCGCTGCCGGGCGTGGACGGCCTGATCGAACATCAGGGCAACGAGCAGGAAGTGATGCTCGGCTATTCGGACAGCAACAAGGACGGCGGCTTTCTCACGTCGAACTGGGAGCTGTACCGGGCCGAACTCGCCCTGGTGTCGCTCTTCAACGAGCGCGGCGTCACGCTGCGACTGTTCCACGGCCGCGGCGGCACCGTCGGTCGTGGCGGCGGTCCGACCTATCAGGCCATCCTGTCGCAGCCGCCTGGCACCGTCGACGGGCAAATCCGCCTGACCGAACAGGGCGAAGTGATCGCGAGCAAGTTCGGCAATCCGGAGATCGGTCGGCGCAATCTGGAAACCGTAGTGGCCGCAACGCTCGAAGCGTCGCTGCTGCCGCACGGCAATGCGCCCGAGCAGTTGCCTGTGTTCGAGGAAACGATGCAGCAGCTCTCGGACGCGGCCATGGCGTCTTATCGCGCGCTGGTCTACGAAACACCGGGTTTCAAGGAGTATTTCTTCGAGTCCACGCCGATCTCGGAGATTGCCGAGCTCAACATCGGCAGCCGCCCGGCGTCGCGCAAGTTGCAGGACCCGAAGCAGCGCAAGATCGAGGATCTGCGTGCGATTCCATGGGGCTTCTCGTGGGGCCAGTGCCGGTTGCTGCTGACCGGCTGGTACGGCTTCGGCAGCGCGGTGGCCGCGCATCTGGACAGCGCGCCGACCGACGCCGAACGCGCACGGCGCCTCTCGCTGCTGAAGAAGATGCACAAGACGTGGCCGTTCTTTTCGAATCTGCTGTCGAACATGGACATGGTGCTCGCGAAGACCGATCTCGCTGTTGCATCACGTTATGCCGCGCTCGTATCGGACAAGAAGTTGCGCAAGCATGTGTTCGAGCGGATCGTCGCGGAATGGGAGCGCACGTCGAAGGTGTTGTCGGAAATCACGGGCAAGAGCGATCGACTCGCTGAGAATCCGCTGCTCGCGCGTTCGATCAAGAACCGTTTCCCGTATCTGGATCCGTTGAATCACCTGCAGGTGGAATTGCTCAAGCGCCACCGCGCGGGCGATACGAACGCGCGGGTGCGGCGCGGCATTCATCTGAGCATCAACGGGATCGCGGCAGGCCTGCGCAATACGGGCTAAGCGCACCGAAGAGCGCGGCGGCCTGCTCGCCGGATCGTTGCAATAAAAAGCCGGGCGCGGGTCAGCTGATCCGCGTCCGGCTTTATCACATGTGGACTGCTTTCCGGCTTGCTTGCTGGCTCATTGCGCGTCGACCATCAGCGCGTCGAGCTTGAACGAGCCGTCTTCCTGCACATCGAAACGGGCGCGCACTTCATCCGGCGAATGCGCCCACAGCGAGCGAATCGCAACCACATGCGGTTCCGGCGTGCGCATGCGCGCGACCCACGACGCAAACTCGATATCGATACGCCAGCGCTCGCGAATCGATGCCCGGAATCCCGCGGCCGTAAAAAGCGCAAGCCATTCGTCGGCGCGGTAGTTGCGGATATGCGAGCCGTCGCGCAGCAGTTCAATCGCCTGCTGATGCGTATCGAGCAGCGGATGTTCGTTTCCGGCAATGTCGATGAACAGCACGCGGCCGCCCGGCTTCAGCACGCGCCGCACTTCGGCGAGCGCGAGCGGCACGTCGTGCCAGTGATGCGCGCTCATGCGGCTGATCACCCAGTCGAACGAGTGATCGTCGAACGGCAGCGATTCAGCGGCGCCCTGCTGGGTGCGGATGTTGGCGAGCCCGCGCTCCTTGGCGGCGGCTTGCACGGTGGCAAGCATCGGCGGCGCGATGTCGTACGCGACCACTTCTTTAGCATAGGGCGCGACCGCAAAGCTCGCGTGGCCCGCGCCGCAGCCCAGATCGAGAACGATTGCGCCGGGCGTCGGTACGCGGGGCGTCGGTACGCGGGGCGTCGGTACGCCGGGCGTCGCCACGACTGGCGTCGCCGCAATCGCCTCCGCCAGCGTCTGCAGGTCGGCGCCGCTCGCGTGGGTCGGGCTCGTCAGATAGGCGGCGGCGGTCGAGCCGAATGCGTCGGCGACCTGATCGTGGTGTTTCATGGGAATACTCCAATGTGGACGGGTGGGTCGTTCTGCCGATGGCGCCAAAGCGCTTTGTGCCGTTCCAGCAGCGATTTCAGCCGCTACAATAGAGCCCGCCGTGTACCAGTACAAGTTAAGCAATTATTCTGGTATTAGTTGCACCACCCGTCCAGGACCGGACGCGTGCGCGCCGCCCGCGCGCCGACTCACTGTTTCCGCTACGCATCTGAATCGAATGACCACGCCGTCCCGCCACGACAATCCGCCGCCGCTCGAAGCCACGCCCGCCCGTGCGCTCGGCGACTTCATCCGGGCTCACCGGGAACGGCTTGCGCCGCAAGCGGTCGGCTTGCCGCCGGGCCCGCGGCGTCGCACACCCGGCCTACGGCGCGAGGAAGTCGCGCAACTGTGCGGCGTGAGTCCCACCTGGTACACCTGGATCGAACAGGGACGGCCGGTCTCCGCATCGGCGGACGCGCTGGCGCGCATAGCGGTCGCGCTGCAACTGTCGCGAGCGGAACGCGCGTATCTGTTCGAACTGGCCGCCCAGCGCGATCCGGCGGAGCCCGACCCGGCCGCCACCGACGCGCCCGCCACGCTGCTGCAAACCGTGCAGCTCGTGGATGCGCCGGCTTACGTGCTCGACCGCCAGTGGAATGCGCTCGCGTGGAACGAGCGGGCGGCCGGGCTGTTCGTCGGCTGGCTGGATGGCTCGCATGACCGCAATCTGCTGCGCTATACCTTCACCGAGCCGGCGGCGCGCGCGTTGATCGTCGATTGGGAAACGCGCGCGCGGCGTCTTGCCGCCGAATTCCGCGCCGACTCGATCCGTCATCTGAACGACGCGCCGACGCGCGCGCTGATCGACGCGCTGACCATCGCCAGCGATGCATTCGCGCGCTTCTGGGCGTCGCAGGATGTCGGCGGCCGGGAGGGCGGCCGGCGCGAATTCAACCATCCGCGCGATGGCCGCCTCGTCTACGATCAGATCACGTTCAAGCCCGCGCATCGCGAGGACCTGAAGCTGGTGGTGCTCGTGCAGGAGTGAGACGCGCCGCGCTTGCGGCATGAAGCACGCGGCACGCCACCGGCGCGACGCCAGACGGCGCAGGCCAACGACAACGCGGCTGCGCCGAGCAGCGCTTTTGCCGCGCGTCGCCGGTGTTAAAATCCCTGTCTTTGCGCGCCTCAGCGGCATGCTTTGCGTCGCGCATTCATCCCGCGCCGCCGGCCGCTTCATCGCCCGAACTCGGCTACTCAACCGCCGCTTCATTGCTGCTCAACCGCTGCTCAACTGCCCAACACCATGACGTCCCAACTGCACAAAAAAGGCGAAGCCTGGTCGGCTCGCTTCTCGGAGCCGATGTCGGAACTCGTCAAACGCTACACGTCGTCGGTTTTCTTCGACAAGCGTCTGGCGCTCGTCGATATCGAAGGGTCGCTCGCGCACGCCTCGATGCTGGCCGCGCAGAAGATCATCGCCGCCGAAGACCTCGCCGCCATCCAGCGCGGCATGGCGCAGATCAAGGGTGAAATCGAGCGCGGCGAGTTCGAGTGGCTGCTCGATCTGGAAGACGTCCATCTGAACATCGAAGCGCGCCTGACCGCGCTGATCGGCGACGCGGGCAAGCGCCTGCACACGGGCCGCTCGCGCAACGACCAGGTCGCCACCGACATTCGTCTGTGGCTGCGCGGCGAGATCGACCGGATCGTCGATCTGCTGAAAGCACTGCGCACGGCGCTCCTCGACATGGCGGAGAAAAACGCGTCGACCATCATGCCGGGCTTCACGCATCTGCAGGTGGCGCAGCCGGTGACGTTCGGCCATCACCTGCTCGCCTACGTCGAAATGTTCTCGCGCGACGCCGAGCGCATGCTCGATTGCCGCAAACGCGTGAACCGTCTGCCGCTCGGCGCAGCGGCGCTCGCCGGCACGAGCTACCCGATCGACCGTCACGCGGTCGCGACGACGCTCGGCTTCGAGGGCATCTGCGCGAACTCGCTCGACGCGGTCTCCGACCGCGACTTCGCGATCGAATTCACGGCGGCAGCGGCGCTCGTGATGACGCATATCTCGCGCTTCTCCGAAGAACTCGTGCTGTGGATGAGCCCGCGCGTCGGCTTCATCGATCTGGCGGATCGCTTCTGCACCGGTTCGTCGATCATGCCGCAGAAGAAGAACCCGGACGTGCCCGAACTCGCGCGCGGCAAGACCGGTCGCGTGAACGGCCACCTGATCGCGTTGCTCACGCTGATGAAAGGTCAGCCGCTCGCGTACAACAAGGACAATCAGGAAGACAAGGAGCCGCTGTTCGACACGGTCGACACCGTGGCCGACACGCTGCGAATCTTCGCTGAAATGGTGGCCGGCATTTCGGTGAAGCCGCAGGCAATGCGCGACGCCGCCCTGCAAGGCTTTTCCACGGCAACCGATCTGGCCGACTACCTCGTCAAGCGTGGCCTGCCGTTTCGCGACGCGCATGAAGCCGTCGCACTGGCCGTGCGGATCTGTGCCGACCGTGGCTGCGATCTCGCCGATCTGTCGCTGGAAGAAATGCGCAAGGAACTGCCGAATGTCGCGCATCTGATCGGCGAGGACGTGTTCTCGTATCTCACGCTGGAAGGATCGGTGGCGAGCCGCAATCACCCCGGCGGCACGGCGCCCGAGCAGGTGCTGGCTGCGGCCAGGGCCGCGCGTGAAGCGTTGAAGTGATGCCACGTCCCGCGCCGTGCGCGCGTCGCGCGCTCGCGGCTGTGTAAGCAGAAGGCGAATCCGTGATTGGGTTCGCCTTTTTGTTTTGACCGTGGGGAAGCGTACGCAAGCGTTTTGGACAAAAGAAAGCCCGCGCGAAGCGGGCCAAATGAAAGACTTCCACCGATGCCTCCCGAAAGAGGCCAATGCAGTGTAGGCGCGTTTCGCCCGCATACCAATCTGCTCATATTTCACGCGATGACGAACCGATGCAAGGCCCCGCACGACCGGGAAAAGCGTACGCATTGCGGGCGAACGCGGATTGAAACCTGGCGCTTTTTGACTACCATCAAATGAGTTTCGCCCCAGGTTCCGTTCAGCTTTCAGGTTCAACCATGTCCATCCGCCCAGATCAGCGTCACCACGAGCATGCCGGGTCCACTCGCGCTCCATGCTTGCGCCGCACGTCGCTGTGCAACGTTGCGCGGGCGGTGACCTGCGCGGCGGCTTGCGCGCTCGTCGTGAGCGGCTGCACCATTACGCCACCGCCGCATGCTTCGGCACCGACGCCCGCCGCCGCCGTGAGCAGCGTAACGCTCGATCAGTATCGCGACGCCGTCGCGCGACGCATCGTCGAACGTAATCCGTCTTATGTGTTGCGCGGCACACCGCAAGCGATGTTGCGCTCACTGGTCGTCGTGTCGTTCACCGTAGACCGCAACGGGCGCGTGCTGCAATCGTCGGTCTATCGCACGAATGGCGACGACGAAGCCGAGGGCACCGCGCTCGCCAGTCTGCGGCGTGCGTCGCCGCTGCCGCTGCCGCCCGGCAAACTGCTCAACGGGCGCGGCCAGCTCGAACTGTTCGAGGACTGGCTTTTTAACGACGACGGCAAGTTCCAGTTACGCGAACTGGCGTCGCCACAGTCGCAGACCATCGACTAGACAAATGATCGGCGGCTCAAACTGCTGCAAATGAGTATCGCGGCCCGGCGGCTCGACGCGTCTTGCCGCGTCAACGCCGCGCTCGCTATAATTTTCGGATTCCTTGCGCCGGAGCCTCCCGGCATGGCTCTCCCCGCCGGCTCACCCGCCGGCCTGGCCCGAGCCCGATTGCACATGCCGCCGCGCCACCCGCGAGTGGTGTCTGCCTGATGCACGAAGCACGAAGCACGCTTGATTGACGGCTGCGAGCCGACACCCGCTGTCGCGGTGGTCGCATCGGTCCAATGCACGCGTCATGCCGACCGGCCTGAGTAAGGGCGCTTCACCCTCGGCTGATCGAATCAGCCCGCCTGGTTATTGCCCTGGTACGACCGTTTTCGCGTGCGATTGCGCCCGGCTGCCGTTGTAAGCTGTTGCTTCGTTGCTTGCGCCACGCGTGGCGTCACCCGCGTCCACGACACGCGCTCCCGCGCACGACCTCGAACAAAGCGCCAGTCAGGCGCGCGCCGGAACAGAACCGACGCGTGCCGCCGACGGCTTCACGACATATTGGAGACCCTGCATGTCCACTTCGCCGATTTCCGCGGCCCAGCCCAACGCGGCCGGACAAAACAGCAGCGCGCGGATCATCTTCGCAAGCTTCATCGGCACCGCGATCGAGTTTTACGACTTTTATGTCTACGCGACCGCCGCGGCGCTCGTCATCGGTCCGGTTTTTTTCCCGCATGGCTCGGCGACCGCGCAAGCGCTGTCGGCATTCGTCACGTTCGGCATCGCGTTCATCGCGCGGCCGATCGGCTCATTTCTGTTTGGCCACTTCGGCGACCGGATTGGCCGCAAATCGACACTGGTCGCGTCGCTGCTGGTCATGGGCCTATCCACCACACTGATCGGCTTCGTACCCGGCTATGACTCGATCGGCAGCCTCGCGCCGATCCTCCTGTGCGTGCTGCGCTTCGGACAGGGGATCGGGCTCGGCGGCGAATGGGGCGGCGCGGCGCTGCTCGCCACCGAAAACGCGCCCGCCGGCAAGCGCGGCTGGTTCGGCATGTTCCCGCAGCTTGGACCGTCGATCGGCTTTCTGGCCTCGAACGGCCTGTTCTTCGCGCTGGCCGTCTCGCTGAGCGAAGACCAGTTCCGCACCTGGGGCTGGCGCGTGCCGTTCCTCGTCAGCTCGGTGCTGGTCGCGCTCGGTTTGTACGTGCGGCTGAAAATCGCCGAAACGCCGGCGTTCAAGGCGGCGATCGAACGCCAGGAACGTGTGAAGGTGCCGATCGCCACGCTGCTCTCACAACACGGATTGCCCACGCTGCTCGGCGCGCTCGCGATGGTGGTCTGCTACACGCTGTTCTACAACGCGACGACCTTCTCGCTGTCATACGGCGTTTCCGTGCTGCATATCCCGCGTCCGACGTTCCTCGGTCTGCTGTGTATCGCCGTCGTGTTCATGGCGCTGGCGACGCCGCTGTCGGCGTGGGCCAGCGACCGCTTCGGCCGCAAGCCGGTGCTGATCGTCGGGATCATCGCGGCGATCCTGTCCGGCTTCACGATGGCGCCGCTCCTCGGCAGCGGACAGACCCCGCAAGTGCTGCTGTTCCTCGTAATCGAACTCTTCCTGATGGGCGTGACCTTCGCGCCAATGGGCGCGCTGCTGCCGGAGTTGTTCCCGACTAACGTGCGCTATACCGGCGCGGGCGTGGCGTATAACGTCGGCGGCATTCTGGGCGCGTCGGTCGCGCCGTATATCGCTCAGGTGCTCGCCGCACGCGGCGGCCTGCCGTATGTCGGCGCGTACGTGTCGATTGCCGCGGCCGTCAGCATGATCGGGGTGCTGTGCATGCGGGAAACGCGCGATACCCGTCTGATGTGAAACGCCGCTGCTTTCCAGAGCCTTTCTGTTGAATCGGGGAGTTTGACGAGCATTCCTGAGTAAATTCCCTGCCTTGCGCGTCTTTTTGACATGCCTATACTCGATTCCAATCACCCTTAGGCGAGCGGGAGGCACTGGATGAACCTTCATCTTCACAACGCGGATATCGTCGTGATCATCGCGCTGGCGCTGCTGTGTTCGCTGCTGCTGGCACTGCGCTTTCGTCCGGCGACATGGAAAGGGATTGTCGTGGAAGCGCTGGCGGCGAACGCCGCGGCTATTGCCGCGGTGGTCGCCTTTGAAATGCTGCTGGCCTGAGCCGCACAGTCGTTCCAGGCGAGAGTGTGACGCATGAATGCCAGTGCGCCACGCTCCCGCGACGGTCCTCAGCGGTAGTAGTACCCGCCGTGATGGTAGTAGCCGCCTCCGCCATAGTAGCCGGGTGCCGGCGCGACGATGCAGCCGCCTAGCGCCGTTGCCAGTAGCGTGCCTGCGATCAGGCTCAGAATTACGCGTTTCATGGTTGTTCTCCGTCGAGTCAGAATCATTCGAGCCGAAATCCCGAATGACTCGATTGAACACGACGGCACGTCCCGCAAGCGTTGCGATTTGTAAGGGAAGATCACGAAGGTGTTACATGATCGCGTCGTACGACATCGTTCCGCGAGATAGCCGGCCTATCGCGCGACAAAACACCGCCTATACTGCGTTAGGCACCGTCACTGGTTGTATGCGCCGCGCCGGCGGCGGCGACAGGGCCCGTCGAGCCGATTGCCGGTCTTGATTGAATGCGAATCCCGTCGCAAACGGGAGTGCTGCGCAACACCAGAAAGACACCCACGAGTGCCTATCTGGACAGCAAGGCACTCAACCAAAAGCGACACAATTAACAGGCGTGTAATGCAGCACGCGTACGCTTTACGCTGAATGTCAGCCGTACCGATTCCTCTCCGCCCGTAGTTCCCCGACGCGGGCGTTTTTCGGAGGCGTTACGTGGCAGCGCTCTTAACCGGGCTCACTGCGGCGTCGCGCCTCTTTTCTTGTGCGCAAACGATTGCGCACGGCGCAGCGGATTCAGACGTTCAGGCGGCTGAACCGTGGGTCAGCGCAAACGGCTGCAACTCGCCGGAGTGGACGTAATCGATGGCTTCCAGCGCGGCGCTGACGGGCGGTACGGACTGACCGTCGCCGATGGATACGGAACGGAACGGCGCCTCGATGCCGCAATGAGACGGCGACGTGGCGACGAAAATCATCACCGTGCGCTTTTGCAGCGCATGAGCAAGATGGACAAAGCCGGTATCCGTGCCGACCACCAGTGAACAGGCGTCGATCATCTGCGCGATTTCGGTCACGCTCATTCTCGGCAGCACGGCCGCGCCAGGCACCTGCGACGCAATCTGCGCAGCTTCGGCGCGCTCGCCTTCGGAACCCCACGGCAGCACGACGTGGAAACCGCGCTGCGCCAGCTCGCGCCCGACGGCGATCCAATGCGGCACCGGCCACTTCTTGTCGTCTTTAGACGTTGCGTGAAAGAGCGCAGCGACTGGCGCGGCCATGTCGGCAAACGGCTTGCTGTCCGGCTCCGGCAAACGCAGGTTGTAGACAGCCGGCCCTTGCACCTCGTAGCCGAGCGCTTCGCCCGCGCTGATGCGCATGCCGTGCCATGCATTGCATTGCGGACGCGGACCGAAACGGCCGGTGTAGGCAAACGCGGCGCCGCGCTCGCCCAGATCCTGCGACTGATAGCCAATGCGGCGCGACGAGCGTGCGAGAAACGCGATGATCGCGCTCTTGTACACGCCATGAATGTCGATGATGAAATCGTAGCGATAGGCGCGAAGTTCCGCGATGGAAGCTGCGATCGCCTTGAAATCGGCCCAGCGGCGCGCTTTCTTGAAACGGCGCAACGGCGCGCACAGCACGCGGTCCACGCTGCGGCTCCAGGTTGCGACTTCGGCGAATGCCTCGTCGGCAGCCCAGTCCACCTCGACGCCCGGAAAAGCGCGTTTGATATCGGCGACGACCGGAAGCGCCTGCACGATATCGCCGAGTGACGTGACCTTGACGATAAGGACTCGCTTCATTGATAACCCGTGATGTGTTCGAACATCACGTTATTTTAGCCGACGTATCGAATAAGCCTAATCCGACACGGCACATCGCCGGGCCTGTCAATAATACGATGCGTTACACAGCAGGTGCTTATAACAATCCGCGCGCCGTCCGTCACGCTCCCACGCTGGTTCGGCAAGCGCGGTTTCGCTGATGGCACGGCGCACGGACCTTGTCGTCAATAGACCACGACCGCCGGTGCGCGCAGATAAAGTGGTCGTCCGGGCACGACCACGCATCCGGTCAGCACGAGCGCCAGTACGGCGATCAGAAACAGATTCTTTTTCATGAGGCACCCAGGGCGTCAAGCCCAGTGACCTTCGACCCAGTGATAGTTCGGGCCGTGCGCGACCCAGTGACCGGGCACCCAGTGATAGCCAACCCGCTCGGCCTGCCAGTGACCCGCGACCCATACATAACGGCCATGATCCCAACGCCAGTGACCGTGATCCCACACATAACCGACACGCGCTGCGGGCACTGCCTCGTAGCGCACCGGCGGCGGCGCCGACGGCGCGATCACCACGACTTCGGCCGCGCTAGCGGACGCAACCGCAGAAGCACCCGCTGCGATCAGAACGGCGTGGGCAATCAGCAAACGAAAAGTCTTGTTCATTTTTTCCCTCTCTGGATGGACACCGCATGCGGCGTTACCCGTTTAATGCTCGAGGGACGAAACCCGCTGACCGCGGCCGTGTAACGGCATACGCGCAAGTGCAACGGATTATTTCGGCATGCCGCCCTGCACGGAGAAGTGCACCGGCGAACGCGAGGAAGAGGATGGTCAGGCGATGGAAAACGTGCGCGGCTCCGACTCGCCCTCGAACGGGACGGCTCGGAGCCGCGAACAATCAGGCGGGCATCATCGGGCCAACTGACGCGACGACTCGCCGTAGATCAGGCTTGCGGTATCTCGATCTTGACCTCGAGCACTTCGAGGTCGTCCTGGCGTTCGAGACTCACGCGGATATCGTCATCGGAAATCTTCACGTACTTCGAAATCACGGCCACCAGTTCACGTTGCAACGCAGGCAGATAATCGGCGGGCGCGTGGCCGCCGGCGCGCTCGTGCGCGATGATCAGCTGCAAACGTTCCTTCGCCACCGACGCGGATTTCTTCTTCTCGCCCAGCAAAAACGAAAGAATCGACATGACGTGCGCTCCCCTTACTTGGTGCCGAAGAGGCGCTGCAGCAGCCCGGGCTTCTGGTAATCGGTAAAGCGAAGCGACTTCTGCTCGCCGAGGAAACGCGACACGACATCCTTGTAGGCTTCGGCCACGTCGGTGCCGTCGAGATGCACGGCCGGCAGGCCCTGGTTCGACGCATGCAATACCGCTTCCGACTCGGGAATCACGCCGATCAGATCGATGCGCAGGATTTCCTGGATGTCGGTCAGCGACAGCATCTCGCCTTCGCTCACACGCTTCGGGTTGTAGCGCGTGATCAGCAGGTGCTCCTTGATCGGCTCCTTGCTCTCGATCGCACGCTTCGTCTTGGACGACAGAATGCCGAGGATCCGGTCCGAGTCGCGCACCGACGACACTTCCGGGTTCGTGACGATCAGTGCTTCGTCGGCGAAATGCATGGCGAGCAGCGCGCCCGATTCGATACCGGCCGGCGAATCGCAAACGATGTATTCGAAGTCCATCGCGATCAGGTCGTTGATGACCTTCTCGACGCCTTCCATGGTCAGCGCGTCTTTGTCACGCGTTTGCGAGGCCGGCAGGATGAACAGGTTCTCGCACTTCTTGTCCTTGATCAGCGCCTGGTTCAGGTTGGCTTCGCCCTGGATCACGTTGATCAGGTCGTACACCACCCGGCGCTCACAACCCATGATGAGGTCGAGGTTACGCAGGCCGACGTCGAAGTCGATCACGGCGGTTTTGTGGCCCCGTAACGCGAGGGCCGATGCAAAACTCGCGCTCGTGGTCGTCTTGCCCACGCCACCCTTGCCCGAAGTCACCACAATGATTTTTGCCATTACCCTTACCTTGTGTTCGTCAAATTCGTCAATTTTGTGCAGCCCGATCTGCAGTGAAAACGCGGCGCGCCGCCAGTGGTCGGCGCCACGCGCGCTTCACGCCGGTCACGTGAGCCGCAGCGGTTCAATCATCAGCTTTTCTTCTTCGAGCCAGATCTGCACCGGCTTGCCGAGCACGTCGGACGGCAGCGGGTTTTCGGTCGTACGGTAAATGCCCGCGATCGAGATCAGTTCCGGCTCGAGACACGTGCAGAAAATGCGCGCGTCGTGGTTGCCCTGCACGCCGGCCAATGCCCGGCCGCGCAGCGGCGCGTAAATATGGATGTTGCCTTCCGCGATCACTTCGGCGCCGTAGCTCACGAGCCCCAGCACGACGAGATCGCCCTTTGCGTAGATACGCTGGCCGGAGCGCAACGGCTTGTCGACCACCATGGTTTGCGACGACGTTGCGAGCTTCACGGGCTCGGCGGCAGGCGCGGGTTCGACCGCCGCCGCGCTGGCCGGCGTGCCGTTTTCGGGCGCGAACCCGGCGGCCTCGAAGAGATCGGCAGGCGGCGTGGCCGTGGCCGCCGTGACAGCCGGCGACGCGGCGCTTGCGCTGTCTTCGTCCGCGGGTCTGGGTGCGGCGCCGCGACGGTCGCGCGCTTCGAGCAGCGGCAACGCGGACTCGGCCGCCCACGACTGCTCTGCATTCGCCACTACGCCGACCGGACGCATGCGCACGCTGTCGAGCAGTTGCGCGATGTCGGCGAGCGGCACGCTTTCGCTCCCGGCGAGTCGGCGCACGTCGATCGCGACGACGTCGTTCGCGAAAAATTCAGGGGTCGCCTCGAAGCGCCGGGTCAACTCGGCTCGCATGGCTTCGAGGTCGGTTGTCTTGACCACGAATAGAAGCGTGTCGACAGAGCCGCTGCGGAGTTCGAAAAAGGGCGATTTCTTGGGCGACATAACGTTCGGCAAAAAATTTTGCGTATTTTACAGGCGTCGACGCGCGCGGCCAGTTTTTTTGCCGGGAAACGGGCCATCACGAGCGCGCGGAACGCAAGAGCGCGATCGGGACCGCGCGCTGACCCTGTATTGGCCACGAACGCTGTGCAGACGCGGATGGGATTCGAGCGGCAGACCGTCGCGCCGCTCGCGGAGTCACTGCTGGAATACCTGGGACGTAGTGGGCACGTGGCGCACCAGCAGACTTTCAGCCTGCTCGGGTGCGCGCGCGACCCGGCGATGCTCGCCGGTCGGACCGAAGCCGAGCGCTTCGTAAAAACGCATGGCGTTGCGGTTCGCGTCGGCGACCCATGCGTAGATTTCCATCGCGCCTTCGCCCGCGAGCCAACCGGACGCCGTGTCGACCAGCAACTCTCCGCCGCGCAGATGACGCACGGCCGGCGCGACCCACAGTTCGCCGACGAATGCACGGCGCGCGTCGCTGTCGTCGAAATGCGCTTCGATCAGTCCGGCAGGATGGCCTTCGGTGTAAAGGATGAACGTGGTGGCGTCCAACGACACCGCGTGCGCGGCAGCGGTGGCATCAAAACTGGCGGCATCCGCCGACAACGCGTCTTCGAGCGTCGCGCCGAAGGCATAAGGTGCCTCTCGCAGCGACGCTGTGCGGAGTTCGCGAAAAACGGCGCCTTGATCAGCGGCGATGCGGCGAACGGTCAATGACGGACTCATGCAGACGAAAACCCCTTGAAACACTAAGGCGTAGCTTTAACCGAACGGGCGTGAGAGTCAAATCATTCTTGCCGAAGCCATGCTCACACGCGAGTTCCAAGCACGAGACACACACAGAACTCTCCAGCATTTCACGCGCCCGGCAGCCGCCCACCCGCGCGGCCGCTCAACGCGCGTGCTTCAGGGGACTTCGTAGTGGCCCGTGCCGTCCGGCCACGGGGTCAGCAGTTCATAGCCGTCTTCGGTCACGGCGATCATGTGCTCCCATTGCGCCGACAGCGAACGATCTTTGGTGACCACGGTCCAGCCGTCGCGCATCACGGTGGTGCCCGCGCGCCCGGCGTTGATCATGGGCTCGATCGTGAAGACCATGCCCGGCTTAAGACGCAGCCCCTGCCCCGGCTGGCCATAGTGCAACACCTGCGGATCTTCGTGGTAGACCTTGCCGATGCCATGCCCGCAATAGTCGCGCACGATCGAAAAGCCCTCGCGCTGGGCGATCTTCTGGATCGCATAACCCACGTCGCCGAGCGTCGCGCCGGGTTTGACCTCGCGAATGCCCGCGAGCATCGCCTCATACGTGGTGTCGATCAGCTGGCGCGCCACCGTGCTCGGCTGGCCCACGCAATACATGCGGCTCGTGTCTCCGAAATAGCCGTCCTTGATGATCGCGACGTCGATGTTGATGATGTCGCCGTCTTTCAGCACCTCTGCACGATTCGGGATGCCGTGGCAGACGACCTGGTTGACCGACGTGCAGACCGTCTTTGGAAAACCCAGATAGCCGACATTCGCCGGGACCGCTTTCTGCGTATTGACGATGTAGTCGTGACACAGCGCGTCCAGCTCTTCGGTGGACACGCCGGCCTTGACGTGTTCGCCGATCATCGCCAGTACGTCGGCCGCGAGGCGACCGGAAATGCGCAGCCTGGCGATGTCCTCGGGAGTCTTGTAGGTAATGGCCATGAATTCGTGGAGTGAGTCGAATCGATTCGATGTTCAAAGGAAGCGGCGCAGGCGGCTTCGGGCCGCGCGAGCATCGGCCGTGCGCGCAGCTGGCGGCGCCCGGTGTCAATCGGCCAATTGTACAGAGGAACGCCGCCCGGCCTCCGCGAAACGGGCTACGCATGCCGGAACGGCCCGCGTCATGACGCATGGTGGTCATAACGACCGGAACGCGACCGGAAGGCGACCGGAACGCGACCGGAACGACGACCGACCCGACACAGGCGCAACTCCCGCATGCTGCAAACGCACACAGAAATGTTTTGTGAGGTTTGCATCTAGCGGCCGATTTGCTCCGTAAAGGCGCTTGAGGACTCGCTTCTTCCGTGCCGGACATTTAGTTCTTCTCAGAAGAACGGAGGCCTCTTTGCGTCCGCGATTTGCGTCCTGCAAGCGTGAGCAGCAGTAAGTGCGCGCATGTGCGTCGCAAGTCCGCGGCATTGGCAGCGAACCATTTGAGGAGCATCGCCATGTCGGAATCCAGCAATCAATCTGCACAACTTATCGATGCATTCGACCGTCGCACGGAACGCCGCCTGCAGCGCAGGCAATTTTTCCGCAACGCCGGCGGCCTGGGCCTGGGTCTGGTCGGCGGCACGCTGATTAGCGCATGCGGCGGCGGTTCCGGCTCAAGCGTGTCAGCCGCGAGCGCACCCACCGACGCGGAAATCCTGAACTTCGCGTTGAATCTCGAGTATCTCGAATCGCAGTTCTATACGTATGCGACGACGGGCGCAGGCCTGCCGGCCAGCATGACAGCCGGCGTCGGCACGCAAGGCGCGGTGATTCCGGGCACGCAGGTCCCTTTCCAGGATCCGGTCGTCAAAGCCTACGCAAACGAGATCGCCAACGACGAGCGCGAACACGTAGCATTCCTGCGTAGCGCGTTGGGTTCGTCGGCCGTGGCGATGCCCGCAATCGACATTGGCGGCACCAATCCGAACGGCGCATTCTCGAACGCAGCACGCGCGGCAGGACTCGTGGGCGCGGGCGCGGCCTTCAATCCGTACGCGGACGACAACAGCTTTCTGCTCGGTGCGTTCATCTTCGAGGACGTCGGCGTAACGGCTTATAAGGGCGCTTCGCCGCTCATCACGAACAAGACCTTTCTGGAAGCCGCCGCCGGCATTCTTGCGGCCGAGGCTTACCACGCGGGCCTCGTGCGCACGGTGCTGTACTCGAAAGGCATCGACATGACGAGTCTCGTGACCGCCGCCAACGCGATTTCTGCCGCGCGCGACAGCCTCGATAACAACGGCCATGACGATCAGGGCATCACCGGCGCGACGGCGGGCACGTCGAATATCGTGCCGCTCGACAGCAATGGGCTCGCCTTCAGCCGCGGCTATGGGAACGTCCTCAACATCGTCTATCTGACGAGTTCAGCGGCGACCAAAGGCGGCTTCTTCCCGAACGGCGTGAATGGCACACTCAATATGAGCGCCTGAACCCGGCGAGGAAGCACGCAAATTGCTGAACCTGAGCGGACCGGCAACGGATGACCGCGATGACGATCGCGCTCACCCCGTTGGCCGGCGCCGCGCAACCGCGTGGATTGTCCCGACCGTTTGACGACGTACAGGAGGAGCCATGAACGAAGCGACCATCCCGAGCGCCGCGCCGTCGACCCTGACCGAGCAGACCTGCTTCGACATCCGCGAGACGCTGGCGGGCCGGCGGCGCGGAGTGCGTGCCTGGTTGCCGTTCATCGGACCGGCGGTGGTCGCGTCGATCGCCTATATGGACCCCGGCAACTTCGCGACCAACATTCAGGCGGGCGCGGGTTACGGCTACACGCTGCTGTGGGTGGTGGCCGTGGCGAATGTCGTGGCGATGCTGTTCCAGTCGCTATCGGCGAAACTGGGGCTCGTGACCGGCCGCAATCTGGCCGAACTGTGCCGCTTCGCGTTACCGCGCCGCTGTGTGATCGCGATGTGGGGCATCAGCGAGATTGCAGCGATGGCAACGGACCTCGCGGAATTCGTCGGCGGCGCAATCGGCGTATCGTTGCTCACGCATCTACCGATGATGCCGAGCATGGTCATCACCGCAGCCGTCACGTACGGTCTGCTGCAATTCGAAAAGCGCGGCTTCAGGCCGCTCGAACTGGCGATTGCGGCACTTGTCGGCGTGATCGGTCTGTCGTATCTCGCCGAGCTGCTGATCGCGCCTGTGCACTGGCCGTCGGTCGTCAGGCATACGTTCATACCCAGCATGCCCGACAGCAACGCGCTGACGATCTCCGTCGGCATAATCGGCGCGACCGTGATGCCGCATGTGCTGTTCTTGCACTCGGGCCTCACGCAGAATCGTGTGAAGCCGCGCGACGAACGCGAGCGCGCCCAATTGCTGCGCTTTTCGAATATCGAAGTGGTGGCCGCACTCGGCGTCGCCGGACTCATCAATATGGCGATGGTCATCATGGCGTCGAGCGCGTTTCATGCAGGGCATCCAGAAATCGCCACGATCGAGACCGCCTGGCGAACGCTCACGCCGCTGCTCGGCGGCGCGGCCGCGGGCCTGTTCCTCGCTGCGCTGATCGCGTCCGGCGTGTCGAGTTCGGTCGTCGGCACGATGGCCGGCCAGATTATCATGCAGGGATTCGTCGGCTTTCACCTGCCTGTGTGGGCGCGTCGCCTGATCACCATGGTGCCGGCCTTCGTGGTCGTCGCGTGCGGCGTGGATGCCACGCGCGCGCTGGTGCTAAGCCAGGTCGTGCTCTCCATCGCATTGCCGGTGCCGATGATCGCGCTCGTGTGGTTCACGTCGCGCGGCGATCTGATGGGCCGCTACCGGAACCGCCGCGTCACGACGTTCGCGGCAGTGTTCGGCACCATCGCCGTGCTCGCGCTGAATCTGATTCTGCTGTTGCAGATCGCCGGGCTCTCACCGTAGCCACCGTTCCATGCGGGTTGAAGCTTAGGACTGGAGGCTGGCGTCTGCATCCAGACAGAGGGCCGTCGCGTACATTGTTCGAACGAATTTTTCCGGACAAAGCCGCCCCATGCCCCGACGCCTGCTCAAACTGACCGCCGCGCTTGCGCTCGCCGCCCTCGGCGGTTGCAGCGCCGCCACCGTGCTGAACGCCGCCGTGTCGCACAAGGCCTTCAAGGCACAAGACAGTCTCGCGTACGGCCGCGCAAGTCGGCAGAAGCTCGACGTGTACGTGCCGACCGCTGCGAGCGCGCCGCAGCCGGACACGCACGGTCACCCTGTCGTGGTGTTCTTCTACGGCGGCAGCTGGCAGAACGGCTCGCGTGCGAACTATCTGTTCGTCGGCGCGGCGCTTGCGTCGCGCGGTTATGTGACCGTGGTGCCCGATTACCGCACATGGCCGGACACCGCGTTTCCGGGTTTTGTCGACGACGCCGCAGCAGCCGTGCGTTGGGCACGCGATCATGCGGCCGAGTTCGGCGGCGATCCGTCGCGTATCTTCCTGATGGGTCATTCGGCGGGCGCGCATATCGCGATGCTGCTCGCGACCGACGGCCGCTATCTGGCCGCCCAGCAGATGAGCAAGCGCGATATCAGCGGCGTGATCGGACTTGCCGGCCCGTACGATTTTCTGCCGCTGCAGGACGCGACGCTCGAAGAGATTTTCCCGCCCGCGGTACGGGCGGCGAGTCAGCCGATCAATTTCGTCGAAGGCGACGAGCCGCCCATGTTCCTTGCGGCGGGACAGCGCGATACCACCGTCGACCCCGGCAATACCGACCGACTCGCGGCGAAGGCGCGTGCCGCCGGCGACAGCGTGAAGGTGAAACACTACCCGCACGTCGGACACGCGCTGCTGGTCGGCGCAATGGCGGCGCCGCTGCGCGGCTTCGCGCCGGTGCTCGACGATACCAGCGCATTTATCAATGACCAACTGAAGCGTGATGGCGACAGGCAGCCATTGCCGGCCCGGTCCTCGTCTGCCGGCGCGCCGGACAACGTGTATCAGATGCGCCGTCGCGCAACAGCCGACATGGCGCCTTGTGCGGTGAACGCGGCAAACCCTGCGAACCACGTAGACACCCGGTGCGCGCAGCAACGCGGGATCGGTCAGACCGACTGAGGTGCGCGATGTGCGCAATGTGCGCCGCGCGTCACGGCTCCATGCCGAGTAGTTGCTTGCGCAACCTGGGTGCGCGCGTCGACGGATCGAGCCAGATGCCGAAAAACGCGCGCGCGAAAGCGGGGTCGTCGAATTCGCCGGTCATGCGATCGCCTGCATAGAACCGCACGCCCTTCTCCGGCAGATAGACCGCGCTCAGCTGATCGCCGGGTCCGACGTCGGTGAATGCCTGTAGCATGTCCGCGCGCCAGCGCTCGAGGGTGTCAGCGGGAATCGGCGTTGCCGCCAGCCGTTTGATTTCGCTGATGCCGGTGTCCGCCAGCCGCTCGCGCCCGATGCCGCGCGTGTAGACGATATGCAGCGCGAAGCGCTCGTCGTAATCGACCGGCACGCGCTCGCTCCACATCTGCGCGCGATACAGCCGGAAGCCGAGCACGCTGAACTCGCCCTCGCCGACCAGCTTCGCGGACTGCACGTCGTCGCGCCAGTCGGCGCATGCGACGCTGCTCCACAACGCGAGCAAGACCACCGCGAGCGCGCGCATGTCATTGCGCCGCTGCGAGCACGAACTGCATGACATCCGTGCGGCCTTCGTCGAAACCCGCTTCGCAGTAAGCCAGATAGAGACGCCATGTGCGCACGAAAATTTCGTCGAAGCCTTGCGTGCGGATCGTGTCGAGTTGCGACTCGAACGCGCTGCGCCAGCGGCGCAAGGTCTCCGCATAGTCGCGGCCGAACGCGAGCGACGTCTGCGCCGTCAGCTTGCCCTGCCGCGCCGCCGCGGTGAAACGCTCCGGGCTCGGCAGCATGCCGCCAGGGAAAATGAACTCGCGGATGAAATCGCTTGTCGCGCGATACGCGGCGAAGTGCGGCTCGTCGATCGTGATGGTTTGCACGACAGCGCGCGCGCCCGGCAGCAGACGTTCGCGCAGAATGCGGAAATACGTCGGCCAGAATTTTTCGCCGACCGCTTCGAACATTTCGATCGAGACGATGCCGTCGTACTGACCCGTCAACGTGCGATAGTCCCGCAATTCGAGTTGCACGCGCTCGTCCAGACCTGCGTGCGTGATGCGCGTCCGCGCGAATTCGAGTTGCGCCGGCGAGATCGTCACGCCATGCACGTGGATGCCCTGCCGCGCCGCATGCATCGCAAAACCGCCCCACCCGCAGCCGATTTCGAGCACCCGCATCCCCGCGCGCAAACCGAGCGTATCGATAATGCGCTGGTATTTCGCGTGCTGGGCGTCTTCGAGCGGCTGATCGAAGTTGCCGTCGAACACCGCGCTCGAATAGGTGAATGTCGGATCGAGCCACTGCGAGTAGAACGCGTTCCCGATGTCGTAGTGCGCGTGAATGTTGCGGCGGCTGCCCGAGCGGGTATTCGGTCGCAGCTTGTGGCGCAATCCATACCAGAGTTGCGCGAGCCAGCCGCCGTACACCGTGCGTTGCAGCGCGCGTTCGTTGCGGATCGCGACACGCAGCAACGCGGCCAGATCTGGCGTATCGACCCAGAACGAGCGCCATGCATCCGCAAAACCGATGTCGCCCTTACGCAGGATCGCGCCGCACGCGCGCCAGTCGCGCAACTCCAGACGCGCACCGGGCGCAGCATGCGGGTCACCGAACACGCGCTGTTGACCGTCTGGCGTAATCAGCACCAGATGGCCGATACGAATCCGTTCGAGCAAAGATAGAAACAGACGGCCTGACGCGGGCGCGGTCTGTTGCCCGCTCAGGGTTCTTGAAAGCGCCATGGCTGAATCTCCTCAATCCGGCGAAATGGTCTGCGCAGCGGTGGTCGGCCGGCCGGCTGCGGGGGGTGCGGTGGACGCGTCGGCGCCACGCTCCGGCGGGGGGTGCTTGCCGTAGAACGGCGTCTTCTTGCAGGCCAGCCGCAACGCCTGCCAATGAATCCTAGCAACCACGCCGACCGTCAGAAGCGGTTGGCGGATCAGCGCGGCGAGCGCCGTCGTGCGGGTCAGCGGCGCGAGGCGGCCGCCAAGCGCGGTGCGAATCAGCAGCCCGTTGGCGTCGTGGTAGTCGATTGAGACAGTCGTGCTGCCAGGCGCTTCCGCGACGCCGAATGCATAGTCACCCTCCACCCGGCAGAACGGCGAAACGTGCAGCACCTTTCTGCACGTGAGCGGGGTGTCGCGGAGGATCGGCTGGTGGCCAGGCGCGCTCAGAAGATAGCTGTGACGATCACCGAACGTGTTGCGCACCTCGGCGAGCAACGCACGCAAACGGCCGTTCCGGTCGTAGCAAAACCAGAAGCTGACCGGGTTGAACGCGTAGCCGAACACGCGTGGAAACGCCTGCAGCCAGATCTTGCCGTCTGCCTGCGTGATGCCGGCTGCCGATAGTTGCGTGCGCATCCAGGCAGCGAGATCGCTGCCGTCGCGCGGGCCGTGGTCGCGTCGATGCAGGCTCAACGGACGCCAGCGGTCGACGCCGAACCAACGGCTTTGCAGCGACGCCAGCCTGTCCAGGTCGACGCGCACATAGAACACCGGATAAATGAACCGGTGATGCGTAGGGCGCAAGCGTTCGTGCATCACCTTGCCGGTCAGCAGCCATGCTGGCGGCGTGTCGCTGCTGCTGCTTTCGACGTCGGCCTCGTGAGTGTCCGCGCGCTTGCCCTTGCCCGTGCTCTCGTGAATATACCGGGCGCCTGGGTCGACATGTCGGCGATTCATAGCTTCGCCCACGCCGGCGACGAGTCGAAGTCGGCGGCAACACGCAGCGCGGATTTCAGCCCGTCTTCATGAAATCCGTAGCCCGTCCACGCGCCCGCAAACCACGTGCGGCGCTTTCCTTGCAGCGACGGCAGGCGATGCTGCGCATCGATCGCGGCGAGATCGAACAGCGGGTGGTCATACACGAAACGGCGCAGTTCGGTGCCCGAAGCGGGCTGCGTGACCGGATTCAGCGTGACGACGAGCGGCGTCCGGAATGGCAACGGCTGCAGCTGGTTGACGAGATAGCTGACGCACACCGGATTCGTGCCGTCGATGCCGCGGCTGCCCAGATAGTTCCAGGCAGACCACACACGCTGACGACGCGGCAGCAGTTTCGTATCCGTATGCAACACGGCGACGTTCGGCTGGTAGCGCACGGCGCTCAGAACGCTGCGCTCATCCGGATCGATGTCGGCAAGCAGACTCAGCGAAGTGGGCGCGTGCGTTGCGAGCACGATCGCATCGAAGCGCTGCGTGCCGTCGTCGGTCATCACATCGACACCCTGTTCGTCACGACGCACGGCGCGCACGGCCGAGCCGATACGAACATCGTCGAGTTTTCCCACAATGCGTTTCACATACTCCCGCCCGCCGCCGACCACGGTCTTCCATTGCGGCCGATGATTCACCTGCAGGAGCGCGTGATTCAGGCAGAAGCGCAGGAAGGTCGTGGCCGGAAACGCAAGAATGTCCGACGTCGCGCTCGACCAGATGGCAGCCGCCATCGGCAGCAGATAGTGACGTTGGAACGCGCCGCCGTAGCCGCCCGCGGTGAGGAGTTCGCCCATCGACGCACGCGTTTGCGTCGCGATTTCGAGGTTGCGTTGCGCGCTGCCATTGAAACGCATGATGTCGCGCAGCATCCCGATGAAAGTCGGCGAAAAGAGATTGCGGCGCTGCGCGAACACGGTGTTCAGGCTCGTGCCGGCCCATTCCAGACGGCCTTCGTCGAGCGAGACAGAGAAGGTCATTTCGCTTGGATGCGCGCGCACACCGAGCTCGTCGAAGAGTGCGACCAGGTTCGGGTACGTGCGATCGTTGAACACCAGGAAGCCGGTATCGACGGGATGCGTGCTGCCGCCGAGCGTGACGTCGACGGTGTTGGTGTGCCCGCCCGCGTATCCCGCCGATTCGAACAGCGTGACCTGATGGTTGCGCGCCAGCAGGTACGCGCTCGCCAGACCCGAAATACCGGCGCCGATGACCGCAACCCGCGAGCCGCGCGGCAGGGGTGAAGTCGGTGCGGGTTGGATCATGCGCGCATCTCCTGTTCTGAACGGATCGAGCGACGCGCGGAAAGTAATGGGTATGGCGGTTGCGCGTCCTTGAGTGGATTTACGCGGCGGAGGGGAAAATGGATGCAGCGGATAAAGGCGTTAGAAGCGAACGCGGCCTGGCGCTGCGGACCCAGCGCAGCGTAAGCTCGATAAAGCAACCACAGAGCAGAATGCAAAAGCAAAGCCCCCGCAGAACTTTCGCTCTGCGGGGGCTTTTTAATTTGGCGGAAAGGGTGAGATTCGAACTCACGGTACCCCTAAAGGTACACTGGATTTCGAGTCCAGCGCATTCGACCACTCTGCCACCTTTCCGGGGTCTACTAGCTCACAGTCTGTATTGCGGGATGACTGCTTCGCCAGTTCAAGCGGGTCGTTGCTTGGGAGAAAAAGATTATAAAACAGCTGATTTGAATTTGCCAAGCCCCCGCGCCCAAAAAGTTCGCCCAGGCGCCTGGCCATGCACTGCGGCGTCAGCGCAGCATCGATCGAACACTCAGGCCGCCGGCACTTCCAGACGCTCGATGCCACCCAGGTACGGACGTAACGCCGCAGGCACCGTGACAGAACCATCGGCATTCTGAAAATTCTCCAGCACGGCGACAAGCGTGCGGCCCACCGCCAGACCCGAACCGTTCAGCGTGTGCAGCAGTTCCGGCTTGCCCTGCGCATTGCGAAAGCGCGCCTGCATCCGGCGAGCCTGGAACGACTCCGTATTCGAGCAGCTGGAAATCTCGCGATAGGTGTTCTGAGCCGGCACCCACACTTCGAGGTCGTAAGTCTTCGCAGCCGAGAAGCCCATGTCGCCGGTACAAAGCGTAATGACGCGATACGGCAACTCCAGCTTCTGCAAGATCGTCTCCGCATGCCCGACCATCTCTTCGAGCGCGTCATACGAGCTGTCCGGCGCGACGATCTGCACCATCTCCACCTTGTCGAACTGATGCTGACGGATCAGGCCACGCGTATCGCGTCCGTAAGAGCCCGCTTCCGAACGGAAGCACGGCGAATGCGCGGTCAGCTTGATCGGCAACGCATCCGCTTCGACGATGCTCTCGCGCACGGTGTTCGTCAGCGAAATTTCCGACGTGGAGATCAGATACTGCGTGACCGTGTTCTCTTCACCGCCTTTCTCGACGCGGAACATGTCGTCGGCGAACTTGGGCAGCTGGCCCGTGCCGTACAGAATCTCCGGATTCACGATGTACGGCGTGTAGACCTCCGTATAGCCGTGGTGCTGCGTATGCGTGTCGATCATGAACTGCGCGAGCGCGCGGTGCAGCCGGGCGATCTGTCCGCGCAGCATCGTGAAGCGTGCGCCGGACAGTTTCGCGCCGGTCTCGAAATCGAGGCCGAGCGGCGCGCCCACGTCGACGTGGTCCTTCACCTCGAAATCGAACTTACGCGGCGTGCCCCAGCGGCGCACTTCCACGTTCTCCGTTTCGTCCTTGCCGACGGGCACGCTTTCGTGCGGCAGATTCGGCACGCCGAGCAGCAGGTCCGACAGACGCTTCTGAATGTCATCCAGCTTTGCCGCCGACGCCTTCATCTCGTCGCCGATTCCGCCCACTTCGGCCATGACCGCCGACGTGTCCTCGCCCCTGCCTTTCATCGCGCCGATCTGTTTCGACAGGCTATTGCGGCGCGCCTGCATCTCTTCGGTACGGGTCTGGGTGTCGCGGCGTTCCGCTTCGAGCGCGGTGAACGCCGCCACGTCGAGGGTATAGCCGCGGTCGGCGAGGCGTTGGGCGACGCCGTCGAGGTCTTTGCGCAGCAACTGGATGTCGAGCATGGGATGGGGCGGATGTTCGTTAGGTGAATCCGGGATTTTAGCTCAGCGGCGCGCGTGGCCGGTGCTCAGTCTTAATCTCAGCCGTTCTTCGTCTTAATCTCAACCCTTCTTCGGCTTGTTCTCGGCGCGCCACTGCGCATCCAGTTCGGCAAGCCGGGCCATCTTGTCGCCAATCTTGCCTTCCAGCCCGCGCGGCGTCGGCTCGTACCAGTGCGGGTCGCGCATGTTCTCCGGCAGATAGGTTTCACCGGCCGCGTAAGCGTCGGGCTCGTCGTGCGCGTAGCGGTATTCGTGACCATAGCCCAGCTCTTTCATGAGCCTGGTCGGCGCATTACGCAGATGCACCGGCACCCCGCGCGACTGATCCTTGCCGACAAAGCGCCGTGCCTCGTTATACGCGTTGTAGCCGGCATTCGACTTCGGCGCGACGGCGAGGTAAATGATTGCTTGCGCAAGCGCCAGTTCGCCCTCGGGCGTGCCGAGCCGCTCGTAGGTCTCGGCGGCGTCGAGCGCAATGCGCGCCGCGCGCGGGTCGGCGAGTCCGATATCCTCCCACGCCATTCGCACAATGCGCCGCGCGAGATAACGCGGGTCCGCGCCGCCGTCGAGCATGCGGCAGAACCAGTACAGCGCGCCGTCCGGACTGCTGCCGCGCACGGACTTGTGCAGCGCGCTGATCTGGTCGTAGAACGCGTCGCCGCCCTTGTCGAAACGGCGCAGATTTTCGGCGAGCGCGCTGCCGAGCAGCGGGCCGTCGATCTCCGTGGTTTTCTGCTGGGACGCCGCGCGCGCGACGATCTCCAGATTGTTCAGCAGCTTGCGGCCATCGCCGTCGGCGGAACCGATCAGCGCGTCGCGTGCTTCGTCCGTAAAGGTGAGACCGCCGAGTTCCCGTTGCGCGCGCAAGAGCAATTCGCGCTGCTCCTCGTCGGTGAGGCTCTTGAGCACATAGACGGCGGCTCGCGAGAGCAACGCGCTGTTCACCTCGAACGACGGGTTTTCGGTCGTCGCGCCCACGAACACAAACAGGCCCGACTCGACATGCGGCAAAAATGCGTCCTGCTGACTCTTGTTGAAGCGATGCACTTCGTCGACGAACACGAGCGTCTGATGCCCGTTCGCGCGATGAATCTGCGCGGTCTCGACCGCCTCGCGAATATCCTTCACGCCCGAGAGAACCGCCGACAGCGCGATGAACTCCGCATGAAACGCGTCCGCCATGAGCCGTGCGAGCGTGGTCTTGCCGACGCCGGGCGGCCCCCACAGGATCATCGAATGCGCTTCGCCGGATTCGAATGCGACACGCAGCGGCTTGTTCGGACCGAGCAGGTGCTTCTGGCCGATCACTTCGTCGATATTGCGTGGCCGCAGGCGTTCGGCGAGCGGGACATTGGCACGGGTTTCTTCGAACATGACGTTTTGGGGATAATCTCGGCTTTTCCGGACGCGGTCCGTAGTCAGGCGGCGTGATGCCGGTGAGCCGCGCCGGTGCGTCAAAGCGCGGGCAACGTCCTGCATTATGACAGCCGCGGCGTCCGAACACGCCCTGGCCGATCGGCCAACGTCGGCGCGCGAGGCTGGCTAGCCGGAAAAATTCGCATAACATCGCAGGCACTCACGACTGCGACCAGCACAGGGACAAGACCAGATGGCACAAGATCCAATCGCCGGCAACGCCGGTTCCACTTACGCGCCGCTCACACCGGTGCCCGACGCGCGCCGCGCGTTCCGTACCGGCGACGCGTTTGCGCTCTGGTTCTCGCTCGGCATCGGCCTGCTGGTCGCGCAGGCGGGTGCGCTGCTGGTTCCCGGCCTGTCGCTGCCCCACGCGCTGCTCGCCATCGCGATCGGCAGCGTGATCGGCGTAGTGCTGCTCGCGCTGGCCGGCGTGGTCGGCACCGACACCGGGCTCGCCGCCATGTCCTCGTTGCGGCCGACGCTCGGGGTGCGCGGTGCGTCGGTGCCTGCCGTGCTGAACGCGGTCCAACTGGTCGGCTGGGGTTCGTTCGAGGTGATCGTCATGCGCGATTCCGCCGACGCGCTCGCGAAACAGGCGTTCGGCCTCGCTATGCCGCTCGTCTGGACGGTGATTTTCGGCCTGCTCGCCACCCTGCTCGCGATCAGCGGGCCGCTTTCGTTCGTGCGGCGCTTTCTGCGCACGTGGGGCATCTGGCTGCTGCTCGCGGGCGCCGCGTGGCTCACGTGGAATCTGCTGGCGAAGCACGATCTCGGCGCGTTGATGCGGCGTCCGGGCACGGGCGACATGTCGTTTGGCGGCGCAATCGATCTGGTGGTGGCCATGCCGCTCTCCTGGTTGCCGCTCATCGCTGATTACACCCGCTTTGCGAGGCGCCCTGGCGAAACGTTCCGGGGCACGCTGCTGGGCTACGGCATTGCGAACATCTGGTTCTACGCGCTCGGCGCGGTCTACGGCCTCGCGGCAGGCGGCGGCGACGCACTGCTGACCGGCGCACTCGCTCAGGCAGGCGGCGGCTTCGCGTTGCTGCTAATCCTGATCGACGAGATCGACAATGCGTTCGCCGATATTCACTCGGCCGCGGTTTCGACCGGCACGTTCTGGACACGCGGCAGCGTGCCGATGCTGTCAGCCGGATTCGGCGCGTTGTGCACGCTGATCGCGCTTGTCGTGCCAATGGCGAAGTATCAGAACTTCCTGCTGCTGATCGGCTCCGTGTTTGCTCCGCTTTTCGGCGTGGTGCTCGTGGACCACTTCATCGTGCGCAAGCGGCGCATCGCGGCGAACTTGCTCGCCGACCTGCGTGGCCGCTATGGCTATTCGGGCGGGTGGCATCTGAGCGCGTTCGCCGCATGGGCGATCGGTATCGTGGCGTATCAGGTGATCAACCAGTGGCTGCCCAATCTCGGCGCCACGCTGCCCGCGCTGGCGATCGGCGCGGTGTGCTACCTGGCGTTCGTGTCGGCTCGCAAAACTGCGTACGCATGAGCTTGCGCGGCCGCTCGCCGGGAGCGCCGAAAAGAGCGGAAGGCCTGCATAACACGCGGGCCTTTTTCTATTGAAGCGCTTGCTGCTCCCGACGCTCATCCAACTCCCCAAGCCCTCAACGCCCCGCAGCGCGATACTCGACACCAGGCAGCACGCACAGCAATTCGAACGCGAGATTCGCGCCCAGCAGCGCGGTTGTGCCGAACGGGTCGTACGGCGGGGCCACTTCGACCAGATCGCAGCCAACGATGTTCAGTCCGCGCGTGCCGCGAATGATTTCCAGTGCCTGCGGCACCGTCAGACCGGCGATTTCCGGCGTGCCGGTTCCCGGTGCGAAAGCCGGATCGATACCGTCGATATCGAACGTGATGTACACCGGCCCATCGCCCATGCGTTCACGCACGCGCGCCATCAGCGGTACGAGCGACTGGTTCCAGCACGCCTCGGCCTGCACGACTTCGAAG
This sequence comes from Paraburkholderia sp. PREW-6R, assembly GCF_039621805.1. Lineage (NCBI taxonomy): Bacteria > Pseudomonadati > Pseudomonadota > Betaproteobacteria > Burkholderiales > Burkholderiaceae > Paraburkholderia > Paraburkholderia sp. PREW-6R. Next base: position 833,495 of record NZ_CP155073.1, on the reverse strand, counting down.
CCCTGATCGCGGCACCAGTCGAAGTCTTCCGCCGCGTAACCCGTGCCGCGCAAACCGATCTGCACCACGCGATCGCAGTCGAGCAGGCCCTCTTCCACCGCGCGGCGAAACGGCGTGCCGTGGGCGATTTTTTCGCCCATCATCGTGTCGTTGACGTCGGCGTGGGCATCCACATGAATCAGGCCGACCTTGCCATGCTTGCGGTGAATCGCGCGCAAAATCGGCAGCGCGATCGTGTGATCGCCGCCGATCGTCACCGGTTTGCAGCCGTGCTGCAGGATGTCGTCATAGGCGGTTTCGATCCGCCTGATGGAATCGGGCAGGTTGTACGGATTGATCGCGACATCGCCAATGTCGGCGACGCGCAGCGAGTCGAATGGCGCGGCGCGCGTCGCCATGTTGTACGGACGCAGCAGCACGGATTCGCTGCGCACCTGGCGCGGCCCGAAACGCGCGCCGGTGCGGTTGGACGTGCCCAGGTCGAACGGCACGCCGACGAAACACGCGTCGAGCCCCTCGGCCGAGCCGACATTCGGCAGACGCATCATCGTTGCAATGCCGCCGCAGCGAGGCATTGCGTTGCCCGACAGCGGCTGCGGCCGTTCGCCGGCGTCAGGAGAAATAAAGGAAGAATTCATCGTGTCTCGGCAATGGAAAAGGGCGTTCGCCCCAATGTCTGCAACCGGCCGAGGAATCAATGAGAGTCACGCACTCCGCCGGGCGAATCACGATTCTTGAGCAGTTTCGGGGAAGTTAAAATACGAACCGCAGAACCTTCACATTGATCCACGACGATGTATCCTGACGCATGTTCTCCCAACTGACCGACCTCGACCTGCGGCTGATCCGCGTATTTCTGGCCATCGTGGACGCCGGCGGCGTCTCGCCGGCCCAGGCGACGCTGAACGTCGGCCAGTCGACCATCAGCACGCAACTCGCCACGCTGGAAACGCGCCTCGGCTACCGGCTGTGCGAACGCGGGCGCGGCGGTTTCAGCCTGACGGCGCGAGGCGAACAGTTCATCGACGCAGCGCGCGCCTTGCTCGCCGCCGTCGATACGTTCGGCATGCAGGCGCGCAACGTCGGCCGCAAGCTGGTCGGCACGCTCGATATCGGGATGATCGGCCATACGCCGGTGTCGGCCAGCGCGCGCATCAGCGAAGCGATCGGCCGCTTCCGCGGGCGCGACCAATCGGTGCGATTTTCCATTCTGGTTCGCTCGCCGGGCGAACTGGAGGAGTTGCTGCTCAACGGCCGGATTCAGATCGGCATTGGCTACTTCTGGCATCGCGTGCCGTCGCTCGAATACACGGAGGTGTTTGCCGAGGACCAGTTGGCATATTGCGCGAAAGGGCATCCGCTATTTGCGTCGGCCGGCAACGTCGCGCCCGCCGAAGCCGCCGCGTACGAGTGGGCGTGGCGCAGCTATCCGCTACCCGAGGCGGAGAGTTCGACCACGCCGCAGAACGTCACGGCCGTCGCGGACAACATGGAAGCGGTCGCGATGCTCGTGCTGTCGGGACATCACCTTGGCTATCTGCCGGGGCACTTCGCGGCGCCGTTCGTCAAACAGGGCTTGCTTGCCGCGTTGAATCCGGCGCAGATGCGCTATCGCGTGGCGTTCCACATGGTCACGCGGGCGCGGCAGCATCGGACGGATATCGTCGAAGCTTTTATCGACGACATGAAAGCCGCGCACCCGGCTCAAGGGCTCGAAATGGACGAGTAACGCGACCGTCGCCGCGAGCAGACGCGCACCACCGCGTGCGAGTCGAAGCGGTGACAAAAAACGGACGAGTAACGCGACCGTCGCCGCGAGCAGACGCGCACCACCGCGTGCGAGTCGAAGCGGTGACAAAAAACGCACGCAACACAAAAAAGGCCGCGCCTTCCAGCTGGCGCGGCCTTTAGCCATCATTCAGTTCGGCCGCCCGGCCGCTTCAACGTTCAGCCGTTGATCACGTCTGCGCCTTTGGGCACCGTGAACCTGAACGCGTCCGCCGGCAGCGGCGGATTCTTCTGGATGTTCGAGAAGGTCAGCAGCGTGACATTGCCGAATACATCGTGCAACTCCATGGCTTCCAGATTGCCGTCCTTGAAGCCGATGCCCACACGCTGGAATTGCGTATCTTTTGCTTTCGGCGTCAGTTCGAGCCAGTCGATCCCTGCCTTCACGCCGGCATCGCGCAGCGTGAAGTTCTTGTCCAGATCGTTGCTGCCGAACAGGATCGCGGCCGGGCTTGCGCCAAGTGCGCCGCCGAGGCTGCGCACCGTCACCTGGTTCAGGTCCTTGTCATACACATAGAGCTTGTCGCCGTCGGCCTGCAGCAATTGCGCATAAGGCTTCTCGTATGCCCAGATGAATTTGCCGGGACGCGCGAAGGTAAACGTGCCGCTTGACGTGCCCGTTTTCCCCGCGCCGCTCGTCGACAGTACACCGCTCGCGCCGCTTGCACCCTGCGGTTTCGGCGCACGTACTTCCTGCTGAACAAACGTGCCGCGCGCCGAATGCACTTGCGCGACGAACGCCTTCAGTTGCTCCGTGCCGCTTGCGAACGCCTGCGAGGCGACGAGCATCGTCGCGCCGATCGCGACGGTGCCGACACCGCGCGCGATACTTCGCGCAAGCTGCTTGAACCGGCTGGATTGAGCACTCCGATGAACGTGCTGTTGCGCGAATCGCTGCATATGGTTTTCTCCCTTGTATGAATTCGTTGAGCGGCTTCGATGGCGCTCGTAACCGATGAAGCGGCCCGCTACGTGAAGCGAGGCCTGCGCCGGCACTCGAAAGAAAAAACCGGCGCGGCCGCCCATGCAGACACACGTTAAGCGGCAAGCCTTAAACGGGACTTAGGGGTGGCTGGGCCGACGGGGCGGATACCGCGGCGGCGCCTGCGTTATTCGGTTTCCCGCGCCGGCGCGAGAATCTCGCGATTGCCATTCGATGACATCGCCGATACCACGCCCGAGTTTTCCATCTGTTCGAGCAGCCGGGCCGCGCGGTTATAGCCGATGCGCAAGTGCCGTTGCACCAGCGAGATCGACGCGCGACGGTTCTTCAGCACGACGTCCACCGCCTGGTCGTATAACGGATCCGCTTCGCCGTCGCCCGATCCACCGGCGCCTGCCGAGCCTTCGTCGCCCTCGCCCGTCACGCCGCCTTCGAGAATGCCCTCGATATAGTTGGGCTCGCCCTGTTCCTTGAGCTTGTCGACGACGCGATGCACTTCCTCGTCGGACACGAATGCGCCGTGCACGCGCACCGGCAGCCCGCTGCCAGGCGGCAGATACAGCATATCGCCCATGCCGAGCAGCGATTCCGCGCCCTGCTGGTCGAGAATCGTGCGCGAGTCGATTTTCGACGACACCTGGAACGCCATACGCGTCGGCACGTTGGCCTTGATCAGGCCGGTGATCACGTCCACCGACGGACGCTGCGTGGCCAGAATCAGGTGAATGCCGGCCGCGCGCGCCTTCTGCGCAATCCGTGCGATCAGCTCTTCGACTTTCTTGCCGACCACCATCATCAGGTCGGCCAGCTCGTCGATCACGACGACGATGTTCGGCAGGCGTGCGAGCGGTTCCGGATCGTCCGGCGTGAGGCTGAACGGATTCGGCAGCTTTTCTTCACGCCTCGCGGCCTCGTCGATCTTGTTGTTGTAGCCGGCCAGATTGCGCACGCCGAGCTTGCTCATCAGCTTGTAGCGGCGCTCCATTTCGGCCACCGCCCAGTTCAGCGCGTGACCGGCCTGGCGCATGTCCGTGACCACCGGACAAAGCAGGTGCGGGATGCCTTCGTAGACGCTCATTTCGAGCATCTTCGGGTCGATCAGGATCATGCGGACCTGGTCGGCGCTTGCCTTGTAGAGCAGCGACAGGATCATCGCGTTGATCCCCACCGACTTGCCCGAACCCGTGGTGCCCGCCACGAGCAGGTGAGGCATTTTCGCGAGATCGGCACAGACCGGCTTGCCGCCGATGTCCTTGCCGAGCCCCATGGTGAGCGGCGACGCGGCATCCGCATACACGGCCGAGCCGAGAATCTCGGAGAGGCTCACGGTCTGGCGGCGCTGATTCGGCAATTCGAGCGCCATGAAATTCTTGCCCGGAATCGTTTCGACCACACGGATCGACACAAGCGAGAGCGAACGCGCCAGATCTTTTGCGAGGTTGACGATCTGACTGCCCTTCACGCCGGTGGCCGGCTCGATTTCGTAACGCGTGACGACCGGACCCGGATAGGCCGCCACCACGCTCACTTCGACGCCGAAATCCTTCAGCTTCTTCTCGATCAGCCGCGACGTGAATTCGAGCGTATCGGCGGAAATCGTTTCCTGCGCGGCGGGCGCGGGGTCGAGCAGCGAGATGGGCGGCAACGTGGAGTCGCCCGGCAGATCCTTGAAGAGCGGCACCTGCCGTTCCTTTTCGACGCGCTCCGACTTGGCCGGGGTGACGACCGGCGGCACGATTACCACGGGTTCGTGCTCCTCGATCCGCACGCGGCCCTTCTCGACCTTGCCCTCGCGCTTCACGGCCGCCGCTTCCCCGAGCTTGCGGTCGCGGCCGGCCTCGCGGCGCAGCTTTGCGAGCGTGACGCCCGAAATGATCGACTCGCCAACCTTTTCCGACACGGACAGCCACGAAAACCGGAAGTACAGCGACAAACCAATGCCGAGCACGATCAGCAGCGCGAGCGTGCCGCCCGTGAAGCCGAGCGCGTGCGACACGCCGCGCGCCACCGCCTCGCCGATCACACCGCCCGGCGCGCGCGGCAGCTGCACCTTCAGCGACCACATGCGCAGCGCCTCGATGCCGTCGCACGCGAGCAGCACGAGCATGAACGCAAAGGCGTCGGTCAGCCAGCCGCTGTGGCGCGGCGTGTCTTCTTCCGGTTCCTCGCTGCGGGTGATGCGCTTGTAGTTAGCGGAGATATGGCGGCCGAGCAGCACGATCCACCAGTAGGCGGACAGCCCGAACAGCAGCAGCAGAATGTCCGACGTCCACGCGCCGACGCGGCCCGCCCAGTTGCCGATGTGATCGACCTGCGCGGCGTGCGTCCAGCTCGGATCGCGCCTGTTGTAACTGACGAGCGCCATGAGCAGAAAGACGCCGAGCGCCACCTGCAATATCCAGCGGATTTCGGTGAAAAGGCGCGACATGCGGTGCGGCAATGCCTGCGCGCTCGCGGAATAAGGAGCTTTTGCCATTGATCCTGTTGCGTGTAGGGCCATCTTTGGCCTGTGCCGGGGCTCAAGCGGGGTCCGAGCCTCGCCCGGCGCGGCTTCGGCCCGATTCGGGCGACCGGAATCTTCGATCCGGCCTATTGTAAACGCACTGCCTCGCGCGAGGCTGTAAATGACGGTAACTTGGCCGACTGGCCGACTATCCGCGACAGGATCGCCACACATGCGCGACGAACGGGCAGTATTCCGGCCGCGAGCCGACGCTATCGGCACGATCGGAAAGCTTCATGGAGCGGGCCTTCGCCCCGCCCTTTATAATGCTCGGCTGATACCCATCTACAGTTTCACCCCAAGTCGCGCGGCCTCGCATGGCGAGCCGGGCGCCGTAAAAGGATTCGATCATGCCCGCAACTTCCACGAAACACGCCAAGGTTCTGATTCTCGGTTCCGGTCCCGCCGGCTACACCGCCGCGGTCTACGCGGCACGCGCCAACCTCGCGCCGGTGCTCGTCACGGGCCTTGCCCAGGGCGGCCAGCTGATGACCACGACCGACGTCGAAAACTGGCCCGCCGACGCGAACGGCGTGCAAGGGCCGGAACTGATGGGGCGCTTTCTGGAGCACGCCGAGCGCTTTAACACCGAAATCATTTTCGACCACATTCATACAGCCAAATTGCATGAGAGGCCGATTCGTCTGATTGGCGATTCGGGCGAATACACGTGCGATTCGCTGATCATCTCCACGGGCGCGTCGGCGCAGTATCTCGGCCTGCCGTCGGAAGAAGCGTTCATGGGCAAGGGCGTGTCCGCCTGCGCCACGTGCGACGGTTTCTTCTACAAGCAGCAGCACGTCGCCGTGATCGGCGGCGGCAATACCGCGGTCGAGGAAGCGCTCTATCTGTCGGGCATCGCAAAGAAGGTCACGGTGATTCACCGCCGCGACAAGTTCCGCGCCGAGCCGATCCTGATCGACCGTCTGCTGGCGAAAGAGAAGGAAGGCGTCGTCGATATCAAATGGAACAGCGTGCTCGACGAAGTGACCGGCGACCCGTCCGGCGTGACCGGTCTGCGCATCCGGAATACGCAAACCGGCGCAACCACGGACATCGCGCTGCAAGGTATCTTCGTCGCGATCGGCCACAAGCCGAACACGGACCTTTTCGAAGGCCAGCTGGAGATGAAGAACGGCTACATCATCACGCAGGGCGGCCTGAACGGGTTTGCCACCGCCACGAGCGTGCCCGGCGTGTTTGCGGCCGGCGACGTGCAGGACCACGTGTATCGTCAGGCGATCACCAGCGCCGGCACGGGCTGTATGGCCGCGCTCGACGCACAGCGCTACCTCGAAACGATCAACGAGATGGCCGGCGAGCATGCGATGAGCCAGGAAGCCGAGCGTTAATCGGCAAACGGATGCCGCAGCGCCCGTCGGTCATGCAGGCGCAACGGTAAAATGGCGGCGGGGCTCGGCCCGGCCGTCTGCCACAGCGAAGGCCGCGGCTGACAAGCCTGCGGCCTTTTGCGTTTTGACTCGCGTGATTCATGTGGTTGGTACCGCGCGCAATCGTCCATCTCTCCGTCTCTTTGCGATATGCCGAAGAATCTGCCTCATCCGAGCGAACCAAAGCGCGCGCGTGGCGCGGCCAAGCCTGCGGCGGAGCAGACCGCGCCCGCCGCTGCGCCGAAGATAGAACGGGCGGCCGGACTCGCCGGTCTCGGCGCGCTGCGTGAAGCATTAAAGGGGGACGCCGAGCGTCGCGAGCGGCAACGCACAGCCGCCGCGGCGGCGCAACGCGAGGCCGCGGCGGAAGCTGACCTGTTCCGTCGCGAGATCGGCGCAGTGGCGCCGCTCGCGGTACCGCCGCGCGCAACGATACCGCGCAATCCGCCGCCCCCGCTGCCGGTGCAAACCAGACTCGATGAGGAAGCCGTGCTGCATGAAGCGATTTCGGACGAATTCGATCCCGAGATCCTGCTGGAGACTGACGAGACACTCTCCTATTGTCGGCCTGGCGTGAGTCAGGAAGTCGTGCGAAAACTACGGCGCGGCGACTGGATCGTGCAGGCGCAGATCGACCTGCATGGGATGCGGCGCGAGGAAGCGCGCGAGGCGCTGGCGGAGTTCATCCGCGAATCGGTCAAACGCGGCTTGCGCTGCCTGCGCGTGATTCATGGCAAGGGACTCGGCTCGATCGGCAAGGAGCCGGTGCTCAAAGGCAAGGTGCGCGCGTGGCTGGTACAGAAATCCGAGGTGATCGCGTTCTGCCAGGCGCGTCCTCACGACGGCGGCGCGGGTGCAGTGGTCGTGCTGCTGCAGCCGGGCGCGTCGCCGGCTCACGCCCGATCCTGACGGGGCCGCGGTGATCCATCCCAGGCTGACGCTCGCGCTGACCATCATGGAAGCGCTGGCGATTTTCGCCTACGCGATTTCCGGCTTCATCGAAGCGAAAACGCGGCGGCTCGATGCCGTGGGCACGTTTCTCGTGGCGATCGCCACGGCTTTCGGCGGCGGTACGTTGCGCGACGTGCTGCTGGAGCGGCGCCCGTTCTACTGGGTCGAACATCAGGACTATCTGATCGCAATCTTCGTGATGGCGCTCTTCGCGCCAATCGTGTTGAAGATGACGTCGCGTCTGCTCTCCGAGCGCGTGCTGCTCGTGGCCGATGCGATCGGACTCGGGCTGTTCAGCATTGCGGGCACCTCGATCGCGCACGACGCGCAGATGCCGTGGTTCACGTCCGTGATGATGGGCGTGCTGACGGGCGTGTTCGGCGGCGTGATTCGTGACGTGCTGTGCAACGAAGTGCCGCTGATTCTGCGCGACTCACGGCCTTATGCAACCTGTGCGTTCGTCGGCTGCTGGCTTTACGTGCTGCTGGATTACATGCAGGTTGACACGGTGTACAGCGTGTTGATCGCCACCGCGTTCATTCTGCTCGCCAGGCTTCTGACATTCAGATTCAACGTGAGGTTGCCACATTGAGCGGCGCCCCGCTCACGTCGCCTGCTTGCTGCTCGCCAACGCCCCAGCGCTTTTCGATCCGCCCACGATAGTGCGGCAACCCGCGACGGATTATTGGTGACCGCCGCGCCGTCGGATAAACGGCCGTTCGGCCGCCCGAGAGACTCGCGTGAACCCGCTGCGCGCACGCACGCGGACAACAAAATTTCCAGCTATTACACTTCAGGTCGAACGCTCTTTTCGCGACATCACTTACAAGGCAAAACATGGACCGTTTCGAAGCGATGGAGATATTTACGCGTGTGGTGGATGCAAACAGCTTCACCAAAGTATCCGAGTCGCTCGACCTGCCCCGCGCCAAGGTCAGCCGCACGATCCAGGCGCTGGAGGAACACGTCGGTGTGCGTCTGCTGAACCGCTCGACGCGTCAGGTCAGCGTGACTGAAGACGGCGCGCTGTTCTACGAGCGCTGCGTGCGCATTCTCGCGGAAGTCGCCGACGCGGAGTCGTCGCTGTCGAACAAGCGCGAAAGTCCGTCCGGCACGATCCGTGTGGACACGTCCGGCACGCTCGCCCGCGCGCTGCTGCTGCCCGCGCTCGACGATTTCTATGAACAATACCCGGAGATCGACGTGCGCCTCGGCCTCGCCGATCGCAACATCGACCTGATTCAGGACGGGGTGGATTGCGTGATCCGCATGGGCACGCCGGAGGAATCGAGCCTCGTCGCACGGCGCATCGGACAGGCGAAGATCGTCACGTGCGCGTCGCCACGCTATCTGGAGAAGTACGGCACGCCGACCACGCTCGACGACCTCGCGCAGCATCGCGCGGTCAACTACGTGTCCGCACGCACGGGCCGCACGTTTCCGTTCGAGTACGACGTGAACGGCGAGATCGTCAAGGTCACGCTGAAAAGCGTGCTGGCGGTCAACGACGGCAGCGTTTATATCGGCGCCGGCACGCTCGGCCACGGCATCATCCAGCCGTCGCGCTACATGGTGGCGGACCTGATCGAGCAAGGCGCGCTGGTTGAAATCCTCTCGAACTTCGGAAGCCCGAGCACACCGCTTTCGATCCTGTATGCGCATCGGCGCAATCTGAGTTCGCGACTGCGCGCGTTCACCGAGTGGTTCACGGCGCTCGTGCAGAACAATCCGGATCTGCGCATGCCCGACGTGTCTTGAGCTACGACGCAAATGGAAAAGCCCCGTGCGTCTTACAACGTGCGGGGCTTTTTCTGACTGGACTGATCGGCTCACTGCCCGAAGCCGGGCTGGACCAGGCCCGACGTCAGGCGATGCGCTCTTCGTTCGCCGGGTCGAACAGCACTGCCTTCGACGTATCGAACAGCAGCGTGCTATTGGACAGCGGTTGCGGATTCGAAGCCGGGTGCACGCGGCTCACCACGCGCTTGCCGTTGACCTGCGCGAACACCAGTGTGTCCGGACCGGTCGGCTCGATCACGTCGACCTTCACGTCGATCGCCTGCAACTGCGCGTTGTCGCCGTGCGCGGCGCGTGCGTCGGTGATGCGCTCCGGGCGCAGGCCGAGAATCACATCGCGACCGATATGCGACTTCACCTTCGCGGTGTCGAACGGCAGATTCAGCACCTGGCGCGTCACGCCCGTATCGAGTTCGAGCCCAACGCCCGAACCCTGCCCGACCAGCTTGCCCTGAATGAAGTTCATCGGCGGCGCGCCGATAAAGCCGGCCACGAACAGGTTCGACGGCGAGTCGTAAATGTCCTGCGGCGCGCCGAACTGTTGGACGATGCCGTCTTTCATCACCGCGATACGGTCGCCGAGCGTCATGGCTTCGATCTGGTCATGCGTCACGTAGACGATCGTTGTGCCAAGGCGCTGATGCAGCAGCTTGATTTCCGAACGCATTTCGATACGCAGCTTCGCGTCGAGGTTCGACAGCGGTTCGTCGAACAGGAACATGACCGGGTCGCGCGCGAGCGCACGGCCCATTGCCACGCGCTGACGCTGACCGCCGGACAGCTGGCCCGGCTTGCGGTCCAGCAGGTGCGTGATCTGCAGCGTGTTCGACACACGGTCGACAATCTGCGTCTGCTCGTTCTTCGGCACCTTGCGGATGTTCAGGCCGAACGAAATGTTTTCGCGCACCGTCATGGACGGGTACAGCGCGTACGACTGGAACACCATCGCAATATCGCGATCTTTCGGCGACAGGTTGTTGACCGTCTTGCCGTCGATCTGAATCTCGCCCTTGGTCACGGTTTCGAGGCCGGCGATCATGTTGAGCAGCGTCGACTTCCCGCAGCCCGAGCCGCCGACCAGAATCAGGAACTGGCCGTCTTCGATGTCGATGTTGACACCCTTCAGAACCGGCACCCCGTTCGGATAAGTCTTGTACACGTCACGGATGGAAAGGCTTGCCATGCTGTGAATCCTCTAGTCTCTGGTACTGCTTGAAAACGTCTTGGTCGGGTGACGGCGGCGCCTCCCGCACTTTGCGCGGATTGCGCCGCCGAGCTCGGATGGTTTAGCCCTTCACCGCGCCGGCCGTCAGGCCGCGCACGAAATAGCGTCCGGCGATGATGTAGACCAGCAGCGTGGGCAACGCGGCGATAATTGCGCCGGCCATGTCCACGTTGTATTCCTTCACACCGGTCGAAGTGTTCACGAGGTTGTTCAGCGCCACCGTAATCGGCATGGAATCCACGCCGGAGAACACGATCCCGAACAGGAAGTCATTCCAGATCTGCGTGAATTGCCAGATCAGGCACACCATGAAGATCGGCAGCGAAACGGGCAGCAGGATCTTCGTGAAGATCGTGAAGAAACCCGCACCGTCGATGCGGGCCGCCTTCACGAGTTCAGCCGGAATGCTCACGTAGAAGTTGCGGAAGAACATCGTGGTGAACGCGATACCGTAGATCACGTGCACGACCACCAGACCGGTCGTGGTGTTCGACAGACCCATTGCGCCTTCGAAACGCGCCATCGGCAGCAGGATCGCCTGGAACGGAATGAAACAGCCGACCAGGATCATCGTGAAGATCGGGTCCGCGCCGCGAAAACGCCAGTGCGTGAGCACATAACCGTTGAACGCGCCGATGATCGACGAGATCAGCACGGCCGGAATCACCATGCGCACGGAGTTCATGAAGAACGGCTGCATGCCGTCGCAGCGCACGCCGGTACAGGCGCCGCTCCATGCCTTGATCCACGGATCGATGGTCCAGTGGGTCGGCGGCGTCAGCAGATTGCCGGTGCGCAACTGGTCGATGTCCTTGAACGACGTGGACAGCATCACGTACAGCGGAAACAGGAAATACAGGGCGAACAGAATCAGGGCCGCGTAAATGACGGCACGGCTGATCGTCATCTTAGGCTGCATTGCGCGTGCTCCTCGATTCCAGATACATGAGCGGCACGAGCACGGCGACGACGGTGGCGAGCATCATCATCGACGATGCCGCGCCGACGCCCAGCTGCCCGCGATTGAACGAAAACGTGTACATGAAAATAGCCGGCAGCGACGACGACGTGCCCGGACCGCCCGCGGTCAATGCGACCACGAGGTCGAAGGTCTTGATCGTGATGTGGCAGAGAATCAGCAGCACGGAAAAGAACACCGGACGCATGCTCGGAATCACGATCTTGCGGTAGATGGTCGGCAGCCCCGCGCCGTCCATCTGCGCGGCCTTGAAGATCTCGCCGTCCACGCCGCGCAGACCGGCGAGGAAGAGCGCCATCACGAAGCCGGTGGATTGCCATACCGCCGCGATCACGACGCAGAAAATCGCCTTGTCGGGGTCGCCGAGCCAGCCGAACGAAAAGCTCGTCCAGCCCCAGTCGTGAAACACCTTTTCGAGGCCGATGCTCGGCGTCATGATCCATTGCCACGCCGTGCCGGTGACGATGAACGACAGCGCCATCGGGTAGAGAAACACTGCGCGCAGCGCGCCTTCGTTGCGGATCTGCTGATCGAGCAGGATGGCAAGGAAGAGGCCGAGACCGATACAGATACCAATGAACGGGATGCCGAACCAGCCGAGGTTGGCAGCGGACGTCCAGAACACGTCGTTATCGAACAGTTCGCGATAACGGTCTAAACCGACAAATTCATAGCGAGGCATCAGTCGCGAATTGGACAGCGACAGATAGCCGGTAATGGCAATGAAGCCATAGACGAAGATCAGGCTGATCACGACGCTGGGTGCGAGCACCAGCTTCGGAATCCAGCGATCGGCAAGGGCCGCCATGGGCGACGCGCGGCGGGTAACGGTGGCCGTTTTCCCGTTTCCGCTAATGGAAGCAGTCACTACTCGACTCCTGCTGAAACTGTACCGCGGGACATGTGCGCGTGAGTCGCGCAAGGCCGTCGCGGCATAGGTGTGACCCGTTGAAACAAAGTGAAGCCGCCTGCTGCCCGGGCGGCCGTTCACGCAATCAGCGGACCTGAAGGACGCGCCCGGCATCCTTGTGGGAAGAACCGGGCGCGCCGCCTCACTCGATCGACTACGTGCTGCTTACTTCGTCTTCGCTGCCTTCGCGAGTGCGGCAACCGCGCTCTTCGAGTCCTCCTGCGAGTTCATGAACTTCGTCACGACGTCCGAGATCGCGCCGGCTGCCGCGTCCGGTTGAGCCATGCCGTGCGCCAGCGAAGGCACGTAGCCGCCCGACTTGATCGCGACCTGTTCATCCGCATACGACTTCTTCGCGCAGTCGTCGAACTTGGCCATCGACACGCCGAGGCGCACCGGGATGGAACCCTTGTTCAGGCTGAACTGTTCCTGGAAGTCCGGCGTCATGATCGTCTTGGCGAGCGCGAGTTGACCCGGCGTTGCCGTCTTCGAGCCCTTCTGCTGGAAGAACACGAACGAGTCGACGTTGAACGTGTAGGCCTTTTCCGTGCCCGGCACCGCAGCGCAGACGTAGTCCGAGCCCGACTTCTTGCCGGCGTTGGCGAATTCGCCCTTCGCCCAGTCGCCCATGAACTGCATGCCGGCCTTGCCGTTGATGACCATCGCCGTGGCCAGGTTCCAGTCACGGCCCGTGCGGCCCGCGTCGAAGTAACCCTGGATCTTGCGCACCGTGTCGAACACACCGACCATCTTGTCCGACGTCAGCGTCTTCTCGTCGAGGTCGACGATCGCCTTCTTGTAGAAGTCCGCGCCTTGCGACAGCACGACGTCTTCCCACAGCGTCAGGTCCTGCCACGGCTGACCGCCCATCGCGATCGGCTGGATGCCCGCGGCCTTCATCTTGTCGGCCACCGCGAAGAACTCAGGCCACGTGGTCGGCACCTTGCCGCCTGCCTTGTCGAGCGCTGCCTTGTTGATGTACAGCCAGTTCACGCGGTGCACCGAGAACGGCGCGGCGACGTAGTGACCGTCCGCATGCATGATCTTGTCGATTTCCGGCGGCAGGTTCTTTTTCCAGTCACCCGCGACGGAGTCGATCGGCACCAGCACGCCTTGCGAAGCCCAGTCCTGGATCAGCGGGCCCTTGATCTGCGCAGCGCTCGGCGCGTTGCCCGAGATCACCTGCGTCTTGAGTGCCGTCATGGCAGCCGCGCCTGCGCCACCTGCAACCGCGAAGTCCTTCCACGTGTAACCCTGTTTCGTCATGTCGTCCTTGAGGACGCCGACGGCTTTCGACTCGCCGCCCGAAGTCCACCAGTGCAACACTTCGATCGACTCGGCTGCTTGCACTGCCGAGACGCCACACATCAGACCTGCGGCGCACAAAGCGCCCATGATCGCGCGAAATTTCATTGCTTATCTCCTCCAGACACCTGAACAAAAAACGAATGGCCCCTGATGTCGCCAGGGTGCTGTGGTTGGTTCAAACAGGCAAAACACTGGGCGATCGAGCACGGTCGGGCGCATGCGCGAGGCATGTGCCGGCGGACCGATGTCCGGCCGCTGGAAGCTCAAGAGATGAGTGGTTCGGGATGCAACTGACTGTCTCCTCTTTTGATTTTTGCCTGCCCGCGTAGCGCGGCAGACTCGAGGTGCCTTACATGTTGATCGGAGCAATTCGCCTGAAGCAGTTCGCCTGACGCCGCCTCGTCCTGCACTCCATCGAGGCCGCGGGACAAGCTGGCACGTGCTCTTGCGCAATGTCCTTTAACATGCAGGGGACGCCTGCCGATTCGCGAAAACGCGCATCCTGCCTGACAGTGCACGCTTTTTTCATCGAATTAGCGCTACCTCTTGATTTGGATTGTAGTTAAACTACAATTCAGTGTCAAAAAATATTTTATCGGACTACGGTCGCGCTTTTCGCTCACTTGCGCGGCCCCAGGACATCGACGGAGACTCATGCAAACCGATTCAGGCTTCACCTTCGTTCTTTTCGGCGGTACCGGCGATCTGTCGATGCGCAAGATCCTGCCTGCACTGTTTGAAGCGCACCGTGCGGGCGGCATGCTGGCCGACAGCGGCAAGATCGTCGCGGTGGCGAGGCATGCGGCGGATCGCAGTGAGTATCTTCAGTGGGTGAACGAGCACGTCAAACCGCACGTGTCGAAGAAAGGTGTGGATGAAGCGGCATGGGCGAGCTTTCTCGAACGTATCGAGTTCGTGAACATCGACCTGGGCAATCCGGAAGACTTCGTGCATCTGCGCGACGCGATCCAGGATCTGCCGGGCATTCGTGTGTTTTATCTGGCAACGGGCCCCTCCCTCTTCGTGCCGATCTGCCGTGCGCTCGCCTCGGTCGGACTGAACGGGAACGCGCGCATCGTGCTCGAAAAGCCGCTCGGCTACGACCTCAGATCGTCGAACGCAATCAATGATGCGGTTGGCGAAATCTTCGCTGAAGAACAGATCTATCGTATCGACCACTACCTCGGCAAAGAGCCCGTGCAGAACCTGCTTGCATTGCGTTTTGGCAATGCGCTGTTCGAGCCGCTGTGGCGCCGCGAGTGGGTCGAGAGCATTCAGATTACGATCGCCGAAGAACTTGGCGTGGAAGCGCGCGGCGACTTTTACGACAACACCGGCGCATTGCGCGACATGGTGCAGAACCACTTGCTGCAACTGCTTTCCATTGTCGCGATGGAGCCGCCGCATTCCATGGATTCGGATTCGGTCCGCGACGAAAAGCTGCGCGTGCTGCGCGCATTGAAACCGGTCGACCCGCGCGACATCGGCAAGGTGGCCGTGCGCGGCCAGTATCACTCGGGCGTGATCCGCGGCGCGTCGGTGCCGGCCTATGCGACCGAGCATGGCGTCAAGCCGGACAGCCAGACGGAAACCTTCGTTGCGCTGAAAGTCGAGATTGATAACTGGCGCTGGGCCGGCGTGCCGTTTTTCCTGCGCACGGGCAAGCGTCTCGCGGACCGTGTCGCCGAGATCGTCGTGAATTTCCGTCCGGTGCCGCATTCGGCGCTCGGAACTTCCGCATTGCGCGCCGGCGCAAACCGTCTCGTGATCCGTCTGCAGCCGAACGAAACCATTCGGCTCTACTGTCTTGCGAAGCAACCGGGCGAGGGCATGAACCTCGCCAGCGTCCACCTCGACCTCGCATTCGACCAGTTCTTCCGCGAAGGCCAGATGGAGGCCTACCAGCGTCTGCTGCTCGACGTGATCAACGGACGCCTCGCGCTCTTCGTGCGTCGCGACGAGCAGGAAGCGGCATGGCGCTGGGTCGAACCGATACTCGACGAATGGAAGGTGTCGAACAGACCGCCCAAACCCTATGCAGCGGGCACATGGGGACCGGCTGCGGCGAGCGCGATGCTCGCGCAGCACGGCTCCTGCTGGCTCGAAGAAGAGAATTGAATCGCGGCGCAGTGCGGTGTGTGTTCGAGCGCCGCGCTTCGCTACCCAGACCCACCGACGAACTGAACGGAATGGCGTCTGCCACGCGGTGTCTGTCATGCAGCCTGTGCTGCAGACGAACCGTGACGGCAGTCCCGCGGATTTCCGCAGATCCAACAAGAAAGCAGCACGGAGGAGAAGTGATCCAGATTCACACATTCAGTGATCAAAGTGCCCAGTCCGATGCGTTGGCAAAGGCAGTCGGCGACGCGTTGAATGCGTCGCTGGCCGCGCAAACGGCCGCGCCGGGCGCCGGCACGCGCCCTGTCATGCTTGCGGTGTCCGGCGGCAGCAGCCCGCGTCCATTCCTGAAGACGCTATCCACGCAAACGTTCGACTGGTCGCGCATCGCAGTGACACTGGTCGACGACCGCTGGGTGCCCGATACGGACAGCGACAGCAATGCGCGCTTCGCGCATGAAACGCTGCTGCAGAATGCCGCGAAGAACGCCACGTTCTGGCCGCTCGTCGACGTGTCGCACGATCTGAACGCGCATGTCGCCGCGCTCAATGCCGACCCGCGCTTTGCCGTGGTGCCGGACGTCGCGGTGCTCGGCATGGGCGAAGACGGCCATACAGCGTCCCTGTTTGCCGACTCGCCCGAGTGGGATCACGCGATCACCACCCAGGATCACTTCGTCGCCGTGCATCCGGGTGCCGCGCCGCATGCGCGCGTGAGCTGGTCGATGTCGGCGTTGAAACAGGTGAAGCATCTGTTTTTGCTGATCGCAGGACCGCGCAAGATGGACGTGCTCAACGCAGCCGCCGCTTCGCTAGAAAAAAATGCCATCTCGCAGTTGGCAAACGACAAGGGAGTGAGACTCGATGTCTACTGGTGTGCAAACTAAGGCTGCTCCGGGCGCGGGCCAGCATGCCGATGGACCCCGGCTGCTGGCCGACATCGGCGGCACCAATGCGCGCTTCGCACTGGAATACGCGCCGGGCGAAATCGGCTCCGTGCAGGTGTATCCATGCGCGGACTATCCGGGCGTAGCCGAAGTCATCAAGAAGTATCTGAAGGACACGAAGATTGGCCGTGTGAATCATGCGGCCATTGCGATTGCGAATCCGGTCGACGGCGATCAGGTGAGCATGACCAATCACGACTGGAGCTTTTCGATCGAAGCCACGCGCCGCACGCTCGGTTTCGACACGCTGCTGGTGGTGAACGACTTCACCGCGCTCGCCATGGCGCTTCCCGGTCTGAACGACGCGCAACGTGTGCAGGTGGGCGGCGGCACGCGCCGGCCGAACAGCGTGATCGGTCTGCTCGGACCGGGCACCGGCATGGGCGTGTCCGGCCTGATTCCTGCCGACGACCGCTGGATTGCGCTCGGCAGCGAAGGCGGCCACGCCACTTTCGCGCCGGCCGACGAGCGCGAGGACATCGTGCTGCACTATGCGCGCAAGAAGTGGCCGCATGTGTCGTTCGAACGCGTGGCGGCGGGGCCGGGCATCGAAGTGATTTACCGTGCGCTTGCGGGCCGCGACAAGAAGCGTGTGGCGGCGAACGTCGACACGATCGAGATCGTCAGGCGTGCGCTGGAGGGCGAGCCGCTCGCCGCCGAGTCCGTCGACGTGTTCTGCGGCATTCTCGGCACGTTCGCCGGCAATATCGCGGTGACGCTCGGCGCGCTGGGCGGCATCTATATTGGCGGCGGCGTCGTGCCGCGCCTGGGCGAAACGTTTGCCCGTTCGTCGTTCCGCAAGCGGTTCGAGGCCAAGGGCCGCTTTGAAGCGTATTTGCGGAACGTGCCGACGTATGTGATCACGGCCGAATACCCGGCATTTCTCGGCGTGTCGGCGATTCTGGCCGAGCAGTTGTCGAATCGCGCGGGCGGCAGTTCGTCGGCGGTGTTCGAGCGGATTCGCCAGATGCGCGACGCGTTGACGCCGGCCGAGCGCCGGGTGGCCGATCTCGCGCTGAATCATCCGCGTTCGATCATCAACGATCCGATCGTCGACATTGCCCGCAAGGCTGACGTCAGCCAGCCGACGGTGATCCGTTTCTGCCGTTCGCTCGGCTGCCAGGGCTTGTCCGATTTCAAGCTGAAACTGGCGACCGGTTTGACCGGAACGATTCCGGTGAGCCATAGCCAGGTGCATCTCGGCGACACCGCAACCGATTTCGGCGCGAAGGTGCTGGACAACACCGTGTCGGCCATCCTGCAACTGCGCGAGCATCTGAATTTCGAGCAGGTGGAGCGCGCGATCGATCTGTTGAACGGTGCACGGCGTATCGAGTTTTACGGGCTGGGCAATTCGAACATCGTCGCGCAGGATGCGCATTACAAGTTCTTCCGGTTTGGCATTCCGACGATTGCTTATGGCGATCTGTACATGCAGGCGGCGTCGGCGGCGTTGCTTGGAAAGGGCGATGTGATCGTGGCCGTGTCCAAGTCCGGGCGCGCGCCGGAGTTGTTGCGCGTTCTCGATGTTGCGATGCAGGCGGGGGCCAAGGTCATTGCGATCACGTCGAGCAATACGCCGCTGGCCAAGCGCGCCACGGTGGCGCTCGAGACGGATCACATCGAGATTCGCGAGTCGCAGTTGTCGATGATTTCGCGGATTCTGCATCTGGTGATGATCGACATTCTCGCGGTCGGCGTCGCGATTCGGCGCGCCGTGCCTAGCGCGGATGTGGCCGAGACGGTCGCCAAGGCGCGGCAGGGTGCTGATGATGATGCTAGTGCTGTGTTGGACTGGTTAAGTCATGGGGCGGCTTCTTCAGCGCCTGAATGAGGGTTTAGGTTTTTTTTGGCTGCGGCGGTGGTTGGTTTTCTGGCTGCGTAGGGATGGTTGTTTGCCTGCGGCGTTGGCCTTTTTGGTGTTTGCATGCGGCGTTGGCCTTTCCTTGTCTTGCTTGTGGTCTATTAGCGTTGCCCCTGTGCGGGGCGGCACCTACTTCTCTTTGCCGCCGCAAAGAGAAGTAGGCAAGAGAAAGCGGCTCAAACCGCTAACTCTTAAGCGGGTCCCCCAGTTCGCAGAAGGCAGTGGCCCATCTGGAATCCGTGCCCCCGCACACTCCGCTCCCGTGACAAGGCAGTCATTCTTCCGGCAGCGCTACGCGCGCCCCCGGGTACATCCCCAACCATCGGTTGTCCGCGCCCCCCGCACACTAATTATGGGTTTCCGCCGTGTCGCCGGGGCGAAGCCGATGGCCCCGCCGCTGTGTCACCGCCCCACTGGTTTCCCAGGCAGACCCGTCCGCGACGCACGAAGTGCGGAGTGGGAGCGGATGACGGCTGTGTCACGGGCGTGGAGTGTCCGGGGGATCATTCGTAGATCGAACCAATATGCCCTCCAAGCCAGGGCGCCCGCTTCATGGCTGGCGGTGTGAGCCGCTTTCTTTGCTTACTTTCTTTGCGGCTGCAAAGAAAGTGAGTGCCGCCCCGCACAGGGGCAACGCTAATAGACCAAAGACAAATCAAGGAAAGGCCCAAACCCCAATCCAACAGAAAAAAACCACAGCTGGTAAAACCAAAAAAACCAAACCCCGCCGAAGGCAAAACCCCACCCCCAAAAACACCAGCGATAATAGACCCCCACCGCCGAAGGCAACCCAACCCCAAACCCCAGATGATCATCCGCCCCCATCTCCACTGGTTCCGCATGCTGCTGGCCTGGCGAGGCTCAGTCCTCCCGCGCCTGCTGCCGCGGCTATTTCTGATCTTCTGTATTTCCATCGTCGCCGTGGCGGCCCACGATCACCTGCTGCCCATCTCGTTGAACCTCAACTCCACCGCGCCCTTCTCCCTCATCGGCATCGCGCTGGCGGTCTTCCTCGGATTTCGCAACAACGCCAGCTACGACCGCTGGTGGGAAGCCCGCAAACTGTGGGGCCAGCTTCTGAACGATTCGCGCTCGCTCACTCGCCAGGCGCTCACGCTCCCTGTGCGGCAAGTGCCCAAAGAAGACATCAGGGAATTCATCGCGGCACTCAGCGCACTGCCGCACGCACTGCGCCATCAGCTTCGCAAAACCGATCCGCGCGATGACCTCGCGGCGCGCCTGCCCCAGACTCTGCTGGAACGCGTCATGTCGTCGCGCCACAGGCCCGCAACGCTCATGCTTTTTCTCGGTGAATGGGTTCAGCGTCGCGCGCAGGCAGGCGAACTCGATCCCATGGCCGTGGTTGCCATCGACCGCAATCTGGGTGCTTTATCGGATGTAATCGGCGGATGCGAGCGCATTGCGTCTACGCCGCTGCCGTTCGCGTACTCGGTGATGATCCACCGCACGGTCTACTTCTTCTGCGCGTCGCTGCCGTTCGGACTCGTCGACAGCATCGGCATACTCACACCGGTCTTCGCGGTGTTCGTCGCGTACACGTTCATGGCGCACGAAGCCATCGCGTCGCAAATCGAAGAACCCTTCGGCACCGACGACAACGACCTCGCGCTCGACATGATGTCGCTCTTCATCGAAGACGCCATGCGCGATCTGCTCGGCGAACCCGGTCTGGAACTGCCCAAGCCGCGCGACACGGGCTACATACTCACCTGATCGACTGCGACCACGCCGCACTCAATCGTTGCCGACCGTCTCCGACAAACGCTTGAGCGTCGCCACCCGCGCGCCAATGATGTCGACGCGTCCACGCTCGTCCACGAGCGGCGCCGTGGCGTTCAGATATGCACTCCACGCTCGCTGCGCCCGCACGAGCGTGGGCCGCGAGCGCGCAGGCATTTTCGACTGCAGGCGGTGGTAATAGCGGTTCAGATCGAACATCGCATGTTCGCATTGCGCGTCTGACGTGCAGGCACGCACGTGGCGCGGCGGACCGCCGTCCGTTTGCGTCACCGCATTGCGCAAAGCCAGCGCGCGGTCGCGCACCGGTTGCAATTGCATATCGGCTTCGGCGAGCACGTACATGGAACCGCGCGTGGTGGCGAACACGGCGGCCAGCAACTGCTTCTCGGCTTCGCGTGACGCACGCCACGCCATCTGGCTCTTCTGCCACGCCTTGCGGCGCGCGGGCGGCAACTTCGTCTCCAACTGCTGCCACGCGCTATCCAACGCGCTGTTCCAGCCGATTCGCGCGTTGTCCATGCACTGCACCTGTCCCATCGTCGATGACATGTCGCTGCGCGCAAGACACGTGCGCATCGACGCGTCGATCGGATCGGCGGCCGCTACCTCGGCGTGCGCAACCGGCGACAGCACGATAAGCGCCACCGCCAGCGCTCCCAGCAAGCGCCGCATGGTCAGGCGCGCACGCAATCGACGAAATATTCGATGCGCCCGTTGATCGTTTCGCCCACGAGCCCGTGGATGTCCGTATGGAAGCCCGGAAAGCGCTCGTTGAACTCGCGCGCGAAACGCAGATAGCTGACGATGGTCCTGTTGAAGCGCTCGCCCGGGATCAGCAATGGAATGCCCGGCGGATACGGCGTGAGCAGAATGGACGTGACGCGGCCTTCGAGTTCGTCGATCGGCACCCGGTCGATCTCGCGATGCGCGAGCTTCGCGAACGCATCCGAAGGCTTCATCGCCGGCTCCATGCTCGACAGATACATCTCGGTCGTGAGACGCGCGATGTCGTTGGCACGGTACACGCTGTGGATCTGCTCGCACAGATCGCGCAAGCCGACGCGCTCGTACATGGGATGATGCGAGACGAACTCAGGCAGCACGCGCCACAGCGGCTGATTGTTGTCGTAGTCGTCCTTGAACTGCTGGAGTTCGGTGACCATCGAGTTCCAGCGGCCCTTCGTGATGCCGATCGTGAACATGATGAAGAACGAGTAGAGCCCCGTCTTCTCCACGATGATCCCATGTTCGGCCAGATACTTCGTGACGATGGCGGCCGGAATGCCCGACTCGCCGAAGCCGCCGTCCATGTCCAGACCCGGCGTGACGATCGTCGCCTTGATCGGATCGAGCATGTTGAAGCCCTCGGCGAGGGGGCCGAAGCCATGCCACGCGTCGTTCGGGCGCAGCATCCAGTCCTCCCGCGAACCAATGCCTTCCTCGGCGAACTGGTCCGGGCCCCACACCTTGAAGAACCAGTCGTCGCCATATTCGGCGTCGACCTTAGTCATCGCGCGGCGGAAATCCAGCGCTTCCGCAATGGACTCCTCCACGAGCGCCGGGCCGCCGGGCGCTTCCATCATCGCCGCGGCAACGTCACAAGAGGCGATGATCGCGTACTGCGGGCTCGTGGACGTGTGCATCAGATACGCTTCGTTGAAGCGGTGCTTGTCGAAGCGGCTGTTCTTCGAGTCCTGCACGACGATCTGCGACGCCTGCGAAATGCCGGCCAGCAGCTTGTGCGTGGAGTGCGTGGCGAACACCAGCGCGCCAATCCGCGGACGGCCCGCGCCGATCGCATGCATGTCCTGGTAGAACTCGTGGAACTCGGCATGCGGCAGCCAGGCTTCGTCGAAATGCAGCGTGTCGAGCCAGTCGCCGAGCATTTCCTTGATCATCTCGACGTTGTAGATCACGCCGTCATAGGTGCTTTGCGTGATCGTCAGAATACGCGGCTTCAAATTCGGATTTTTCGCGAGCGCTTCACGGGCGAACGGGTTGGCGAGAATTTTCTTCCTGATGTTTTCCGGCTCGAACTCGCTGCGCGGAATCGGCCCGATGATGCCGAAATTGTTGCGCGTGGGCGTCAGAAACACCGGAATCGCGCCGGTCATCGTGATCGCGTGCAGGATGGACTTGTGGCAGTTGCGGTCCACCAGCACGATGTCGCCCGGTGCGACGGTGCCATGCCAGACGATCTTGTTCGACGTGGACGTGCCGTTGGTCACGAAGAACACGTGGTCGGCGCTGAAAATGCGCGCGGCGTTGCGCTCGGAGGCGGCCACCGGACCGGTGTGGTCGAGCAGCTGGCCGAGCTCGTCGACTGCGTTGCACACGTCGGCGCGCAGCATGTTTTCGCCGAAGAACTGGTGGAACATCTGGCCAAGCGGACTCTTCAGGAACGCGACGCCGCCGGAGTGTCCGGGGCAGTGCCACGAATACGAACCCTCGTCCGCGTACTGCACCAGTTCCTTGAAGAACGGCGGCGCGAGCGAGTCCAGATACACCTTGGTTTCGCGGATGATATGGCGCGCGACGAACTCCGGCGTGTCCTCGAACATGTGGATGAAACCATGCAGTTCACGCAGGATGTCGTTAGGCAGGTGACGCGACGTGCGCGTTTCGCCGTACAGGAAAATCGGAATATCCGCGTTGCGGCGGCGCACTTCAGTGACGAACGCCCGCAGCGCGACAATCGCCGCGGCCAGCTCGGGCGTCTCGCCTTCCACTACCACGTTGTCGACGTAGGGCAGCAGTTCGTCGTCGTCGATCGACAGAATGAAACACGACGCGCGGCTCGACTGCTGCGCGAACGACGTGAGATCGCCGTAGCTCGTCAACCCGAGCACTTCCGCGCCTTCTTTCTCGATAGCTTCGGCGAGAGCCCGGATGCCGGAACCCGAGATGTTCTCGGAGCGGAAATCTTCGTCGATGATGACGACGGGAAAACGAAACTTCATGGGCGAATCTCCAAAAAGAACGACCGCTGCATTCCGCGAATGGCAGCGGTCACCCGAATAGCTGGTGGGTCAGTGCGCTGCCGGCGTTACGTCCTCGGCAACGTGACGCCGTGCTGACCTTGATATTTGCCGCCGCGATCCGCGTACGACGTCTCACAAATTTCGTCGCTTTCAAAAAACAGCACCTGGGCGACGCCTTCGTTTGCGTAGATCTTCGCAGGCAAAGGTGTCGTGTTTGAGAATTCGAGCGTGACGTGCCCTTCCCACTCCGGTTCGAACGGCGTCACGTTGACGATGATCCCGCAACGCGCATACGTGGATTTGCCCAGACACACGGTCAGCACGCTGCGCGGAATGCGGAAATATTCGACTGTGCGCGCAAGCGCGAACGAGTTCGGCGGGATGATGCAAACGTCGCCCTTGAAGTCGACAAAAGATTTCTCGTCAAAGTTCTTCGGATCGACAATGGTCGAGTTGATGTTGGTGAAGATCTTGAATTCGTCGGCGCAGCGGATGTCGTAACCGTAGCTCGACGTGCCGTAGCTGACAATCTTCCGGCCGTCTTCTGAGACGCGGACCTGATCGGGCGCGAACGGCTCGATCATCTTGTGCGATTCGGCCATGCGCCGAATCCACTTGTCGGATTTGATGGTCATAGGTGAACGCTGCTCGACGTGAATGACAGGTGTGTGACGGAATAACAACCCGGTGGCGACCGGGCAACTTTCGGCTGGGGTTCGCGACGGCCTTCCGGCGGGCCGCTCGGCGTGAATGCCAGCGTGCGCAGCGCTAACGGCGAGGAGAGTTCCGGCGCCGGGCGGCAAAAAGCGCTTATTTTACGCGATCATCGAACTGCTGCGCTGCCCGCGCGCGCCGTTGTGCCCGTCGCACTCTTGGCAAGCTCGCACTCACTGGCGAATCAGACCGCACGCAAGCGCGGGGCCCGCGCCGTGCTGCGGATACGCGTAGGGGTCGGTTGCGTCGTGATGCAACAGCACCGCGCGCTGCAATACCGAGCGGACGCCGTCGAGCGATACATCGGGCGCCACGATGAAACCTGTGGCGACGCCATTGGAATCCGCGTGAATATTGCCGAGATCGCCTTCGACCCGCGCGCCCGCTTTCAGACGCTCGGCGGCCGGCGCGAACACCTGGCCCGCGCTGGAGCCGTCGGCAGCATTGCAATCGCCGCGCTCGTGGACCTGCAGCGCGTGATCGCTATTGGGCGGCAAGCCCGCGAGATTGTAGGTGACCTGGACGCCGTCCGAGCGCTCGATAAACGTGACGAGCCCGCGCGCCTGATTGCCCACGGTGGGCAGCAACTGCGCGTCCGCGCGTTTTTCCTGTGGTCTCAGGAACGCGGTACAGCCGCATAACAGCACACTGCTGGCAGTCAGGACGATGAACGCATGCACCGCCTGCCCGTCGATTCGTTTTCCCATGCGATCCTCTTGCCGGCCTGGTGACCGCCCCTGCGGCCGCCGAGCCGAACTTGTGAAGCCGACATGATACCGCGAGAGCACGCGAAAACAGACGTGCCGCCCCCTTGTCCGAACGGCTGTTCAGCGTGGCTCAGGTGTTCTGCACGACGATACTGGGAAACTTCGACGTCATGTCGCGCGCGCGCTCGGCGATGCGAATCGCCACCTTGCGCGCGATCGAGCGATAGATCCCGGCGACGCGGCCTTCCGGGTCGGCCACGACCGTGGGCTTGCCGGAATCCGCCTGCTCGCGGATCGAAATGTCGAGCGGCAGGCTGCCGAGCGCTTCCACGCCGTACTCCTGCGCCATCCGCTCGCCGCCGCCCGCGCCGAAAATATGCTCTTCATGCCCGCAGTTCGAGCAGATATGCATAGCCATGTTCTCGACGATGCCGAGAATCGGAATGCCGACCTTCTCGAACATCTTGAGGCCCTTCTTCGCGTCGAGCAGCGCGATGTCCTGCGGCGTGGTGACGATCACGGCGCCCGTCACGGGCACACGTTGCGACAGCGTGAGCTGGATATCGCCGGTGCCCGGCGGCATGTCGACGATCAGATAGTCGAGGTCGTGCCAGTTGGTCTGCCGCAGCAGTTGTTCGAGCGCCGACGTGGCCATCGGCCCGCGCCACACCATCGGATTGTCCTGCTCGATCAGAAAGCCGATCGAGTTGGCCTGCACGCCGTGGCCGCTCATCGGATTCATCGACTTTTCGTCGGGCGACTCGGGGCGGCCTGTGATGCCCAGCATCATGGGCAGCGACGGGCCGTAAATGTCGGCGTCCAGAATCCCGACCGACGCGCCTTCGCTCGCCAGCGCGAGCGCCAGGTTGACGGCCGTCGTGCTCTTGCCGACCCCGCCCTTGCCCGACGCGACGGCGACGATATTTTTAACGTTCGGCAACAATTTGACGCCACGCTGGACCGTGTGCGCCGCGATCTGCTGGGAAACTGCGATGCTTGCACGGGCCACGCCCGGCACGCCGCGCAGCGCGTCGGCGAACTGCGCGCGGATCGACTCGAACTGTCGCATGGCCGGATAGCCAAGTACCACTTGCACAGCAACCGTGTCACCCTCGACGGTCACGTTTCTGATGTTCTTCGCAGCGGCGTATGGCCGCGCGGTGTTGGGGTCAGTGACGGCCGCAACAGCGGCGTCGACCAAAGCCCGATCGATACTCATTGACACTCCGTGGGGAACGCTCGCGGCGCGGTGGAATCGAAAGCTCGGCCACGCGCCGGAATTTGAAAAAAATTGTTAGACAGCATTGCGTAATCCTGGCGTGCCGGGCACCCTTCGGGCAGGCGGAGCGCCATGGCGCCGCATCGCTGCGAGCTTCAGTCATATTGTAGTGGCTGCCGCCATGCCGTGCCGGAAGACCCTTCTTTGCTGTCAGACCGGGACAGCGAATGAGGTTGCACTATCCTTGAAGTCGGAAGTTCGCCGTATTGCCGTCACGTTCGCCGGCTCGTCCCGGCACCACCGGCTGCGGGTTACTCGCGTTATTCGCATCACTCAAGAGGAATCAAAATGAATGCAAAAATCATGACTCGCCTGGCTGTTTTTGCTGTTGCTGGCTCTTTGCTGGCAGGCTGCGCATCGCAACAGGGCACCAACACGGCAGTCGGCACCGGCGTAGGCGCCGGCACGGGCGCCGCACTGGGCGCGATTTTCGGCGGCGGCAAGGGCGCGGCGATCGGCGCCGGCGTCGGCGCTGCGGTGGGCGGCATTACCGGCTACAACTGGCAGGCGATTCACAACAAACTGTCGGGCGCCACCAAGGGCACCGGCACGCAGATCACGGAGCAGCCGGACGGCTCGCTCAAGCTGAACATTCCGAGTTCGGTCACGTTCGACACCAACAGCTACGCGGTCAAGCCGTCGTTCGCGCCGGTGCTGGACCAGCTGGCGCAAACCATGCAGCAGAATCCGGAGTTGATCGCTCAGGTGGTCGGCCATACGGACAGCACGGGCCAGCCGGCGTATAACCAGACGCTGTCGGTCAATCGCGCGCAAAGCGTAACCGGCTACCTCGCGCAACGCGGCGTCGCGCCGCAGCGCCTGTCGGCACAAGGCATGGGTCAGACCCAGCCGATCGCCGACAACAATACCGAAGCCGGCCGCGCCGCGAACCGTCGCGTGGAAATCTATCTGCGCGCCACGGCTCAGCACGCCACGCAGTAAAGCGCAACAAGGGGCATCGGAGAATGGACACAGCGGCGTCACGGTATGCGGTGACGTCGTAAAAAATGCGGAACAGGAAATCTGCGCGAGAACGAAAAAAATTTCGAACTCTGCGGAAAATCCGCGGTCTGTCTTTACGGTACGTGGCTGGCGATGCCGCCGCGTCACCATTCTCCTCTTGTCGTTGTTGCTCCGGGGTTTAATAGCCCCGGTTTTTTTTGGGCGCTCGGTTTATGTGCGCGCAAGATGCCCGGCAAATCGCACGTCGGTTTCGCTTCAAGTCCTTCCCGTTTCGCTCATCTTCCCGTCGCCCTTTTCCGCTACGTCGTGACTCCGGCAGCGCCACGCGTTTTTCGTGACGGCCACTTCCGGCGACACGCGTCACGCCCGGGCAACCCGCGCCGCGTCGGCGGGCCGCCCTGCTAGAATCAACGTTTCGTCCCACCGCAGGTTCCCCCGATCCATATGTCAGCACCCGCAACCGATCTTTCCGCAGGCGCGCCGTCAGGCCGTCGCCAGATTCTTGTCACGTCGGCTCTTCCGTATGCGAATGGGCAGATTCATATCGGCCATCTGGTCGAATATATCCAGACGGACATCTGGGTCCGGACGTTGCGAATGCACGGCCACGAGGTGTACTACGTGGGCGCCGACGACACGCACGGCACGCCGATCATGCTGCGCGCGGAGAAGGAAGGACTGACGCCGCGGCAGTTGATCGAACGCGTATGGCTGGAGCACAAGCGCGACTTCGACAGCTTCGGCATTTCATTTGACAATTACTATTCCACCGACTCCGAAGAGAACCGCGTTCTCAGCGAAAACGTCTATCTGGCGCTCAAGGAAGCGGGCCTGATCGAGGCGCGCGACATTGAACAGGCGTACGACCCGGTCAAGGAAATGTTCCTGCCCGACCGTTTCATCAAGGGCGAGTGCCCGAAATGCGGCGCGAAAGACCAGTACGGCGACAGTTGCGAAGTGTGCGGTTCGACTTACCAGCCCACGGATCTGATCAACCCGTACTCGGTGGTCTCAGGCGCCACGCCGATTCGTAAGACCTCGACGCACTACTTCTTCCGTCTGTCCGATCCGCGTTGCGAGAATTTCCTGCGCGAGTGGGTCGGCGGTCTCGCGCAACCGGAGGCCACCAACAAGATGCGCGAATGGCTCGGCGAGGCCGGCGAGGCGAAGCTCGCCGACTGGGACATTTCGCGCGACGCGCCCTATTTCGGCTTCGAAATTCCCGGCGCGCCGGGCAAGTACTTCTACGTGTGGCTGGACGCGCCGGTCGGCTACTACGCGAGCTTCAAGAACCTGGCGCAAAAGCGTGGGCTCGATTTCGACGCATGGGTCCGCCCGGGCTCGAAGGCGGAGCAGTACCACTTCATCGGCAAAGACATCCTGTATTTCCACACGCTGTTCTGGCCGGCCATGCTCGAATTCTCGGGCCACCGCACGCCGACCAACGTGTTCGCGCACGGTTTTCTTACCGTGGACGGCGCGAAAATGTCGAAGTCGCGCGGCACGTTCATCACCGCGCAAAGTGTGATCGACACGGGTCTGAATCCGGAATGGCTGCGCTATTACTTCGCGGCCAAGCTCAACAGCACGATGGAAGACCTCGACCTGAATCTCGACGACTTCCAGGCGCGCGTGAACAGCGATCTGGTCGGCAAGTACGTGAATATCGCGAGTCGCGCCGCCGGCTTCCTGATCAAGCGCTTCGACGGCCGCGTGCAGGACAGCGCGATGCAGCATCCGCTGCTCGTGTCGCTGCGCGCCGCCGTGCCGCAGATTGCCGCGAACTACGAGGCGCGCGAATACAACCGTGCGCTGCGTCAGACCATGGACCTGGCCGACACGGTCAACGCGTATGTGGACACCGCCAAGCCGTGGGATCAGGCGAAAGACCCGGCGAACGCGGTTGCGCTGCATGAAACGTGCAGCGTGAGTATCGAGGCGTTCCGCCTGTTGTCGCTCGCGTTAAAGCCGGTGCTGCCAAAGCTGGCGGAAGCGGTCGAAGGTTTCCTCGGCATCGAGCCGCTCGTGTGGGCAGACGCGAACGTGCCGCTCACCGCCGCGCGTCCGATCAACGCATACAAGCATCTGATGACGCGCGTCGATCCGAAGCAGATCGAAGCGCTGCTCGGCGCCAATCGCGATTCGCTGCAAGCCACGCCGGACGCCGCAACCGCCGCCGCAGCGACCTCAGCGGACGCGAAGAACAAGGCCAAGGCTGCCAAAGCGGCCGCCGCGAAAGAAGCGGAAGCGCCAGGCGTCATTTCGATCGACGACTTCGCGAAGATCGATCTGCGTATTGCGAAAATCGTCGACTGCAAGGCGGTCGAGGGGTCGGACAAGCTGCTGCAGCTCACGCTCGACGTGGGTGAAGAGAAAACGCGTAACGTTTTTTCGGGCATCAAGTCGGCGTATCAGCCCGAGCAGCTGATCGGCAAGTTGACCGTCATGGTCGCGAACCTCGCGCCGCGCAAAATGAAGTTCGGCCTGTCCGAAGGCATGGTGCTGGCCGCGTCGGCGACCGACGAGAAAGCCGAACCCGGTCTCTACGTGCTTGAACCGGATAGCGGCGCAAAGCCGGGCATGCGCGTCAAGTAACGCGCACGCCCATGCGGGAAGCGGCACGCTTCAGAAGCGTGCCGTTTTTTTATGCGCGGCGATCAGCACCTGTCATCCGGCTGCCCGGCCAGTTCAGTCCGCCGGCGCGCCGCGTCACCTCACCATCTGATCCGGTCGAAGCGCCGCGTGTACAGCAGATCGATGCCGTCGAACGTTCCGCCGTACAGCGCGACCGACCAGTAGCGCGTCAGGTTGATCGTCGCCTTGATCGCGTTGCTCGCGGATTGCAAACCCTGTTCGTAGCCGATTACGAGCCACTCGTTGATTGCCTTCGACACCATCACTACCTGCGGATCGGTCAGCCCGACTTCGCTTCGGCCAACCGAAAACTCGTCGAGCCCGAAAGTCTGCGCGATCCGCTTGCCGCTCGCGCTGCCCAGCAGCGCGAGCGCGGTCGTCATGGTGCTTTGCTGGCCGAGGTTATTGCCCTGATCGGTGCCGTGGCCGAACAGCAGCCACGACAGTTTTTCGTTATCCGGCACGTTCGGCTCGGACACGAGCTTGGCCGTGGGGAACTGCACAGTGCCCGTGACCTGCACGCCCGCTTCGACCTGCTGGTTGCGCCGCATCGCCAGAATGTTGATGCCGGGATTCGCCACCGGACCATTGAACGTGAAAAAGCCGTTCTCGATGTTCAGCTTGCGGCCGAACGCGGTGTAGGTCGATCCCTGCGTCACCCGCACGTTGCCGACCGCGCGCAGCGGCAGGTTCGGCGCGCTCAGCGCGGTGACCGTGCCGGTCAGGCCGAGATCGGCGCCCGATCCGCGAAAACGGAAGTTGTCGCCCAGACTGATGTCGATGTTGGCGCGCGGCGCAAAAGGCCCGATCGGCTTGTTGCTGCCTGGCACCGGCCGCGGCCGTTCGCCCGCCACCGTGCCGTCGGGGCGCACCACCACGACGTCGTCGCCGAGTTTGGGCGCAGACTGCTCGGGCATGTCGAACAGCGCATGGTCGACGGCAAATTTGCCGTTGATCGCCATGCCGCCCTGCGCGCCGGCATTGGCGACGCTCGCGCTGCCCGACAGCGACAGGTTGCGGTCCGGTGCCGCGAACAGTTCGAGCTTGTCCGCGACAATGCTTGCGGTCAGATCCGGCTCGGCGCCATCCAGGCGCACACGGCCGGTGGCGCGCAGCGTGCCGCTCGCGCCATGGAACTCGACCTGCTGGAAGTCCACCAGATTCTGCGACAACAGGATGCGCACCACTCCGTCCTTTAACTGCACGCCCTGGTCGACCAGTGTGGCGGAGAGCCCGTCGCCCAGTAGCGATCCCGTCAGGTTCGGCCTCGCGACCGTGCCGCCGAGCGCGAGCTTCAGCGCGAGATGGCCGTCGAGCAGATAGCTCGGGCCGAACAGACCGCCGGTCGTTTTGAGCGACGGCACGTTCGCATTCACACTGCCCGTGAGCGCGCCTTCCTCGCTGACCGTCAGGAGTCCGTCGCGCATGACGAGACTGGTGTGCGCGTCGGCGTCGATCACGCCGATCCGGCTTGCCTGCGCATGCACGGTCGCATTGAGCCGATTGCCGCCCGAGAATTCCGCGCGCGCGGTGATGTCCGTGATGCCCAACGACGTCAGTCCGCGGCCGATTTCCACCGTGACGTCGCCCCCTCGCCGCTTCAGCTGGATGTGACCGCTCGCCGTGTTGCCGAGCGTAAAGTCCCAGTCGCCGTCGAACACGAGATCGGTCTTTACCACTGGCGGTTCGCCGGTAATCTCGCGTTTCAAGTCCTGCAGCCGCGCGACCGAGATGTCGGTCAACGTGCCGGCCGACTGGATCTTCCCGTGATCGAAAGCGAAAGATTTCAGACTCAGCACCGCGCCTTCGAGCGTAACGCGCGTTGCCCCGAGCGTCAGCCTGCCCGGACCGGCGCTGACGGCGACCGGCGATTCGAGATTCAGCGCCGGTGTGCCGCGATTCGCAAGACGCGTGACGCTGCCGTCCCAGCGGGTGCCGTCGCGCGCCTCGGTCAGCTTGCCGTTGGCGGCGAGCGTCAGATCGAGCGGGCGGTCCTGCAGCTTGCCGGTGGCCGCGGCCTCGAGCGTGTGATTCGCGCGCGTGCCGGACAGACGCGCGGTGAGCGTTGTCAGATCCACGCCGCCCGCGCTCAGGTTGCGCGCGTCGGTCGTAAAGACGAGCGCGCCGTTCGCACCGTCGCGCAATTCGGCATGGCCTTCCGCATGACCGATCCGGTTGCTGCTGAATACGACGCTGTCGGCCTTGTAGTTCAGCGTGATGTTCGGATGCGCAAACGAGCCGGTCACATCCCCGTCGGCATCGATAAGGCCCGCCAGACCGAAGCCGAGGCGATCCAGTTGCGGCGCGTCGACCTTGAAGCGCAGCCGGTCGCCACGCGCACCGAAGCTGCCTTGAAGATCGACTGCGTTGCCCGCGACCGAAATATTGGCGCGGCTTGGCAGAATGCGCGAGCCGGCCAGTTGGACCGTGCCGCCGCCAGTCAGCGGAAGGCCGTCGTAGACGCTCGGACCCAGTTTGAATTCCGCCTTGGTGGTAAAGACCGGCGCGATCATGCCGGACGCGGTGAGTGTGCCGTTCACGCGCGCTTCGATTTTTCGCACGGGCGCGCGGCCCCGCTCTGGCGGCGGCGTTTTACGCTGGACGACTTCGGTTCTCACGACCGCCTTCGCCGTGTTCGTGGCGACAGCGGCCGCCTTGTCGCCCGGTGCAGCGCTTTTTGCGCCGGCCGTGAGGTCGGATCCAGAAGCGAGCGGGGTGTCCGCAGTGCGCGACGCTTGCGCCGCGGCTCCGCTTGCGGCGCTGCGGGTGCGAGCAGTGCCCGCGCTGGCGGTCCTGCCCGTTCCGGCCGGCCTGCCCGTTTTGTTCGCGGCCGCAGCCTCGCGCGTATTGCCTTTCGCTTTCTCGGACGTCGCGGTCGATCCGGCCGCCGGCGTGCGCGCCGGCATCTGCGAGGCCAGCGTCAGCGGGTCGAAATCG
Organism: Paraburkholderia sp. PREW-6R; assembly: GCF_039621805.1. Lineage (NCBI taxonomy): Bacteria > Pseudomonadati > Pseudomonadota > Betaproteobacteria > Burkholderiales > Burkholderiaceae > Paraburkholderia > Paraburkholderia sp. PREW-6R. The sequence continues at coordinate 800,795 of NZ_CP155073.1, read as the reverse complement.
GTGAGTTGCGCCTTCAGGTTGTAGCTGGAGTTCGCGTCGTGCTTGAGCGCGCCGGACAGGTCGATGCGGCCTTTGCCCGACGTGATGCGCACGTCGTTGAAACTGATGCGCGCCGGGTCGAGCGTGATCTTGCCTTGCGCGCGCAACGCCGCTTTCGGATCGGCCAGATCGAGCGTGATGCTTTGCACGTCGTCGTTCAGACGAATGCCGATCGGTCCGGATAGTTGCGTCGGCAGCACCGTTGCCTGCAGCGCATTCAGGTCGAGGCCGGCCACATGCAGATCGAATTGACCGCGCTTGCCGGCGAGCGCGCCGCCGCCCGTCAGCGTGGCGTGTTTGACGAGCCGCACGTTCAGATTCGCGATCCGTTGTGCCTGCGCGTCGAGGCGCACGTCGGCATTGGCGTCGATGAGCGGCAACAGATGCTCGTCGATTGCGCCGGGTTTCGCGTTCACAATCGAGATATGGCCGGTGACGGCGAAAGCGGCGGCGGATGGTTGTTCATGCTTGCCGACGGGAGCCGCTTTGGCTGGGCCCGGCACACCCTGTCTTGCCGGCTGCTCTGCGGTTTGCCGACCGGGTGCCGCTACAGGTTGTCCTTCCTGTTGTCCTTCCTGTTGTCCTTCCTGTTGCCCTTCTGGTCGTGCGTCCGGTTGTCCCTCGGGCCGCCCGTCATGTGGCCCGTCATGTGGCCCGGCAGGTGGCGCGACCGGCTGCAACTCCGCCCGCACCGCGAGATCCGCCAATGGCGCGCCGGGCGCAAATGCCTGCGGATTGACGTGATCGAACGTCAGCGTCGCGCGTTGCAAAGGCACCTCGCCGAACGGCGTCGCTTCAATCCGCGCGTGGCCCGCGAGCTTCATGCCAGTCGCGTCGAGCTCGGCGATCAGATTTTCGAGCGACCCGCTGAGATGACCGGCCACCTGCACCGCTTCCTCGTTCACCTTGCCTGAATAGCCGACGTCGCCCGTCAGCGCAAAGGGCCGCACGCCGTCCAGCTTCGCCGACGCCGTCACCGCGCCGAACGGCGTATCCAGCCGCTCGACCGCCGCCTCGTGATGCCGCCCGTCACTGCGCCCGTGGAACATGAAGCGCGACAGTTCGGTCGTCGACGTGCCCTGATGCAGCAGCAGCCTGTCGACCTGGACGTCGCGCACGTCGAGCTGCATCGGCAAGCGCAACTCCTGCGGGAGTTTCATCGGCCCGCTGCTGCTCGACGACGCGCCGATCCGCGCGTCGATCGTCCCGACATGCAGATAGTCGATCGTGAAGCGCCACGGCTGGCGAGCGAGCGACCAGTGTCCGGCGACGCGATCCACCTGGATATCCGTGCCGCTGCCGTCGAGACTGCGCCAGCGCACCTGCCGCAATTGCACGCCGCTCGCGAGCGCCCCGCCTTCGAGTGTGCCGCTTAGCTTGCCGCCGAGCAGTTTGACCGCCGCCTGCCACGCGTAAGCAGTGCCGCGCTCGGTCGTGAGCGCGCCGTACAGCAAACCGGCCGCCAGCGCGATCAACAGCACGAGCACCGCGAGCAGCCAGGCGAGCGTTTTCAGCAACAACCGGCCGCGCGGGCGGCGCGGCGGCGGCACGCCGGGCGGCTGCGGACCCGCGGGCGGTCCCGGCGGCTCGCCCGCCGAACCAGGCGAACCGGGCGGCACACCGCTGGGCAAGCCCGACCCCAATCCGGGCGCGTATCCGTGCGGATCAGCGCCGGAGGGCGGTGCGGGGGGTTGAGCGGAAGCGTCCGTGGTCATGCGGAAATCATGTGAATGCGGGTTGTCATCAGAAGGCGATGCCCAACGTCAGATACGGCCGAACGCTGCGGTTGCGAATGCCGTAGGCGAGGTCGACATTGACAGGCCCCACCGGGCTGCGCCAACGCGCACCTACCCCCACGCCGGGATAAAAGACTTTCTCGCCCCACGTGTCCGTCGCGGTGCCGACGTCGAAAAACGCGGCCGCGCCCCAGTCGTGCGTGAACCAGTGCTGGTATTCCGCGGCGGCCGTGACGAGGTATTTGGTCGGCAGCACCGAGCCGTCGACGTCGTTACCGATGCTCTGGTAACCATAGCCGCGCACCGAGTTCGAGCCGCCGGCGCGAAACAGCAGCGACGCCGGAATACCACTCGAACTGCCGCTCGTGAACACGCCGCCCAGTTCCGCGCGAAACAGCATCAGATCTTCCTTGCCGATCGGCAGATACTGCTGGCCGCGCGCATAGCCGCGAATGAAGGTCTGGTCGGTCAGCGCCCCTTTCACCGCGAAGCCGGCCTCGACGTGGAGCAGATTGCCGCTGCGCGGGAACAACGGGTCGTCGGTATTGCGCCGGGTCCATGACCATGACGGCACGAGCGCGCGGCTCGTGGTCGGCGCGATCGCGTTCTGGTCGAGCCGGTCCTGGTAGTACAGGATCGAATAGTTGTAGTCGATGAACTGCGACGTGCGCGCCCGCTGCACGCCAGCGCGAATACTGTAGATGCGCGTGTCGGACACGTCGGTAGTCGTATAGGACGCGAGCACGCTGTTGGTCCACGCACGCGGGCCGGGCGGCATGGACAGCTGAACCTGGCCATATTGCTGGATCTGGTCGACGCGGCCTTCGATCGTAAACGGCCACGCCTTGCCGAAGGTGTCGAGATACGAATACGCGCCTTGCACGAGCGGGCCGTTATCCGTGGAATAGCCGACGCCGCCGCGAATGCTGTGGTATGGATACTCCGACACTTTCACATGCACGGGCGTGTCGAGCGGTTTGGCGGGATCGCTGTCCACGTCGATCGCCACACTCGCGTAGTAGGGCGTGTTCTGCAACTGCCGCTGCAATTCGGTGATGCGCTGCACGTCGTAGATATCGCCGACGGCAAGCGGATTCACATTGTCGACGATACGCTCGGGGTAGCGCCGGGTGCCCGACACGTCCAGCTTGCCCATCGTGAAGGTGGGTCCGCTTTCGTAGGTCACGGCGAGTGTCGCCTCGTGCGTACGCGGATCGACGCGCGCCTCGGAGTGATAGATTTTCGCGCCGAGATACCGGCGCGACTGCAATGCCTTGAGCGACGCATTCTTCGCGTCGTCCCAGTCGCCTTGCGAAAAAGCATCGCCTTCATGCAGCGAAAACGCGAACCGTGCGGCATTTTCCTGCTCCGGGTCTTCGGTCAGCACCGGGCCGCGAAACGAGATCGACACCGAACTGATATGCGTTTGCGGACCCGGGTCGACGCTCACGGTGATCCGTTTGCCGTCGTCGAGGGTGCGCACGTCGGTTCGCACGACCGGCGTGAAATAGCCTTGTGTGGCCGCCAGATCACGCACCTGTTGCGGGGTGGCCGTGATGAGGAATTCGAATTGATCGTCGCTGATGTCGGGACGTTTGGCAAAGCGCGCGATGTCGAGATGCTGTTCGAGCAGCCTGCGCAGCGAACGCGGCGTGGCTTCGATATCGACCTTATACGACCCCTTCGCGCGCGCGGCGTGCGCGTCTACCGTGACGAGCGCGAGCACGCTGAACACGCACGCAAGCCAGCCACGCAACAGCACGGCGGCAAACCGTGCGCCGCGCCTGGCATGCCGGGCTTTCACCTCGTTTTCGCGACGGCGCATGTGCAACCGCTCGTTTGCCCACCCTGCCAAACACGACCTCCGGCTTACATTTAACAGTTGTTCGAGAATGCTGACGCCCGGTTGCTGATGGCCGGCGAAGCCGCCCGCTATTTGACCACATTGGCGCGACCGCGCCATTTCCGGCGCTACCGGATTTTTCTGAAGAGCCAGCGGGAACCGGTCAAACCATGAAGCCGCCTGGTTCCGCGCCGCACCGGATGCGTGCCCCAGCTTGGATATTCCGATCAGACCGACTGGATCAGATCGACCCGGTCGGACGCACTCGGTCGGACGGACTCGGTCGGATAGACCCGGTCGGACGGACCCGGTCGGCTCTACCCGGTCGGACGGACCCGGCCGGACGGACCCGGCCGGACGGACCCGGCCGGACGGACTAGGTCGGCAAGACGCGCCCGCTTTGGACGCGGTCGTTCCATGAAATGTTCCTCGAAACCGTCCCGGCGACATTTTTTGCCACGCGCGCTGGCCGAGCGTTTTGAAATGCGGCGGCCCGAGTCCCACTCAACTCTCTCAAAAATAAGACTGCTCCTACAGGCAACGCAGGGCGGTTCTTCGACAATGGTCGTCAGCCGGTCGCACAGACCTTGGCCGCGCGCAAGCTTCACGGCGTTGCGGCTCGCCGCCTCCCTTTCGGTGACGGTCTGCAACGCAGGCACGCATGCCGTCCGGCCAGACGCTTGTTTAGCACCGACGCGCATCTGGCCGGACGCCGGCGCTCACCCTCGACCCCAACCATGAGCACACCTTTTTCACTCGATCGGCTCGAATCGCTCGTCCAGTCCCGCGACTACGACGCGGCCCATGCAGAAGTCGTGAGCCTGCTCGATACGTTGATCGACCGGCGCGGCACGTTGCCTGACGACAAGCTCGCCCGCATCGCGCCGAACGAGCCGGCGGACGCGCAATCGCAGCAAACGCTGCAACGCATCGCCGATGCGCTAACCACGCTGCTGTCCGATGCGCGTTTCCAGCTTTCGGACAAACAGTTCGCCCAGCTTTTCTGGGGCCGTCCGTGGATCAACATGCTGTTTGCCGTGACGACGTATGGCAATACGGACCATATCGTGCGAGCGCTGCTCGCCCAGACGTCCGCTTCCGACGACCTGGCCGCGCGAAACGCGCTCACCCGCAAGCAACTGGCGCTGTACACCGCGGAATCGCTGCTGGAAATCGATCTGGTCGCGCTGGCCGAAAACGAGCCCGTACTCGCGGCCAGCCTCGGCGTGTCGATGCTCGGCGCAGCGGTCGTCATCTCGCCGGCGGCGCACGCCAAGCGCGAGCGGATGATCGAATGGCTGCCCGCCGTGCTCGACACGATCGACGATCTGGACGACCTGCCTAACTCGGCCGTGTGCGCCGCCTACATGCATTGCAGCTATTCGCTTCTGCCGCAGCGGCATGCGATCAAGCGCAGCATCAACCGGCTGGTGCGCAACAAGCTCCAGACGCTCGGCCTGCTCGATTGGGAACTGAAGGCCCTGAGTGCCCCGGTGCGCGACGTCGCCGACACCCGCAAGCCGGTGATGCTCGTAGTGCTCGAATGGTTTACCGGCGGCCACTCGATTTACCGCACGCATTCGCGCACGATGCTTGCCGCGCGCGAGCATTTCGAAGTCGTGGCGTTCGGCGAAGCGCAGCACGTGGACGAGGCGGGGCGCGCCACCTTTGACCGGTTCATCCCGTTCGAGTATCCGGAATACATCGGCGATTGCGTCCGTCAACTGCAGGCATTCGTCGATGAACATCGTCCGCAAGTGCTGTATATGCCGAGCGTCGGCATGTTCGCGCATACCGTGTTCGCGTCCAATGTGCGCTTTGCGCCGCTACAGATCGCCGGGCTCGGGCACCCGGCGACCATGCACGCCACGCAGATGGATTACGTGAGCGTCGAGGAAGATTTCGTCGGCGACCCCGGCTGTTTCAGCGAGAAGCTGCTGCGTTTGCCGAAGGACGGCCAGCCCTACCGGCCCTCGAAGCTATTCGACGCCGTCACGCCCGCCATCGCGCCGCCTGGCGACTACATCAACATTGCGGTAACCGCTAGCGCGATGAAGATCAATCCGCGGTTTCTGCAAGCCTGCCGCGCGATCATCGAGTCGGCCGGCATTCCGGTGCGGCTGCATTTCATGACCGCGTGGAGCGAGGGGGTCGATCTGGCGTATGTCCGCAAATCGATTCTCGCGGCGTTGCCGGAAGAACGTACGTGGGTCTACGGGTCGATCAACTATCCGCGGTACCTGAAAATTCTCAATACGATGGATATGTTCCTGAGTCCGTTCCCGTTCGGCAATACGAACGGCATCGTCGATTCGCTGACGCTGGGACTGCCCGGCGTCAACCTGTGCGGCGCCGAAGTGTTCGAGCATATCGACAGCGGGCTGTTTGCGCGCGCCGGACTGCCCGGTTGGCTAACCACATCGAGCGTGGACGAATACGTGCGCGCCGCGGTACGGCTTGCCAATCAGCACGACGAGCGCGAAGCGCTGCGCCAGCGGCTGATCGACGAACAAGCGGTCGAGCGGCTTTTCGAGGGGCGTCCAGAAGCATTCGGCGAAGCCGTACTGACACTGCTGTCCCAGACGGCCGGAAAGACAGCGTCCAATCCTTGAGATCCGGCGGGAAGAGGCTCATGCAACCGGGAGACAACGCCCGAAACCGTTGCGCAAGCGCCGGATGCCCGCCACGTCTTCGCCGCATTCCACCGACGTCAGCGCGCCGCCGTGCTCGTTGTTCGACCGCGCGCGGCACATGCGGTAAAATTACTGGATAGCGTGCGGCGTCGGCGGATCGACGTGCGGCGCCCGCCATTCCACTCATCACGGACGTCTAGCCATGTATCAATCGGACATTACACAGTTCCTGAACCTGCTCAAGGAGCAGAAACCCAATCTGGAAGCTGAGCAGCGCCGTGGCCGTGCGCTGTTGTGGGACAAGCAGCCGATCGACCTGGAGGAGCGCGCGGAGCAGAAAGCGTCGCGCGTAGAACAGACGCCTTACTCGTACTACCAGAACTTCTAAGCGCGTGAGCCACGCCGACGAGGTACACGGCCCGCAGCCGGCACCCGCCGACGCGGCGCTCGCCGCGCCCACTACCGATTCGACACCGGATACCGTCGACGGCATTGCATTCGCTCGCCTTTACGGCGAGCCGCTCTTCAGGCTGCCGACGGATCTGTACATTCCGCCGGACGCGCTCGAAGTCTTCCTCGAAACATTCGAAGGACCGCTGGATCTGCTGCTGTATCTGATCCGCAAGCAAAACTTCAACGTGCTCGACATCCCGATGGCGGATGTCACCGTCCAGTATCTCGGCTATGTCGAGCAACTGCGCCAGACCAATCTCGAACTCGCGTCCGAATATCTGCTGATGGCGGCGATGCTGATCGAGATCAAGTCGCGCATGCTGTTGCCGGTCAAGAAGGCCGATAGCGGCGAAGAAGCCGAAGACCCGCGCGCGGAACTCGTGCGGCGGCTGCTCGAATACGAGCAGATGAAGCTTGCCGCGCAACGCATCGACCAGTTGCCGCAACTTGGCCGCGACTTCCTGCGCGCCGAGGTGTACATCGAGCAAAGCATCACGCCGCGCTTTCCCGACGTGAACAGCGAAGACCTGCGCGCAGCGTGGGCGGACGTGATCAAGCGCGCGAAGCTGGTTCAGCACCACAAGATTTCACGCGAAGAACTGTCGGTGCGCGAGCACATGAGCACGATCCTGCGGCAGTTGCAGAACGCGCGCTTCATGGAATTCTCCGACCTCTTCGACACCACCAAGGGCGTGCCGGTCGTGGTGGTGAATTTCATCGCGGTGCTCGAATTGTGCCGCGAATCGCTGGTGGAAATTACCCAGGCGGAGCCGTTCGCGCCGATCTATGTGCGCCTCGCGTATCTGCCGGCCTGACGCCCTCTTACAGGGTTCGATCCCGCTGCGCGGGCGCAGGTGCCTCTATTCGGTGCGTCCCGCTCACAAATCCACTACAATCCCGCGCTCCGAACCTGTCATCATCAATGTGGCCGCCAAGCGCGCGCTGCGCTGACGGCGGGCGCCAACCGAGTCTCGCGCCGCGCGAGCAAATCCCTGTCCGATCATGAAAGTCATCAGCTCGATCCATGAATTGCGCGACCAGTTGCGCGGCCAGAATCGCACGGCCTTCGTGCCGACCATGGGCAACCTGCACGAGGGCCATCTTTCGCTGATGCGCCTTGCCCGTCAACACGGCGACCCGGTCGTGGCGAGTATTTTCGTCAACCGGCTGCAGTTCGGTCCTAACGAAGATTTCGACAAATATCCGCGCACGATGGAAGCGGACATCGAAAAACTTCAGAAGGAAAACGTCTACGTGCTTTTCGCGCCGACGGAGAAGGATCTGTATCCGGAGCCGCAGGAGTATCGCGTGCATCCGCCGCACGATCTGGGCGACATTCTCGAAGGCGAATTCCGGCCCGGTTTCTTTCAGGGCGTGTGCACGGTGGTGATGAAACTGATGTCGTGCGTGCAGCCGCGTGTTGCGGTATTCGGCAAAAAAGACTATCAGCAGTTGATGATCGTGCGCCGCATGTGCCACCAGTTCGCGCTGCCCACCGACATCATCGCCGCCGAAACGGTGCGCGACAGCGACGGCCTTGCGCTCAGTTCGCGCAACCGCTACCTGCAGGCCGCCGAGCGCGCCGAGGCGCCGGTGCTGGCCGCTGAACTCAATCGCGTGCGCGAAGCGGTGCTTTCCGGCGAGCGCGACTTCGCGAAGCTGGAACAGGCGGCGATGGCGGCCTTAGCCGCGCGCGGCTGGCAGCCCGACTACATTGCGGTACGCAAGCGCTCGAATCTGCTGCCACCGGGTCCGCAAGACGCCCATGCGGAACTCGTCGTGCTGGCTGCCGCCAAACTCGGCGCCACGCGCCTCATCGACAACCTCGAAATCTGACGCCGCCAAGGCCGGCACAGACACGCATACGCAGCAACAAGGGATTGGGTCATGCAACGCAACATGCTGAAATCGAAGATTCACCGCGTCGCGGTCACGCATTGCGAGCTTCATTACGAAGGCTCGTGCGCGATCGACGAAAATCTGCTCGAAGCGGCGAACATCGTGGAAAACGAACGGATCGACATCTGGAACATCAACAACGGCGAGCGGTTTTCCACGTACGCGATCAAGGGTGAGCGCGGCAGCGGCATGATTTCGCTGAACGGCTCGGCCGCGCGGCGCGCGCAACTGGGCGACCTGGTGATTATCGCCGCGTTTGCGGTGGTGGACGAAGCCGAACTGAAGGCCGGCTGGAAGCCGGATCTGGTGTTCGTCGACGAGAACAACAGGATCAAGGGCAGCCGCGATCACGTGCCGACACAAAACTGGACCTGAGCGGCATAGCGCTTCGTGGCAGCCGCTGCGAGCGCAGCATGACGGGCGCCGCCGTCTGATCGTGCGTCAGCCCTTCTTCCCTGCTCCGTTCGTCCATTCGACGATCGGCTGCCACTGCTCCAGATCTTTTTCCACCCGGCTTTTCGCGACGTCCCACAGCGTGAGCCCGTGCGCCGCGAGTTGCACGTAATTCTGCGTGTCGCGCAGATAGCCCAGCACCGGCAGCTTCAATCCCTCGACAAAGCGATGCAGCTGTTCCGCCGAGCGCGTGCGGGCGTCGACCCGCATGCCGACCACGCCAACTTCGATGGCGCCTTTGCGCACCGCCTTTTCCTTTGCGAGCCGTTCGAGAAAGTCCTGCGTGGCGAGAATGTCGAACATGGACGGCTGGAGCGGCACGATCACCTTGTCGGCGAGATCCAGCGCAATGTTCAGGCGATTGCCGTGCAGGCCGGCCGGCGTGTCGATGACAGCGTGTTCGAGCCCTTTCGGCGGCTTGACCGGCGTGTCTTGGTTGACTTCCCAGGTCTCGATGGCCGGCAGCGTCTCGGGCCGCAATGCGAGCCACGCCTGAGACGACTGCTGTTTGTCCAGGTCCGCCAGCGCGACCCATTCGCCGGTTGACGCGAAATAGCCGGCCAGATTGGTCGACAGCGTGCTCTTGCCCACGCCGCCCTTCGGATTCGCCACCACGATCACCGTCATGAATTCTCCCGGAAAGAAAGCTGGGCGCCGCCCAGCCGGTTGGCCGCACTGTTCTCGCCGGCCCACGCTGGTGTGTGAAAGCCCCGCCGGATAGAGACGCCCCCGCCGGCCCAGCCGTTGATAATATCGACAAATTCATCAGGGTCGAAGCCCTGAACGATTAAATAACCGCTGTGCGCCGCCGATTTTAACTACGAGAACCGACTCCATGAGCAAACTTCGCCCCGAATACACCATTGAACGCTTGCATGAACGCCAGACAGGTACGCTCCCCGACTTGCTGGGGGTGCACGTGCTGTCGCTCAAAGAAGGCATGCTGACTGCGGAACTGACGGTGCGCGAGGCATTGCTGGCGCCGAACGGCTTTCTGCACGCCGCGACGGTGATCGGCCTCGCGGACACTGCCTGCGGCTATGCGTGCCTCGCTCATCTGCCGGACACGGCGCGCAGCTTCACCACCATCGAACTGAAGAGCAACTTTCTCGGCACGGCGACGGCGGGCACGATCCGCACGGTGGCAACGAGCGTGCATCTCGGGCGGAGCACGCAGGTCTGGGACGCGACGGTCACCGACCCCACCGGCAAGACCATGGCGCTGTTCCGTTGTACGCAGATCGTGCTGTATTGACCGTGAAATGACACAAGCGGCTGCCGGACGTCAAGCGATCGCCGAATAGAGCTTCGCCAGATCCAGATGCGCCGCGAGCGTGTCGGCCAGCCGCTCGAGCGACGCTTCGCGCAGCGCCGGATAGTCGATCGCCTCGGCGTCGCTCAGACCGGCCCACGCGAGCAGCGCCGCACAGGCCGCGGGCGTGTCGAACAGGCCGTGCACATACGTGGCGAGAATCTGGCCATCGGCGGACAGCGCACCATCGGGCCGCGCCTCCGCTGCGCCGTCGAGTCGCAGTGCGGGACACGCCAGTGCCGCTCCGTGCGTCTCGCCCATGTGGATCTCGTAGCCGGCCACCTCCGGCGCGCCCGGCAGCGAAAGGCGGCCCGCCACGTTTTTCAGCGTCTTCTCGCGCGTGAGCACCGTCGAATAATCGAGCCACCCCAATCCGGCGAATGTCCCCGGCGCGCCTTCCACACCGTGCGGATCGGCCACCTCGCGTCCGAGCATCTGCATTCCGCCGCAAATGCCGATCACCCGCCCGCCGTAACGCAAATGCTTCTGCAACAACGCATCCCAGCCCTGAGCGCGCAAAAACGCCAGATCGCCCGGCACGTTTTTCGATCCCGGCAGGATGATCAGATCGGCGGGCGGCGGCGTCATGCCGCTGCGCACGTACTGGAAGTCGACTTGCGGATGCGCCCGCAGCGCGTCGAAATCCGTGTGATTGCTGATGTGCGGCAGCACCGGCACGACCACCCGCAGCATCCGGCTCGCGTCGGCGCGTCCCGCCGCGCGCAGATCGGGCGGCAGCATGTCTTCGGCGTCGAGCGTGAGGCCATGCAGATAGGGGACGACGCCGAGCACCGGCTTGCCGGTTTTCGCTTCCAGCCAGTCGAGCCCCGGCTTGAGCAGACTGAGGTCGCCGCGAAAACGGTTGATGACGAAGCCGCGCACGCGCGCCTGCTCGCTCGCCGACAGACACGCGAGCGTGCCGGTCAGATGAGCGAACACGCCGCCGCGGTCGATGTCGGCAACCAGCACCACCGGACAGTCCACCGCTTGCGCAAATCCCATGTTGGCAATGTCGCGATCACGCAGATTGATCTCGGCGGGACTGCCCGCGCCTTCCACGAAAATCGTGTCGTACGCCGCCTGCAAGCGCGCATACGATTCCAGCACGGCCTCGAACGCAATCGGCTTGTAGTCGTGGTAAGCACGCGCGTCGAGATTCATGCGCGCCTTGCCGTGGATGATCACCTGCGCGCCGCGGTCGCTCGTCGGTTTGAGCAGCACCGGGTTCAGGTCGGTGTGTGCGTCGATCCCCGCGGCCACCGCCTGTAATGCCTGCGCACGCCCGATCTCGCCGCCGTCGACCGTGACCGCGCTGTTCAACGCCATGTTCTGCGGCTTGAACGGCGCGACCCGCACGCCGGCGCGCCGCGCGAGACGGCACAGGCCGGCCACGAGCGTGCTCTTGCCGGCGTCGGACGTGGTGCCCTGAATCATCAGCGTGCCGCGCGGCACGGGAATGGCGTCCTGCGAAATGGAAGGGATGGTCACGGGATTGACGTTGGCACAATGGGAGGCGCGAAGGGGCAACGGCGCATTATCCCATCGCGCCGGGCCGCGCTGCGCGCCGGTACAATCACGCGATGACTTCCCGCGACCTCACCTTCGTTCTCGGCGGCGCCCGTTCGGGCAAAAGCCTGCACGCCGAACAGCTGGCGACCGATAGCGCGCTGCCCGTCACGTACATCGCCACCGCGCGCGCGAGCGACGACGCCGAGTTCAGCGCGCGCATCGCGCATCATCGCGAACGGCGCCCGGCGCAGTGGGGTCTGCACGAAGCGGGCGTCAATCTCGCGGAAGCCGTCGCGCGGCTGGACAAGCCCGGCCATTGTCTGCTGATCGACTGTCTCACGCTGTGGCTCGCCAATCTGCTTTGCCCGCCCGACACGGTCGAGGCGCCGCAAGCCGGCCACCATCACGCGCAGTTCGCCGCGCTCGAAACGGCGCTCACGCACGCGCAAGGCAAAATCATCGTAGTCAGCAACGAAATCGGCCTCGGCGTCGTGCCGCTCGGCGCGGCGACGCGTCTTTATGTCGACGAACTCGGCCGCCTCAATCAGCGCGTCGCCGCCCTCAGCACGCAGGTCACGATGATGGTCGCGGGCTTGCCGCTCGCGCTGAAAGCGGCGGACCGCGCATGATGCTGTCGCTGCCGCTTACCGTCACGCTGGCGACCGCGGGCGTCGTGGTCGACCGCTGGTTTGGCGAGCCGCGTGTCGCGCATCCGCTGGTCGCTTTCGGCAAATGGGCGATGCGCGTCGAAAAACGCTACAACACGGGCCGGCGTCTCAGGCTCAAAGGCATGCTCGCGTGGACGATCGCGGTGCTGCCCCCGGTGCTGGTCGCGTGGGCGCTCGTCGCCGTGCTGCCGTTTTTCACGGCCTGCATGGTGCACGTTCTGTTGCTCTGGTTCGCGCTCGGGGCGCGCAGTCTGCGCGATCACATCGCGCCGATTGCCGAGGCGCTGGCGCAACACGATCTCGACCAGGCGCGAATGCTGACGGCGCGGATCGTCTCGCGCGAAACCGCGAATGCCGACGAAGCCGCACTGTCGCGCGCGGCCGTCGAATCGGCGCTCGAAAACGGCAACGACGCCGTATTCGGCGCGCTGTTCTGGTTTGCGATCGCGGGCGGTCCTGGCGCGCTCGGCTTCCGTCTCGCCAATACGCTCGACGCAATGTGGGGTTATCGCACGCCGCGCTATCTGCGTTTCGGCTGGGCGGCTGCGCGCTTTGACGACGTGCTGAACTGGATTCCCGCACGCCTTACCGCCGCGAGCTATGCGCTGCTCGGCGACACGCGCACTGCGTGGCGCTGCTGGCGCGAGCAGGCGCCGCGCTGGGACAGTCCGAACGCCGGACCGGTCATGGCGTCCGGCGCGGGCAGCCTGAACGTGCTGATCGGCGGCCCGGCGGTCTATCACGGCTCGGTCGAATACCGGCCCACCCTCGGCTTCGGCCATCCCGCCAGGGCCAGCCATGTCACGGCCGCGCTGACGCTCGTCGAGCGCACCGTCATTTTGTGGCTGGCCCTGCTGATCGTGCTGGCGTTGCTGAGCGTGCCCTTTGCGCGCTGATCGTCATGGCTGATTCCCATTCGCCTGGTTTTACGTGCGGCGCCGGCACGAGCGAAGCGGCCGCCGCGCTGACCATCGCGGCCCCGGTCGGCGCCGCCATCAGGCACGGCGGCAATCTGCACGAAGCGGCGCAGCTTTACCGCATTCCGTACGAGCAATGGCTCGACCTGTCGACCGGCATCAATCCGCACGGCTATCCGGTTCCTCCCGTTCCCGCCGATGTCTGGCGCCGCCTGCCCGACGAAGGCGACGGTTTTGCCGCCTGCGCCGCGCGCTATTACGGCGCGCCGGACGCCGCGCACGTGCTGCCGGTCGCGGGCAGCCAGGCGGCGATTCGCGCGTTGCCGGCATGCCTGCCGCGCGCGCGGGTGGGAATCGCGACGCTGACTTACGGCGAATATGCGCCGGCGTTCGAGCGCGCCGGTCACGAGGTTGCATCGCTCGATATGTCGTCGCACGCGCTGCCCGAGTCGCTGACGCATGGGGTTGTCGTCAACCCGAACAACCCGACCGCCGAGCGACAGGACGCTGCCACGCTGTTGCACTGGCATGCGCAATTGAGCGCGCGAGGCGGCACGCTGATCGTCGACGAAGCGTTCGCCGATGCGATGCCGTCGGCGTCCGGATCGCTCGCTGCGCACACACATCGTGACGGCTTGATCGTGCTGCGCTCGCCGGGCAAATTCTTCGGCCTCGCGGGTGTGCGTTCTGGCTTCGTGCTCGCCACGCCGGCCACGCTGTCTGCGCTGCGCGGCGCACTCGGCGCATGGACGGTCAGCGGTCCCGCGCGCCACGCGGTCAAAGCCGCGTTTGCAGACGAAGCGTGGCAACGCGACATGCGCGTGCGACTCGACGCCGAAAGCGCGCGGCTGGTGGCGTTGCTCGGCGCGCACGGTTTCGCCACGCGCGGCACGCCGCTTTTCGCGTGGACCGCCGACGCGCGCGCCGCTGCTTTGCATCACGCATTGGCGCGTCGCGGTATCTGGACGCGCCTCTTCGAACCGTCGGGCAGTGTGCGCTTTGGCCTGCCGGCGAATGCTCACGAATGGACACGCTTCGAGGACAGTCTGCGTGACGCGGTTCGCGACATGGACGCGCCCGCGAATTCATTCTGAAGCGACGCCCTCCACCCTCTCTATCCGGCGGTCCCATCCACGCCAGCGCATTCACACGATGACACGATGATCCGACCGACGTCCCGCTTCCCGTTCGCCCGCTCGAGCTCGCACCTGTGGAGCGCCCTGAGTGCCGCCACGCTTTTCGCCATCTCGCTGCCCGCGTGCGCCGCCATCACCGTCACCGACGACACCGGCGCGGCCGTAACGCTTGCCGCACCGGCACAGCGCGTGATCAGCCTCGCGCCGCACGTGACCGAACTGCTCTACGCGGCGGGTGGCGGTACGAAAATCGTCGGCGCGGTGTCGTATAGCGACTACCCGCCTGCGGCGCAACAGTTGCCGCGCGTCGGCGATAACAAGGCGCTCGACCTCGAACGGATCGTGGCGCTGAAACCGGATCTGATCGTGGTGTGGCGGCATGGCAATGCGCAACGTGAGCTGGAACGTCTGCGCGAGCTGCATGTGCCGCTTTATTTCAGCGAGCCGCATCGTCTCGACGACGTCGCCGTGTCGTTGACGAAACTCGGCGAACTCCTTGGCACCTCGCAGATCGCCGACGCCGCTGCTGCGTCCTTCCGGCGGGACATCGCGCAACTGCGCGCAAGCTATGCAAGCCGGCCGCCGGTGAGCGTGTTCTATCAGGTATGGGATCGGCCGCTCATGACACTGAACGGCGAGCACATGATCAGCGACGTGATCGCGCTGTGCGGCGGCCGCAATGTGTTCGCCGGACTGAAACCGCTGGTACCCACGGTTTCGACCGAAGCGGTGCTCGCCGCCAATCCCGAGGTGATCGTGACCGCCGCCCCGGGTGCCACGAAGCCCGACACGAGCTTGCCGCAACTCGGCACGTGGCGTGCGTGGCCGGGTTTGAAAGCGGTAGCCGAGAACAACCTCTTTGCAATCGACGGCGATCTGATCAATCGCCCCGCGCCGCGGATCGCGCAGGGTGCGAAAGCGTTGTGTGAGGATCTGGAAGTGGCGCGCACAAGGCAGAAGACGCGCGACTAGGCATGCGTGGCGCGATCAGCCCATCGCGCCGGCCGCCGCGCTTTCTGCGGCACTCATGCGTTCCACCTGACCAGCGACCACTGCTGCGTCGCGTCGTCCCGACGCAGCCAGACCACGCATCCCGTTTCCAGCGACCAGCGCAGACAGCGCTCCAGCGGCACCTCCAGCACCAGCGACGCAATCACCCGCATCACTCCCGCGTGCGTGACCACATAAGCCGGCGACAACTCGCGTGTCTGCACGAACGCGTCGAGCCACACCCTGACGCGCGCGGCGAATTGCGCGACGCTTTCACCGCCGTGTGCGCGCGCGTGTTCGAAATTCGACGCCCAGTCGTCGAGCAACTCGCGGTCGATTGCATCCCAGCGCTGCGCTTCCCAATCGCCGAAGTTCATTTCCTTCAGACAATCGTCGTGGCTGAGCGCGCAGCCAAAATCGGCCGCCAACTCGGAAGCCAGCGCCGAACAGCGCTTCAGCGGACTCGACAGCACCACGCGCGGCGCGGGTATCTGCAGGGTCGCGAGCCTCAACGCAAGTGTCGTCGACGATATTTCGGCATCCTCTGCAAGTGCGACATCACTGTGGCCATAGCACACGCCCGCATCGAGCGCGACGGCCGGATGACGAATCAATACGATATCCATGCAAGCCCCACCAGATAGATGGCCGTTTCGAAAATCTGCTGCGCGAAGCCGAGACAGTCTCCCGTATAACCGCCAATGCGTCTGACAAAATAGCGGCCCATCGCGACACGCAGCACGAGCAGGACAGCAAGCATTGCACCGCCGAAGCGCCACGCCGGCGCGCCGAATCCGTCAGGCCAGAACAGCCACGGCAGACCGGACAAGGCGGCAATGAGCCACGCGAGAACACTCAAACGCCGCGCAACCGGTTTGGCCTTTCCTTCCGCGCGGACATAATCGAGCGTGACCAGATAGCTGATCGCGACCGCACGGCTCGCTGCGTGCGCCGCGACCATCAAGGCGGCGGCGCGCATCGGCGGCAATGCGGTCAGCGTCTGCCATTTCAACGCCAGTGCAACGATCAGCGCGATAGCGCCGAAAGCGCCGATGCGTGAATCACGCATGATCCGCAGCGCATCCTCCTGCGTATAGGCGCCACCGAACGCATCGACGCAATCGGCGAGACCGTCTTCGTGAAACGCGCCGGTAACCAGCAACGACGTCGCCATTGACAGCAGCACCGCCACGCTCGCCGGAAAGACATGCAGCGCACCAAGATAGACGAGCGCGCTCAATGCACCGATCAATACGCCGACGAGCGGAAAATAGCGCGCCGCTGCATTCAGATAATGCGGCTGAAATCCCACCCATCCCGGCACGGGCACCCGTGTGAAATAACCGAGCGCGGTGAAGAAGTAACGCAGCTCCGCGAGCGGATTCATGGATGAGCGGCCTGCAACGGGGAATCGGAAAGCAGGTTCATCGGCATGTCAGGATTCCCGATTCGCGACGCCGGCCGACTCGAAGCTCGCCATCTCATTGACGAACGCCGCGGCCGCGCGCAGCAGCGGCACGGCCAACGCGGCGCCGGTGCCTTCGCCGAGCCGCATGTCGAGCGCCAATAGCGGAGTCGCGCCGAAATGGTCGAGCATGCGGCGGTGTCCCGCCTCGTTCGACGCATGCGCAAACACACAGTACTCGCGCACATCCGGCGCAAGCGCGTCGGCGATCAGCAGCGCCGATGTGGCGATGAAACCGTCGACGAGAATGGTCATGCGCGCGTGGGCGGCGGCGAGATACGCGCCGGCCATCATCGCGATCTCGAAGCCGCCGAACGTGGCGAGCACATCCAGCGAGTCCGACGACACGGCATGCCGCGCAAGCGCCGACGCCAGCACGTTGCGCTTTCTTGCCAGTCCCTCGTCGTCGAGCCCGGTGCCACGGCCGACGCATTCGTCGATCGGCACGTTGCACAGGCGGCTCATCACACACGCCGCCGCCGACGTATTTGCAATCCCCATTTCGCCAAAGCCGATCACGTTGGTGCCGAGCGCCGCGTGATGCTCTACGCGTGCCGCGCCGGCCTGCATCGCGGCGAGCGCCTGCTCGCGCGTCATCGCCGGTTCGTGCGCGAAATTGCGTGTACCGGACGCGACCGGAATGTCCACGAGTCCTTCCGTCGACGGTAGCGGGGTTGCCATTCCAGCGTTCACCACTTCGAGCTCCATGCCCGACACACGGCTCAACGCATTGATCGCCGCGCCGCCCGCCAGAAAATTGGCGACCATTTGCGCAGTCACGGCCTGCGGGTAAGGACTCACGCCTTCGGCCGCGACGCCGTGGTCGCCGGCGAAAACGATCATCGCCGGACGCGTCACCGCAGGATGCGTGCTGCGCTGGATCAGGCCCATCTGCCGCGCCAGCGTTTCGAGCCGGCCCAGACTGCCAGGCGGCTTGGTCTTGGTGTCGATGATGTGTTGCAGGTCTGCGCGCAACGTTTGATCGAGCGGTTCGACTTCGGGTAATCCGGGCAGACGTGACGTGACGGTCATAAGCGTTTGGGAAGAGAGAGTTGTTTCGGTCGACCGGTCAGCCGGCCGGAAAATCATAACTGGAAGCCGATTCATGATTGGGACGCAGCGCGGGAATCAGCGCTTCGTGCGCGCCGTCGCGAATCAGCACCATCGGATAGCCGAATGTGCGGCTCGTCAGCTCGGGCGTCAACACGTCGCGCACGGCGCCGGCGAACGCGTGGCCCTGGCCGTCGAGCAGGAGCGCATGCGTGGCGAAGCGCCGCGCCAGATTCAGGTCATGGCACGAGAACAGCACGGTGCGCCCCGGTTCGCGGACCCACGCGTGCAGCGCGTCGAGGCAGCCGATCTGATGGTGCAGGTCCAGGTGCGACAGCGGTTCATCGAGCAGCAGCAACGGCGCCTGCTGGCACAGCACGGCCGCGAGCGCCACGCGTTGACGCTCGCCGCCCGAGAGCGACAGCACGTCACGCGCGGCCAACGGCGCAAGCCCCAGCAGGTCCAGCGCGGCATACGCAGTCTCACGGTCAGCCTCGCGTTCCCAGCCCCAGCCGCCCAGATGCGGAAAGCGGTTCAGCAGCACGATGTCGAGCACGCTGGCGCTGAACGCATCGGGCGTGCTTTGCGGCATCAACGCGCGGCGCTGGGCCAGCGGCAACGCTTGCCAGTCGCCGACGCGCACGCCGTCCAGTTCGACCTGCCCCGCCGACGGCGCCCGCAAACCCGCGAGCGTGGACAGCAGCGTCGTCTTGCCCGCGCCGTTCGGCCCCGCGACGCACCAGATTTCACCTGTGTGAAAGGTATGTGTGAACGTGTCGAGCAGCATCCGCTCGCCTGCTTGCAGCGTTAGACGTTGCGCGCTGAGCGCGGCATGACTCGCGCCATTGCCGCTTTGTCCACTCTTGATGTGAGGAGCGTCGATCATCGGCGGGTGCGCAGCAGCATCCAGAGAAATACCGGCACGCCGATGATCGACGTGATCACGCCAACCGGCAATTGCGCCGGTGCGACGACGGTGCGTGCGAGCAGATCGGCGCCCATCACCGCAACGCCGCCGCCTAGCGCCGCGGCGGGCAGCAGCATGCGTTGATCGTTGCCGAACGCAAGCCGCAGCATGTGCGGCACCACCAACCCGACAAAGCCGATGGTGCCCGCCGTCGTCACGGCGGCGGCAGCCGCGAGCGACGCAACCAGATACACGCGCAGGCGCAACGGCGTGACCGCGACACCTAGCGCCTGCGCGGCGGCGTCGCCGCGCAGCAGCACGTTCAGCCGCGGCGCAGCGGGGACGATCACGATCAGCACGACGACGAGCGCGACGAGCGCTGTCCACGGCATGGCGCCGCCATTGAGGTCGCCGGTCAGCCAGAAGAGCATGCCGCGCAGACGGTTATCGGGTGCGAGGTTGAGCAGCAACGTGATGAGCGCCCCCCAACCGGCTGCGACCACCGCGCCGGTGAGCAGCAAACGTGGCGACGCGTCCTGCGGTTCACCTCGCCACAACTCGCGGCGCGCCAGACCGAGGACGAGCAGGATCGACACGAAAGCGCCGCAGAACGCGCTGGCGTCGACGATCCACCACGTGCTGCCCGCGATCATCGCGACGAGCGCGAAGGTCGCCGCGCCGCCCGAGACGCCCAGTACATAGGGCTCAGCAAGCGGATTGCGCAGCAGCACCTGAAGCAACGCGCCGGCGAGAGCCAGCAGCGCACCGCATGCAAAGCCGGCGATGGCGCGAGGCAGTCGCAGCGTGCGGACGATTTCCACGGCGAGATCGTTCGCGCTGCCAGGCGACGCGGAGGACGGCATCAGCGCCGCGAATACATGCGACGGCGCGAGCGGCACACTGCCGAGCGCGAGCGACGCCACCAGCACGACGAGCGCGACCAACGCCAACGCGAGCCAGATCGTTGCGGCGCGCCGTGCGGTCATCACGCGCAACGGCGCCGGACGCGCGGTGCCGGCCGGGCGTGTGAGTCGCCCGGCGGGCATCGGGCCTGGGCGCCGGTTCATTCGCGCAGCCCCGGCGCGGCGCCCCCGTCACTGCTGTTGCCAGCCAACCGTGACATACGCACCGCGCTTCGGCGAGTGATACGAGTAGGCCGTCTCATAGTCCTTGTTCAACAGATTCTGGATTTGCGCCGCCACGTACCACGCCTTCGTGATGTTGTAGCGCGCGGACAGATTCACTACGTTATAGCCGCCGAGCTTGCCGCTGCTGTCGTTGCTCGGGCCGCTCACGATCCACTCGCCGCCGACCCGCCACCCCGCGATGCTGCGATTCAGCGCGAGCGATCCGAAGCGCCGCGCACGCCGCACAAGGTCGATGTCGTTATCGAGGTCGACGGGGTTTTGCATCGTAAAAGAAGCACGCACGTCCGTCTTGCCGACGTGTCCGCTCCACGATCCTTCGAGTCCCTGCACCTTCGCATGGCCGACGTTCTCGGCCAGATAAACACCGGGCGAAACCTGCGGGTAGTCGATCAGATTCGAGTAGCGCGTCTGGAACGCGCTCAAGCGCATCACGCCCAACGCATTCGACGCATACTGCAGCGCCGCTTCGATCGAATGGCTGCGTTCCGGTTGAATCGACGGATTGCCACTGTACGGATAGTACAGATCGTCGAAGCTCGGCGCGCGAAACGCATCGGAATAGCTTGCGGTTGCCTTCCACTGGTTCGTGATGTCGAAGCCGTAGCCGAGATAGTAACTGTTCGCCCCACCAAAATCGGAATACTGGTCGCGCCGCACGTTCGCCTGGATCTGGTTGCGGCCAAAGCGTCCCGAGTAGCCGACGAAGCCCGAATCCACGTGACGGTTCGGCGCTGCGAACGTATCCGAATCCAGACTCTGATCGAGATGCTCGTAGCCGGCCTGCAGTTTCTGCTGCGCGGCCAGCGCAAAATCGTTCTGCCAGGTGTACTGCCGGTTGTCCGTGTCGAAGCGGCCGTTATAGAGACCATTCGTATCTGACACGCTGCGGTCGTCGCCCTCGGAGACGATGAAGTGCGTGGTCCACCAGTCTGTCAGCTTGCCGTTCGCAAACACCGACATCTGCCGCACTTTGCTGTACAGGTTGTTCAGATCGGTGGGCGCTCCGTACGCGTTGTCGTAGCTGTCGTTACCGTTGGACTGGAAATACGTGATGCCCGCGTCCCACTTCGCGTCGAACCTGTGCCGCAGCGAGGCCGAGATGCTCTCGTTCAGATAGCCGTTCGCGTTCGGATTCGCGCCGGGCGCTTCGCGCGGATCGATCGACGAGAAGCCGTCGTCCTTCGAGCGCGCCAGTGACAGGCTGAAGGTCGTATTGCCGTCCTTATCGAGCGCGCCGTTCACCCCGGCCTGCTGCGTCTGCGTGTGATAGCTGCCGTAGCCGACGGAAAAATTGAAGCGCGGCGGGTGATCTCCGCCGTCCTTCGTGAACACCTGCACGACGCCGCCTATCGCGCCGGAGCCGTACAACGCGGATACGTTGCCGTTCACCACTTCGACGTGGTCGACCTGATCGAGCGGAATCAACGCGATCTGCGACGCACCGAGGCTCACCGAGTCGACCCGCACGCCGTCGATCAGCACGAGCGACTGCGTGGACGACGCACCGCGCAGGGAGAGGCTTGCCGTCGAACCCGGTGCGCCTGTGCGAGAGATTTGCGCGCCCGGCGCGAGCTGCAGCAAGCCGGGAAGATCGGTTGCGGTGGTATCGGCGATATCCTGCCGATCGAACAGCGTGGTCTGCGCAATCGTATCGGCAAGTGCTTGCGGCGAGCGAGCCGCCGTCACCACCACCGGCGACAGCAGCGTGGCGGATGAATCGGCGGAAGCAGAGTCTGCGGTGCTCGCGCCGCCGGCGTCACTGGCGCTGCTGGCTTCACCCGCGGCGAGAGCAGAAGAAGAAGACGAAGTGGAAGAAGAAGCGGCAGCCTGAGCATGCACGGCATACGGCAGACCCGCGAAGGCGACAAGCGCCGCGCGAGCGATGGGGGACAACATTGGATGACATTCCTGTGGATAGCGTGCACGGCCCGCTTCCCCGCAGGCCGATGCGTAACGAGGCGACCCCCTTGCATTCAACGTTTGCGTGGGACGTCCCTCTCCCTTTGGCCGGTATCCGGGCTGGCGACTTATCGACTCCGCCTTCCCACGCAGGACGCGCAGTGGCACACTCGCACGTTCAGCTTCGAACATGCGTTCAGAATCGATCTGCATCGAGAATGCGGTCGCTTACCGTTGCGGGGGCAGCGCAGGTTGGCGCATCGTGACTACGCGCCCTGCTTCCCGTTTAACTGCACGCACTGTCGAGAAGCGCGCGCGGGCACCAAAGTGCGGCCAGTTTATGAGTGGCCTTGGGGCTCGTCAAGAATCGTCGGCTCCCGCCAACCTGTTCTTCAAAGAGGCAGGTTCCTGTTCTGGCGCGGGAGTCGTTATTCATCATATGGTCGACAAAAGCCCGCATAAAGCGACGTTGTTACGTCTCGAAACGAGACAAATGTCGGAACCTGCAATATTCCGCGCTAAAATGCGATGTCTTTAGAGGACGCAGCAGATGCTCACCGAACTCGAAACACTTTCACAGAATATCGGCCAGCTGATTGCGATCAGCCAGCGCCACAATGAAGCGCGAATCGCGCTCGAAGAGCAGCTTGCGCAATCGCGCGCCGAGGTCGAGGCCACGCGCACGGAACTTGCAGCGCTGCGCGACGAGCGCGACGCGTTGCAAGCGGAACGCGACGCCCTGTCCGCGAAAATCGACGACGCTCAGGTACGCCTGAACGCCATTCTCGAGAAGCTGCCGCGCGGTCGCACGCAAAGCGAGCCGGACAGCCAGCTCGATCTGCTCGAGCCCGCGCAGCAGGAAGTCGAAACGCAAAGCGACGTGACCCGCCACGGAGAAAATGCATGACCACGAAGCAGATCGAAGTGTCGATTCTCGACGTGCCCTATCGCCTCGCGTGCTCGGCGGAAACGGAAGGGGCATTGCTTGAAGCAGTGGCGCGCGTCGACGCCGAAATGTCGAAGATTCGCAATAACAGCAATGTGCGCGGCACGGATCGCATTGCCGTCATGGCTGCGCTGTCGCTGGCATCGGAACTGCTTAGGCTGCAGTCGAGCGTGCGACATGGAGAAGCATTTCCCGCTGAAGAAATCCGGCGTACAATGCATCAAATGAACGAACAGCTGGGGACAGTGATTCAGCAGTACAGCATGCAGTAAGTGGTATGCGGTGAGTCGCGGTTTCCTTGTAGTGCTGGTTGAATGGTTGTTGCTTCAATGGCTTATAGCTTCATCGGTTTAGCTTCCCTGCCTGGTTCGCCAAGGTCATATATTCCTTGAACCAATGCCATGTGCACGGTTGCGGAAATTTGTAGCACGGGTGTGCGCGTCACTCTGTCTGATGTACCCGAAGTGCTGCTAACTGCGACCAATTCTGAACCTCCGGTTCAGGATGCCGGCCTAGCGGCTAAGGCGGGGACCTTATCAAGAACGGCATCGGACACACGTCCGGTGCCGTTTTTCTTTGGGCTCCGCATCTCCAGGTTTCATCCAACTCTTCACGTTCACTTCGATTCATGCGCTACTGGCTAATGAAGTCCGAACCGGACGAAGCAAGCATCGACCATCTGGCGAACGCACCGCATCGCACGTTGCCTTGGACCGGCGTACGCAATTACCAGGCGCGCAATTTCATGCGCGACATGATGCAGGTGGGCGACGGCGTTCTGTTCTATCACTCCAGTTGTCCCGAGCCGGGCATCGCGGGCATCGCCGAAGTGTCGTCTACGGCTTATCCCGATCCCACGCAGTTCGACAGGAAGAGTCCGTATTACGACCCGAAGTCGTCCCAGGAAACGCCGCGCTGGCTGCTCGTCGACGTCGTCTTCAAGAAGAAGATTCCGCTGATACCGCTCGCCGCGTTGCGCGAGCACGAGGAGTTGAAGGACATGCGCGTGCTCGCCAAAGGCAATCGTCTTTCCATCACGCCGGTGACCGAAGCCGAATGGCGCTTCATTACCAAACGGCTGATCTGATCCCCGCTGCATTCCGGTTTGATTCCGCTTGTCTTCTGGTCTCATTCCAATCGCATATTGGGCGCATCCGCGAGCTTAACGCCTACAGTCAAAGCTGAGCCGCGCGTCGACTCAGGGAACCAAGCGAAGGTTACAACCGCCTAACGGACGCTGAAACCGGGACTGATAACGTGACGCTCCTGCGTCGCGCCTCTCCCGGTCGTGCACAACCTGTTCAAGCAAGGGGTTTAACAATGACGAAAAACACTGCACGTGCACTCGCTTTCGCGCTCGCTTGCGCCGCACCGGCGGCGCTCGTGCTAACGCCGGTCGTCGCGCGTGCGCAGAGCGTCGCGCAATATCAGCCTGCGGGCGTGTTGTCGCTGAATGCGCAGGCAAGCGCGGACGTGCCGCAAGACGTGGTCGACATCACGCTCTTCTACGAGCAGGAGGCGAGTGACCCATCCGCGCTGACGTCCACGCTCAATCAACGTGCCGACGCGGCGCTGCAGAAAGCCAAAGGCGTGAGCGGTGTCACGGCGCGCACGGGGTCGTTCTCGATCTATCCGTCAACGGATCGTGACGGGCACATCTCCGCATGGCGCGGCCGCACGGAGATCGTGCTCGAATCGCACGACTTCGCTACGGCGTCGAAGCTCGCCGGACAAATGGCATCGACCATGCAGGTCGGCAATGTGCAATTCTCGTTGTCGCCCGACGCACAGCGCGCCGCCGAACAGAAGCTCACCGGCGAAGCCATCCGGTCGTTCCGCGAGCAGGCGTCGGCGGCGGCGCAGGCCTTCGGCTACAGCGGCTATTCGATTCGCGAGGTCAACGTCGGCCACAATGGATCGATGCCGCGCCCCGTGATGATGATGAGCGCGCGAGCCATGGGCGCGGATGCGAAAGTGTCGGCGCCGGTGCCGATCGAAGGCGGCACGTCCACGGTGACGGTCAACGTGTCCGGCTCGGTACAGATGAAGTAATGCGCGTGTCGCGCTCGATGCGCAGCGCCGCCTGAAAAGGAAACGAAAACGCCACGGCATGCCGTGGCGTTTTCATTCGACCACCCGTGAGCGGCGGGCAGCAAGAAGCACGACTGAAGCGCTAAGCGAAAGCCGCTGTAGCGCCGCGCGTTCAGCCCGCGCTGACAGCGTGCGTCCGTTCGCGACCGGCGCGGCGATACGACCACACCAACAACGCGATGCCCACGAGGATCATTGGCAGCGAAAGCCATTGACCCATCGAGAGGCCCATCGCGAGGAGCCCGAGGAAATCGTCGGGCTCGCGTGCGAATTCCACGGTAAAGCGCGCGAGGCCATAGCCGATCAGGAACACGGCGGAAATCGCACCCAACGGCTTCGGCTTACGCGAGAAAAAGAACAGCACGAAGAAGAGCGCAACGCCTTCGAGCGCGATCTCATAGAGCTCCGACGGATGACGCGGCAGCATATGGTATTGCGCGAACACTTCGTTCAGGTGCCATTGCGCGGCCAGTTGCGGATGCGCGGCGAGCCACGCGGCGTCGTCGGGCGCGGCGCCTGGGAACAGCATGGCCCACGGCGCAGACGGCTCGGTTACGCGGCCCCACAACTCGCCGTTGATGAAATTGCCGAGGCGCCCTGCGGCCAGCCCTGTCGGCACCATCGGCGCAACGAAGTCGGTGACCTGCAGCCACGAGCGCTTGCGCTGATACGCGAACAGCACCATGGCGAGCGTCACGCCGAGGAAGCCGCCGTGGAACGACATGCCGCCTTCCCACACCTTGAAGACGTCGAGCGGATGCGCGAAGTAGAAACTCGCCTTGTAGAACAGCACGTAGCCGAGCCGGCCGCCGAGGATCGTGCCTAACACGCCGTAGAACAGCATGTCGTCAATATCTTTCGCGGTCCAGCCCTGGGCGGCGACGTAGGGCAACCGCAGCCGCAAACGGCCGACGACGATCGCCGCGATGAACGCAACGAGGTACATCAGTCCATACCAGCGCACGGCAAGCGGCCCCAGATGAATGGCTACGGGGTCGAAATTCGGGTGAATGAGCATCGTGTTGTTATGGGCAGTTCAAGTTCGGAAGCGGGTTATCTGACGGCTTTTCAGCCGGCTTGTATCAGGCGGGCGGCGCGGACTGCGGCTCGAACGTGGCAGCATGGGCCTGCACGATTTCAATGAAACCGGCGAGCACCGGACTCACCTGCGCCGGGCGCCACACGAGACCGGTCTCGATCGCAGGCACCGATCCGGCGAGCGGCCGGTACACGACGCCGGTGCGGCGCAGGTTACGCAACGATTGCGGCACCAGTGCGACACCCATGCCGGCCGACACGAGGCTCACGATCGTCTGCATCTGGATCGCCTCCTGGCCAATCCGGGGTGTGAGCCCCGCCACGCCGTAGCAATCCATAATGATGTCATAAAAGCCAGGCGCCAGACGTCTTGGGAAGATCACGAGCGGCGCATCGGCGAGTTCGCGCAGGCTGAGCGGCGTGTCGAGCCACTCCATGGCGGGGTCGCCAGCACTATTTACACTGGCGGCGGTGTCCGCGGACATTGCGATCACGAGCGGCTCGCGCGCGATCGGCAGCCACGCGAGCTGCCCGGCATGGCGGGACGGCAGCGGCGCGATCACGAGGCCCGCGTCGATGCGTCCGGCCATCAGTTCGTCCATTTGCACGTCGCTCGTGGCCTCGGTCAATTCGAGCCGCACGCGCGGGTAGCGCGCGCCGAAATCACGCAGCAGCAGGGGCAACAGGCCGTAGTCCGCAGTAGACACGAACGCAAGCGACAGCACGCCCGTCTCGCCGCGTGCAAGGCTCTGCGCGAGCGGCCGCAGCGCTTCGGCGGCGGCGAGCAGGCGTTGCACCTCGGGCAGCAGATCGGCGCCGACCAGCGTGAGTTCGACCGACCGCTTGGTCCGTGCGAACAGTTCGACGCCGAGTGTCTCTTCGAGCGCCTTGATCGCCTGCGAGAGCGGCGGCTGCGTCATTGAAAGCCGCGTGGCCGCGCGGCCGAAGTGCTTCTCCTCAGCAACGGTAACGAAATAGCGCAACTGCCGCAGATCGGGGACGGTGGGCATCATGACTAATACATTCTACGACCTAATCGACGCCGAATAATATATTGGACTCGCGTCTGGCAAAACATCATCCTTGCCCGACGTGCGTCGAACTAAACTTGGAACGACGCGCCGGCGCGGCAGCGATGGCGCACCGGCCACGTGAAAGCCGCTGACAGCGGCCACCGCGCCGCGACCACGCGGCACGGCCCAAAACAACATTGGAGCTCCCATGGCATACAACCGTCGTTCGAAGAACATCACGCAGGGCGTGGCGCGCTCGCCGAACCGCTCGATGTATTACGCGCTCGGCTATCAGAAGGAAGATTTCGACAAGCCGATGATCGGCATTGCCAACGGCCATTCGACCATCACGCCGTGCAATGCCGGGTTGCAGCGTCTCGCGGATGCAGCCGTCGCCGCGGTCAAGGGCTCGGACGCCAATCCGCAAATCTTCGGCACGCCGACCATTTCGGACGGCATGTCGATGGGCACCGAGGGCATGAAATACTCGCTCGTGTCGCGCGAGGTGATCGCAGACTGCGTCGAGACGTGCGTGCAAGGCCAGTGGATGGACGGCGTGATCGTGATCGGCGGCTGCGACAAGAACATGCCGGGCGGCATGATCGGCATCCTGCGCACCAACGTGCCGAGCATTTACGTGTACGGCGGCACGATCCGTCCCGGCAACTGGAAGGGCAAGGACCTGACCATCGTCTCGTCGTTCGAAGCCGTGGGCGAGTTCACCGCGGGCCGCATGTCGCAGGAAGATTTCGAAGGGGTCGAGAAAAACGCGTGTCCCTCCACGGGCTCGTGCGGCGGCATGTACACGGCCAACACGATGAGTTCGTCGTTCGAAGCGCTCGGCATGTCGCTGATGTATTCATCGACCATGGCCAACCCGGATCAGGAAAAGGTGGACTCGGCCGCCGAATCGGCGCGCGTGCTGGTCGAAGCGGTCAGGAAGGATCTGAAGCCGCGCGACATCGTCACCCGGAAGTCGATCGAGAACGCCGTAGCCGTGATCATGGCCACCGGCGGCTCGACCAACGCGGTGCTGCACTTTCTCGCCATCGCCCATGCGGCCGAAGTGGAGTGGACGATCGAGGACTTCGAGCGCATGCGCAAGAAAGTGCCCGTGATCTGCAACCTGAAGCCGTCCGGCCAGTACGTGGCGACGGATCTGCACAAGGCCGGCGGCATCCCGCAGGTGATGAAGATCCTGCTCGACGCGGGCCTGCTGCACGGCGACTGCATGACGATCACCGGCAAGACCATCGCCGAAGAGCTGAAGGACGTGCCCGCGAAGCCGCCTTCGAACCAGCAGGTGATCTTCCCGATCGACAAGGCGCTGTACGACGAAGGGCATCTGGCGATCCTGAAGGGCAATCTCGCCGAGGACGGCGCGGTCGCCAAGATCACGGGCCTGAAAAATCCGGTGATCACCGGTCCGGCCCGCGTATTCGACGACGAGCAAAGCGCGCTCGAAGCGATTCTGGCCGACAAAATAGTCGAAGGCGACGTGGTGGTGCTGCGCTACCTCGGTCCGAAGGGCGGTCCGGGCATGCCGGAGATGCTGGCGCCGACGTCCGCGATCATTGGCAAAGGGCTGGGCGAAAGCGTCGGCCTGATCACGGACGGACGCTTCTCGGGCGGCACGTGGGGCATGGTCGTTGGACACGTGGCGCCGGAGGCGTTCGTCGGTGGGACGATTGCGCTGGTCCACGAAGGCGACTCGATCACGATCGACGCGCACAAGCTGCTGCTTCAACTGAACGTGGACGATGCCGAACTGCAACGCCGCCGCGACGCGTGGCAGCAACCGAAGCCGCGTTATACGCACGGCGTAATGGCGAAATACTTCGCGCTCGCGCAGCCGGCGAACAAGGGCGCGGTGACCGGCTAAGCGCGCGGTATCCGCCGCACTTCAACTGGCTTGTCGAGTGGGGGCGGCCCGCGCTGCGCAGTAACGCACACGGCCGCGCGGACAACGTAAGAGCGCTCAGGGGCGCACGGGAAATCGTGCGTCCCTTTCCTTTTATAATGCTCGCACTACGAGTCGGGCATCGGGACCGACGGAGACCCTAATGAAATCAAAGTCGTATGCGGCGCTTGCCGCTGCCGCCGCGCTGGGCGCAATACTCGGCAGCGGCAGTCCCACTGCGCGGGCAGAGGCCGCAACGGGCCTCGCGCTTGCGCAGCAGGAAAACTGTATGAGCTGCCACTCGGTCACACGCCAGTTCATGGGCCCGGCGCTCCATGACGTCGCCACCCGGTACGCCGATCACGAAGACGCCGCCGTGTATCTGAAGCGCAAGATTCTGGATGGCAGCGCGGGCGTATGGGGCGTCGTGCCGATGCCCGCCAATACCCAACTCACGCCCGATCAGGCGGCCACGCTGGCCACCTGGATTCTGACGCTCAAGTAAGCCGGCCTTGCCGGCCAGTCTGCTCAGTCATGCACTAGCCGCGCCGCGCGATTTCTTCCGCCACCGCTTCCCGCACCCAGCCGGTCATTTCGGTTTCCAGCGTGAGCGCGACTTCCCGCGTAATGTGGCTCACGAGCCATGACGTGTGATCCTGCAGTGCGTCGCGGCAACGCGCTTCAATCATTGCGCGCCCTTCCCCGGTCAGAAAGCCGGCGAAGCGTCCGCGCAAACGCTCGGCAATGACATCGGCATCGAGCTCGGATGGCGGAGTCGCCGCGGCATCCTGAGCGATGTCGGGCGGCACGGTCGCTCCGGCTTCGAGCGGCGTGACCGGTTCGACACGATCGAATACGCCGGCAAGCGCGGCTTCCTGCCCTGCCGCGTGATTCGCCTGGTTCGCCTGGCTTGCCTGGCCGCTGGGCACGCGCCTGGGCAAATGCCCGCGGTCAGGCTCGTGCGGGTATGCCGGTGCGGACACAGGCTCCGCCGCTCGCGAGGGGCGCGGCATCAACGCGGGTTCTTGCGGATGCCGCGCCTGCGGCGCGAAGGCGGGCTCGGAGGCAAACGACGGCTCGCGCGGCGTCGAAGGATCGGCGGCGACGGCCGCTTCGTTCGATGCGGGATGCGGCTGGGCGCGTTTGCCCGGTACGAGGATCTCGTGCAGGACCGGAATGGAATTGTCGTTGGGATCGGACACGTGCTCCTCCGTGTTTGAGTCGAAAGTCGACGCCTGAGAAGGCCGCGCGTACGCCGGATCCTTGAATCGGGACGCCACGCACGCGGACAGTTTGCCAGCTAGCTGCCTTGCTTGTAGTTGTTCAAAGCATAGCCGCGATCGCGATAGAAGCGATAGCGCTCGCGGCCTGCGATGAGTTCCTCGTGTGCGTTACCGACCACTTCCAGCAATCTTTCGAAGCGCGCGAATTGCGCAGGCACCGTGGCGCCGAGATTGAGCAGCACCTGGTAATGCGGCACGTCTTCGAGACTGGACGCCAGGACGATCGGCGTTTGCGCGGCGAGCGCGGTGCCGGCCATGCAGTGCGGCACGAAGTCGAGCGGCGAGAAGGTCCACAGCTGTTCGTCGAGCGCCCGCAGGCGCTCGGGCTCGGCCAGCACGATGGTCGGCTGGCCGGCCTGATACGCCTTGCGTATCAGGCGGCACGCATACAGCAGCGAATCGCCGACGTTCGAGTGAAAATCGATTCTCGTCATCGGCGGCTCTGCGCTGCATGGGCACCGTTGCCGGCGGTTTTACTGCAATGCGTCATTGTGCGCCGCGACCGTCCGCAGCCCGGTCGATCAGGAACTGCGCGAGCAACGGCACCGGACGGCCCGTCGCGCCCTTCGCCGCGCCGCTCTTCCATGCGGTGCCGGCGATATCGAGGTGAGCCCACGGATACGCGTCGGTGAAACGCGACAGGAAGCACGCCGCCGTCACACTGCCTGCCGGACGGCCGCCGATGTTGGCCAGGTCCGCGAAGTTCGACTTGAGCTGGTCCTGATACTCGTCGTCGAGCGGCATGCGCCAGGCCGGGTCGGACGCTTCACGCGATGCGTCGAGCAACTCGCCCGCGAGCGCGTCGTCTTTCGAGAACAAGCCGCTGTTGTGATGACCCAGCGCGATGATGCAGGCGCCCGTGAGCGTGGCGATGTCGACGACCGCTGCCGGCTTGAAGCGTTCCGCATAGGTGAGCGCATCGCACAGGATCAGGCGGCCTTCGGCGTCGGTATTGAGCACTTCGATCGTCAGGCCCTTCATGCTGGTGACGATGTCGCCGGGTTTGGTGGCGGTGGCCGACGGCATGTTCTCGACAGCCGGAATGATGCCCACCACGTTGATCTTCAGACCCATTTCCGCGACGGCGCGCAACGTGCCCAGCACCGAACCGGCACCGCACATGTCGTACTTCATCTCGTCCATGCCTTCGCCCGGCTTGAGCGAGATGCCGCCCGTGTCGAACGTCACGCCCTTGCCCACCAGCACCACGGGAGCGGCTTTCGCGGCGCCGCCCTGATACTGCAGCACGATGAATTGCGCCGGCTCGACCGAGCCCGCCGTGACCGACAGGAACGAACCCATTTTCAGCGCTTCGCACTGCTTCTCACCGAGCACTTCGACTTTCAGTTTCCAGTCTTTGGCGAGCTTTTTCGCGGTGTTGGCGAGGTACGTGGGCGTACAGACGTTGCTCGGCAGGTTGCCGAGATCACGCGTGAGGTCCATGCCGTTGGCGAGCGCCGCGCCCTGCTTTGCCGCGACTTTCGCGGCCTTCTCGTCGCCGGTGTTCACGCTGAAGACGACGCGCTTCAACGCGCGCGCGGTGGTGTCCGGCTTGCTCTTCATCTGCGTGAAGCGGTAGGTCAGCTCGCGCAGCGCGAGGATGGCGGCACGCACGCCCCAATCAGCCGTGCGTTCGAGGACCGGCAACTGCGCGAGCGTGAACGTGACCTGGACCACCTTGGTGGCGAGCAACGCGCGCCAGGCGGCGCGCACCGCTTCGCCATAGGCTTTCTGGTTGAAAGCGTCCTGTTTGCCGAGGCCGACCAGCAGCACCCGCGAGGCGCCAATGCCCGACACCTCATGCAGGAACAGCGTGGTGCCGGCTTTGCCGTCCATGTCGCCGGCCTTGATGATGCGCGTCAACAGGCCACGCGTGGCCTCGTCGATCTCGAGAGCCGCGCCCGAAAGCGTTTGTGACTCGAACACACCGATTACGATGCAATCGGATTTCCCAGTCAGGAAACCGTTTGACGAGCCTTTGGTCCAATCACAGGCTTTTATGCTAAAGTCCATCGCGCTTGTCCTCGGATAAAATCTGGGCTTAGGATGAAAGCCGCAATTATCCGCTATTTTTCCCGCGGCGGCTGCACCGGAGACGTGACGGGAAGCAACCCGCACATCGCTGGGAGCGCCCCCTCTCATCATCAATAATGATCTTCGAACGCTCCCTCCAGCGCGAACTCGCGTACACGGCTGGTGCCGTGTTCATGGTTCTCCTCACGCTCGTGCTGACCACGATGATGATCCGCATCGTCGGCTTCGCGGCTTCGGGCGAGATCGACCCGCGCGACGTGCTGGTCCTGATCGGGCTGACCGTCATCGGTTATCTGGCCATCATGCTCGTCGCGACCCTGTTCGTGTCGATCCTGTTCGTATTGACCCGCTGGTACAAAGACTCCGAGATGGTCGTGTGGCTGTCCTCGGGCGTCAGTCTGACGCAATTCATCAAGCCCATCGGCATCTTTGCTACGCCGATCATCATCCTCATCATGTTCTTCGTGTTCGTCGGCTGGCCGTGGTCGAATCAGCAAAGCAAGCTGATCCGCGCGCGCTTCCAGCAGCGCGACGAAGTCTCGCTGCTCGCGCCGGGCCAGTTCCGCGAATCGGCAACGAGCCACCGCGTGTTCTTCATAGAGAAGATGTCGCCGGACCAGGGGCACGTGGAAAACGTGTTCGTCACGAGCACCGAGAACGGCAAGGTCAACGTGGTCGTGTCGAAGAACGGCCACACCGAAACGCACAAGAATGGCGACCGCTTCGTGGTGCTGGAAAACGGCCGGCGCTATGACGGCGAGCCCGGGCATCCCGACTTCCGGATCATGGAATTCGAGCGCTATGGCGTGAAGATCCAGAGCCAGCCTGTGGTCAATACGCCGACCACGACCGGCACGCCCACGCTCACGCTACTGCGCAATCCCACCCGCGACAATCTCGCCGAGTTCGCATGGCGCGCGGGGCTGCCACTGATCGCGATCAATCTGATGCTGCTCGCCATTCCGCTTGCGCACCAGAATCCGCGGCGCAGTCGCACCATCAATCTGGTGATGGCCGTCCTTATCTATCTGACGTATTCGAATCTGTTGAACGTGGTGCAGTCGTGGATCGAGCAGGGGAAGATGTCGTTCGGCGTGGGACTGGTGGTCCTGCACGTGATCGTGGCGGCGATCGTCGCGTTCATATTCTGGATGCGGGTGCGCAACCGGCCGCTATTCACGCGGGCCATGTTCAGCCGTTCGCAGGGAGCCTGACCGATGCGCATCTATGAAAGATACTTCGCGCGTCAGATCTATCTCACGTTCGTCTTTATCCTGTTTGCGTTTTCGGGTCTGTTCTTTTTCTTCGACCTGATTAACGAACTGAATTCGGTTGGCCACGGCAACTACAAATTCCAGTACGCGGTGCTGCGGGTAGCGTTGCAAACGCCGTCGCGTTTCTACGAAATCATTCCGGTTGCCGCGTTGATCAGCGCGATTTACGTGTTCGCGCAGATGGCGGCGAATTCCGAATACACGATCTTCCGTGTGTCCGGGCTTGCCACTAATCAGGCGCTGCGTTCGCTGCTAAAGATCGGCATTCCGCTCGTGTTTCTCACGTATCTGATCGGCGAAGTGGTCGGCCCGTATACGGACCAGCTGTCGGAGCGCGTGCGGCTGGAGGCGCTCGGGTCGTCGGTGTCGAGTAATTTCCAGTCGGGCGTGTGGGTGAAAGATACGCTGACCGCGCGGGCCGACGGCGAACAGGTCACGCGCTTTGTGAACGTCGGCGAATTGAAGCCGGATGCGACGATCAGCAATGTGCGCATTTACGAATTCGACTCCAGGTTCCGCCTTTCGAACGTGCGTCAGGCGAAGAGCGGCAAGTACCAGCCGCCGGGCCACTGGCAGTTGACCGACGTCACCGACACGCAGTTGATCGACGTGCCTCCGCCTCCGGGCACGCCGGCTGACGCGTTGAACCCGGTGTATCGCGCGAAGCAAGTGAGCTTGCCCGAGTACTCGCTGCGATCGGAACTGACGCCGCAGATTCTGTCGGTGCTGCTGGTGTCACCGGACCGTATGTCCATGTTCAATCTGTTTCGCTACATCCAGCATTTGACCGAGAACCATCAGGACACGCAGCGGTATGAGATTGCGTTCTGGCGCAAGCTGCTTTATCCGTTTGCGGTGTTCGTGATGCTGGTGCTGTCGTTGCCGTTTGCGTATCTGCATACGCGGGCGGGGGTGGTGGGCGTGAAGGTTTTTGGCGGGATTATGCTGGGGATGAGTTTCCAGCTGTTCAACACGTTGTTCTCGCATATTGGCACGCTGAATACGTGGCCTGCGCCGTTGACTGCGGCTACGCCGGGCCTGGTCTATCTGGTGCTGGGGCTGGTCGGATTGAAGTGGGTGGATCGCCATTAGGAGCCGTTGTCATGGCTACGCACGGGTTGGTGTTGTTTGCGCATGGCGCGAGGGATGCGCGTTGGCGGGAGCCGTTCGAAAGGCTCGCGGACAAGTTGCGCCTTGCGCGCGGTTCGGGTGATGACGGGGGGCCTGTCACGCTGGCCTTTCTCGAATTGATGGAGCCGGATTTGCCTACGGCTGTGGGGGATCTTGTCGCCGACGGGTGTGATGTTGTTACTGTCGTGCCTGTGTTTTTTGGGCAGGGCGGCCACGTTCGACGGGATTTGCCTGAGGTCATCGACAAGTGTCGGGGGCTGTTTCCTGGGGTTGAGGTTCGGTGCGCTGTCGCTGTGGGTGAGGATGAGGGTGTGCTGGATGCTGTTGCTGGTTATTGCCTTCGGCAGGTTTGATTTTTTTGGTTTTACCAGGTGTGGGTTTTTTCTGTTGGATTGGGGTTTGGGCCTTTCCTTGACTTGTTTGTGGTCTATTAGCGTTGCCCCTGTGCGGGGCGGCACTCACTTTCTTTGCAGCCGCAAAGAAAGTAAGCAAAGAAAGCGGCTCACACCGCCAGCCACGAAGCGGGTGCCCTGGCCTGGAGGGCATATTGGTTCGATCTACGAATGATCCCTCGCACACTCCACGCCCGTGACACAGCCATCATCCGTTCCCACTCCGCACTTCGTGCGTCGCGGACGGGTCTGCCAGGGAAACCAGTGGGGCGGTGACACGGCGGCGGGGCCATCGGCTTCGCCCCGGCGAGGCGCCGGAAAAACCGATGGTCCAGATTTGCGCGGAGCGCGCGGACAACCGATGGTTGGGGATGTACCCGGGGGCGCGCGTAGCGCTGCCGGAAGAATGACTGCCTTGTCACGGGAGCGGAGTGTGCGGGGGCACGGATTCCAGATGGGCCACTGCCTTCTGCGAACTGGGGGACCCGCTTAAGAATTAGCGGTTTGAGCCGCTTTCTCTTGCCTACTTCTCTTTGCGGCGGCAAAGAGAAGTAGGTGCCGCCCCGCACAGGGGCAACGCTAATAGACCAAAAACAAATCAAGGAGAGGCCAAAGACAAATCAAGAAAAGGCCAAAGGCAAATCAAGAAAAGACGAAAAACAAAAAACACCCCCACGCCGCAGGCGAAACCCTCAAGCCGCGACCAACCCCTCAAAATCCACCCCAACGCCCTGCTGCGCCCGAGCAGCAAACGCCTCCCCGATCATCAGCACCGAAGGCTGCGAAGCATCAACCCATTGATGCGCGTCACCGCGCGCCAACGCCTCGAGCGTCAAACTCAACACCCGCTCGCGCTCCGTACTGCACGCCTCGACAATCATCACGGGGGTTGCGACCGACCGCCCAGCATCGATCAGTTGCTGCGCAATCTGCACCCCGCTATCCCGGCCCATATAAAACACGAGCGAATCCGCATTCACCTGCTCGCGAATTTCTTCCGACCCAGGCGCGCGGCTGAACGTCGCCAACGCCACACTCCGCGATACACCCCGCAAAGTCAAAGAGCGTTTCAACGACGCGGCGCTCGCCAACGCAGCCGTAATGCCGGGTACGACCTCATAGGCAATGCCGGCCGCTTCCAGGGCCCGCATCTCCTCATCGGCGCGACCAAACAGCATCGGGTCGCCGCCCTTGAGGCGCACGACTACTTCGTGCTCCAACGCAGCATCCACGATCTGCTTGTTGATGAACTGCTGCGCCGTCGATAACCGCCCGCAGCGCTTGCCAACAGCAATACGCCGCGCATGCGATGGCGCGTAGTCGAGCATGGCCGGTTCGACCAGCGCGTCGTGCAACACCACGTCGGCGGCGGCGAGCAAACGCGCGCCGCGCACCGTAATCAGGTCCGCGGCGCCTGGTCCTGCGCCGATCAGATACACCTTACCCATTTGCCTTAACCTGTTGATTGGGGCGCCAGCGTGGCGCAGACGATGCGCCGCCCGCTTCGCTCACTTACGCCGAAAACGCCCGGATCATCCCGGCCGCGACGGTGTGATGCGTCGCCTCGTCGATCAGCACGAACGCGCCCGTGCCCTGATGCGAGTCGTACACGTCGCACACCAGCGGCTTTTGCAGCGTCAGCGCCACGCGGCCAATGTCGTTCATCGCCAGTTCCTTGCGATCGGTGGCCTGCGACAACGTATGGACGTCGAGCACTTCCTTGATCGCGCCAATCCGCGCAAATACGGTACTGGTGGTCTGCTTCAACAGATACTTGCGTTGCGTCGACAGCGGCGTGTCGTCGAACCAGCACAGGTCGGCTTCCAGCTTTTTCGCCGGCTCCGGCGCAGCTTCGCTCAGTACGAACATATCGCCGCGCGACACGTCCACATCTTCCGCGAGACGGATCGTCACGGTCTGACCGGCAAACGCGCGATTCACCGCGGCCGTGCCGCCGACCACCGGCGCAATGATCTCGGCAACCGTCGCTTCGCGATGGGCGGGCAGCACGACGATCGTGTCGCCGACTTTCACCTCGCCCGCTTCGACACGGCCCATGTAGCCGCGGAAGTCGTCGGCCTGGTTGCCGTCCTGGCGCGCGACCCATTGCACCGGGAAACGCAGCGCCTGACCGGTCGGCACATCGACAGGCAAAGCTTCCAGCACGTCGAGCAGCGGCTCGCCGGCGTACCACGGCATGCTCTCGCTCGCCGTCACGATGTTGTCGCCCTTCAGCGCCGACACCGGCACGAAACGCACGTCGCTCAGTCCGAGCTGACGCGCGAGTTCCACATACGCGTCGCGAATCTCGTTGAAGCGCGCTTCGCTGTACTCGACCAGATCCATCTTGTTGATCGCGACGATCACGTGCTGCAAACCGAGCAGCTTCACGATCGCGCTATGACGCTTGGTTTGCGGCAACAACTGCGCGACGCCGTCGACGAACGTCACGCGCGTGGCATCGACCAGAATGATCGCGGCGTGCGCCGTCGACGCACCCGTCACCATGTTGCGCGTGTACTGCTCGTGGCCCGGCGTGTCGGCGATGATGAACTTGCGCTTGGCGGTCGCGAAGTAGCGATAGGCGACGTCGATCGTGATGCCCTGCTCGCGCTCGGCTTCGAGGCCGTCGGTCAGCAGCGACAGATCGATTTCGTCGCCCACGGTGCGCTTGTTCTTCGCACGCGATAACGCGGAAAGCTGGTCGCTCAGCACGGCCTTGCTGTCGTACAGCAGACGGCCGATCAGCGTGCTCTTGCCGTCGTCCACGCTACCCGCGGTGATGAAACGCAGTACGCCGAGGTCTTCCGGTTGATGAATACTCATGATTACATTGTCCTTGTCGGCCGGAGCAAGCGCGTTGGCACTTGCTCCCGTCACGTCACGTGCTTAGAAATAGCCTTGCTTTTTCCGCTGTTCCATCGCGGCTTCGGAGACCTGATCGTCCATCCGCGTCGCGCCGCGCTCCGTAATCTCGGTCACGGCCGTCTCGGCAATGATCTTCTCGAGATTGTCGGCGTCGCTTTCCACCGGGCACGTGCAGCTGATGTCGCCGACAGTACGGAAACGCACCACCGCGGTTTCACTGGTCTCGCCTTCGCGCATCGGCGTAATCGGCGTGACGGGCACGAGCAGACCGTTGCGGCGCACGATCTCGCGCTGATGCGCGTAGTAGATCGACGGCAGTT
Organism: Paraburkholderia sp. PREW-6R; assembly: GCF_039621805.1. NCBI lineage: Bacteria > Pseudomonadati > Pseudomonadota > Betaproteobacteria > Burkholderiales > Burkholderiaceae > Paraburkholderia > Paraburkholderia sp. PREW-6R. The sequence goes on along the minus strand of NZ_CP155073.1, from coordinate 762,448 downwards.
CGAGCTTCTCGCGAGCGATGTATTGCCACACGTCGAGTTCGGTCCAGTTCGAAATCGGGAACACGCGCAGATGCTCGCCGTTATGCAGGCGGGCGTTATACAGGCTCCACAGTTCCGGGCGCTGCGCCTTCGGGTCCCATTGGCCGAATTCGTCGCGGAACGAAAAAATCCGCTCTTTCGCACGGGCCTTTTCTTCGTCGCGGCGCGCGCCGCCGATCAGCGCGGTATAGCCATGCTGTTCGATCGTCTCGAGCAGGGTGACTGCCTGCGCCGCATTGCGTGAATCCGTTTCGCGGCGCAGACGCACGGTGCCGCGCCGGATCGAATCTTCGACGTGACCCACCACCAGTTCGGCGCCAATCTCTTTCGCACGACGATCGCGAAAGTCGATCACCTCGTCATAGTTGTGGCCGGTGTCGATATGCACGAGCGGGAACGGCAGCACGGTCTTGCGATTCGCGCCAATGCCGAACGCCTTCAGCGCAAGCGCCAGCACCACGACGGAATCCTTGCCGCCCGAGAACAGCAGCGCGGGCTTGCTGCATTCGGCGACCAGTTCGCGCAGGATATGAATCGACTCGGCTTCGAGCCAATCGAGGTGATCCATCCGGTTGGCCGAGTTGCTAAGCGGAGCGTTCACAGTGGAATCGAGCGTGGTGCTCATGTTTGGGTCCTTCGTTGGTTCGCGTCGCAGGCGGTTGCCCGCGTCACGGAAGTATTCAGATCAATAAGTGCGGCGTTCAGCCGATAAGCCAGGTGCCTGCACCACCTGAATCGCGTCAGGCCGATGCGTTCAGGCTGCTGCTTGCGGGAATCGGCGTGATCGTCGTGACGTGCAAGCCGCATTCCTTGGTGTCGCGCGACTCCCACCACCAGCGCCCTGCCCGGCTGTCTTCACCGGGACGGATCGCGCGCGTGCACGGCTCGCAGCCAATGCTCGGATAACCGCGCGCATGCAGCGGATTCACCGGTACGTCGAACGCTTTCAGATACGCCCACACTTCGGCTTCGGTCCAGTCCGTCAGCGGATTGAACTTGGCGATGTTGCGTGCGGCATCGTGCTCCTCGGCGTGCAGTTCGGCGCGCGTCACCGACTGCTCGCGACGCTGGCCCGTCACCCATGCGCTCACGTTCGACAACGCGCGATTCAACGGCTCGACCTTGCGGATTTCGCAGCAACGTTTGCGCAGATCGACGCTTTCGTAAAAAGCATTCAGGCCGTGCGACTTCACATATTCGTCGACCGCCTCGGGCTGCGGATGAAACTGCTCGATGTCATAGCCGTAACGCTCTTTCACGCGGTCGATCATGCCCAGCGTTTCCGCGTGCAACCGTCCGGTATTCAGCGAGAAAATGCCGATTTTCACGCCGCGCGACAGGATGGCGTGCGTAAGCAGCATGTCTTCCGCAGCGAGGCTGCTGGCAAGCTTCACGTTCGCGTGACGCGCCGCGATCGAGTCGAGCAGCGCATCGAGGCGCTCGACCTTTGCAGCGAGTTCCGGCGTAAGCATCTGCACGTCGCTCATGCCGACACCTGTTGCCGTTCGCCATGCAGCTCGCCTGCCTCGCGACGGCGAAAGAGCGGCACCGAATTCACCGCACCCTGATAGTTGAAGCTGAATTCGTCGAACGCCTTGAGCGCGTCGTTGAGGTCCTTGTCCGCACGCAATGCGTAAGCGTCGAAGCCGCAGCGGAACATGAACGTGATCTGATCGCGCAGCACGTCGCCGATCGCGCGCAATTCGCCCTTGTAGCCATAACGCTCGCGCAGCAAACGGCCAATGCTGTAGCCGCGGCCGTCGCGAAACACCGGGAAGTCCACGCCGATCAGCGCAATCCTGTCGAAATCGGCGACGATATCCGCCGGTTCGCTGTCGGGCGCGAGCCACACGCCGATGTCGTCTGCGCCGCGCGAGGCGATCAATGCATCACGGGAAGCCTGCCACAGCGCGAGCGGCACCAGCACCTTGCCCGCCGGCAGTTCGTTCACCGCGGGCAGCGAGCCGTCTTCGGCCGGGCGGATCACCGTCCAGTCGTCGTTGACGATCGTACGATTCTTGATGATAGAAGCCATCTGTTCAGTATCCTTTCGCGGTTACGCGTGAGCCGGTTGACGCGACGCGTACACGCGTTCCTTGAACGGCGAGATGCCGATCCGGTTATACGTTTCGATGAAGCGTTCGCCTTCGTGGCGGTTCTCCACGAACGTATCGATCACCTTGCTCATCACGTCCGGCATTTCTTCGGCCGAGAACGACGGGCCGATCACGCGGCCAAGGTGCGCGCCGGTGGCGCCCGTGCCCTGCTCGCCGCCGAGCGTCACCTGATACCACTCGGAGCCGTCTTTATCCACGCCCAGAATGCCGATGTTGCCGACGTGATGGTGACCGCACGCATTGATACAGCCCGAGATGTTCAGCGACACGTCGCCGAGGTCGTACACGTAGTCGAGATCGTTGAAACGCTCCTGAATGGCAAGCGCGATTGGAATCGACTTCGCATTCGCAAGCGAGCAGAAGTCGCCGCCCGGGCACGCGATGATGTCGGTCAGCAAACCGACGTTCGGCGTCGCAAAACCCTGCGCTTTAGCTTTTTCCCACAGCGCGAACAGGTCGCGCTTCTTGACGTTCGCGAGAATCAGGTTCTGCTCGTGCGAGACGCGGATTTCGCCGAGCGAGTACTCGTCGGCCCAGTCGGCAACGGCTTCCATCTGCGTGTCGGTGGCGTCGCCCGGCGCGATCGTGGCCGGCTTCAGCGACAGCGTGACCGACGCATAGCCCGATACCTTATGCGGACGCACATTGCGCTCGACCCAGCGCGAAAAGCCGCGGTTCTCCAGCAGATGCTTTTCGAACGACGCATCCGTATCCGGCAGCTTTTCATAGACGGGCGGCTGGAAGTACTGCGACACGCGATCCACTTCGGTCTGCGTGAGCGTTGCGGGGCCGTCTTTCAGGTGCTGCCATTCTTCTTCGACCTGCGCCGAAAACTTCTCCGGGCTCAGCGCCTTCACCAGAATCTTGATACGCGCCTTGTAGATGTTGTCGCGGCGTCCATAACGGTTGTACACGCGCAGCACCGCTTCGCAGTAGGTCAGCAGGTGTTGCCACGGCAGATCCCGCCGGATGATCGCGCCGATGATCGGCGTGCGGCCCATGCCGCCGCCGGCCAGAATGTCGGCCACCAGTTCGCCCTGCTCGTTTTTCCTCAGATACACGCCCAGGTCGTGAACCTGCACCGCCGCGCGGTCCTCTGTCGAACCAGACACGGCGATCTTGAACTTACGCGGCAGCCATGCAAATTCGGGGTGGAACGTGGACCATTGACGCAGAATCTCCGCCCACGGGCGCGGATCGACCATTTCGTCCGGCGCGACGCCCGCGAATTGATCGGCGGTGATGTTACGAATGCAGTTGCCCGAGGTCTGAATGCCGTGCATTTGCACGGCGGCCAGTTTGCGCAGGATTTCAGGCGTCTCTTCGAGCTTGATCCAGTTGTACTGGATGTTCGAGCGCGTCGAAAAATGGCCGTAACCGCGATCGTGTTCGCGCGCGATCTGCGCGAGCACGCGCATCTGGTCGCTGCGCAGGTTGCCGTACGGAATCGCAATACGGTGCATGTAGGCGTGACGCTGCATGTACAGACCGTTTTGCAGCCGCAGCGGACGAAACTCCTCTTCGCTCAATTCGCCCGACAAGCGGCGGCGAACCTGATCGGCGTACTGCGCGACCCGTTCATCGACGATGGTCTGGTCGTACTGATCGTATTGGTACATTCGGGGACCCCAATTTTTGCCATGACACGCAGCGCTCCGGTTGCGCCGCGCCCTGAATATTCCTGTTTGTCACCAACGGCACATGAACGTTTAGACCCATCGCTCATTTGCTTATGACAAATACAGATATCCATATTGAAAAAGATGGACTGATCGTAATAAACTCGCTTTATATTTCAAACGACTAAAAAAATCTTTTGATATGCGGAGAGGTTATATATGAACCTGCACCAGTTCCGCTTCGTCCGCGAGGCTGTGCGGCAGAATTTCAACCTGACTGAAGCGGCCAAAGCGCTCTATACAAGCCAGCCGGGCGTCTCCAAGGCGATCATCGAACTCGAAGACGAGCTGGGCGTGGAAATCTTCACCCGCCACGGCAAGCGCGTGCGCTCCCTCACCGAGCCGGGCCGCATCATCCTGCAGTCAGTCGAGAAAATCTTGCAGGAAGTGGAAAGCCTCAAGCGCGTCGGTAAAGATTACGCAGCACAGGATCAGGGCAATCTCGTGATCGCGGCCACCCACACACAGGCCCGCTACTCACTTCCGGCCGCCATCGCCGAATTCAAGAAGCGGTTTCCCAAAGTTCACCTTTCTATCTTGCAAGGCAGCCCGACCCAGGTGGCCGACATGGTGCTGCACGACCAGGCGGACCTCGCCATCGCGACCGAAGCCATCGCCAACTATAAGGAGCTGGTGTCGCTGCCCTGCTTCCAGTGGCACCACGTCGCAATCGTGCAGCCCGATCATCCGCTACTCGACCGCAAACTTTTGTCGCTGGATGATCTGACCCAGTATCCGCTCATCACCTACGACAATGCGTTCGCCGGCCGCACCAAGATCAACGAGGCGTTCCGTTTGCGCGGGCTGCATCCGGATATCGTGCTGGAGGCCATCGACGCCGACGTGATCAAGACCTACGTGGAACTGGGTCTGGGCGTCGGCATCATGGCGGATATCGCGTTCAACGCCGAGCGCGATCGCCACCTGCGCGCCATGCCGGTCGGACATCTGTTCGGCAGCAACGTGACGCGGGTCGCGCTGAAACAGGGCGCCTATCTGCGCAGCTATGTGTATACGCTCGTCGAACTGCTATCGCCGAGCATGAACCGCAAGCTGATCGAACAGGCGCTCAAGGGCGAACACGAAACCTACGAACTCTAGCTTCATGACGCTTCCCCGCTACGGAGACCCTCGATGACGTCGTACAAGAAGAAAATCAGCACACTTAGCGCCGCTCTGGCTCTGGCTTCTGGCGCGCTTTTGCCCGCTACCGCGGCGCACGCCGACATCAAGGTCGGCATCGATCTGTCGAGCACCGGCCCGGCGGCCGTGATCGGCATCACCAGCAAGAACGCCATGCTGATGTGGCCGGCCACGATCGCCGGCCAGAAGGCCGACTACATCTTCCTCGACGACGCGTCCGATCCCGGCGCCGCCGTTCGCAACATCCGCAAGCTGATCAACGAGGATCATGTCGACGTCATCGTCGGACCGAACATCACGCCCGCGGCAATGGCGGCGCTCGATCCGGTCGCGGAGAGCCAGACGCCGATGATTACGCTGGTCGGCTCGGCAAGCGTGGTCGAGCCGCAGGAAGGCAAGAAAATCTGGGCCTACAAGATGGCGCAGACCGACAGCGCGATGGCCGACGTGATGACGCGCTACATGTCGAATCACAACGTGAAAACGGTAGGCTTCATCGGTTTTGCGGACGGCTACGGCGAAAGCTGGCTGAACGAGTTCAGCAAGTTCGCGGCGCTGCGCCACATCCAGCTGGTCGCGACCGAGCGGTATAACCGCACGGACGCCAGCGTGACCGGCCAGATCCTGAAGCTGATGTCCGCGAAACCCGACGCGATCCTGATCGCCGGCGCGGGCACGCCGACGGTGCTGCCGGAGCGCACGCTGATCGAGCGCGGCTACAAAGGGCCGATCTACCAGACACACGGCATTGCCACGCCCGAGTTCATCAAGCTCGGCGGCAAGGACGTCGAGGGCACGCTGTTCCCTACGCAGCCGGTCGTGGTCGCGCATACGCTGCCGGCCGATCATCCGGCCAAGAAGGCCGCCCTCGCGTTCACCAACGAATATGAAGCGAAATACGGCCCGGGCAGCGTCACCCAGTTCGCGGGCGATGCGGCAGGCGTCTATCCGCGTCTGCAGGATGCGGTGACGCGCGCGCTCAAAACAGCGCAGCCGGGAACGCCCGCATTCCGCAGCGCATTGCGCGATGAACTCGAGCACGCGCATGAGCTCGTCGTGCCTAATGGTGTCGTGAACACGAGCCCGAAAGATCACGTCGGCCTCGACCAGCGCGCCAGCGTGATGGGCACGATCAGAAACGGCAAGTTCGTGTATCTGAGCCAGTAACCGCACGGCACCATTCGATCGCGGGAGCGGGCTGCTTCCGACTCACCGCGTATAACCCTCGTCTATGCGCTGGACGGGTGGCGCACCCACGCTCACGCTGCGTGTACCATGCTGACGGCCAGCTTGCGATGAACGCAGGCACAGGCCAATTTGCCGATTCCGAGCGAATGTGCGGCGCTTGCCTCCCGAGGGCCGCTGCGCATTCGTGACGTCCGTGAAGTCCGTCAGACCGCGCATGCTCAAAACCAGAAAACGCATCATCGTCGCCGCTCTCGTCGTTGTTGTGATCCTCGCGATCGCGATCGGCCAGGCTATCCGCAAGCGCAGCAGCGTGGCGGCCGGTCCCGCGGAAACCGGCACTTCCGTCGTGGAGTTCGCGCCGGACGATCTCACCCGCGTCACCCGCCGTACGCTCTCCGAAACGCTGCCGCTCACCGGCAGCCTGCGCGCCGTTACACAGGCGGCCGTCAAATCGAAAGTGGGCGGCTCCGCGCTCGAAGTCGACGTGCGCGAGGGCGACGCTGTCAGGACCGGCCAGATTCTCGCGAAAATCGATGCGCGTGATTATGCCGCGCGTGCCGGGCAGACGCGCGGCCAGATGGCCGCGATGGCCGGTCAGCTCGACATCGCCAGACAGACGCTCGACAACAACCGCGTGCTGGTCGAAAAAGGTTTCATCTCGAAAAACGCGTTCGACACCGCGCAAAGCCAGTACGAGATCGCGCGCGCCAATCTCGACGCCGCGAAGGCGGCGCTCGCGTCGTCCAATCTGTCACTGGACGATACGGTTATACGCTCGCCGCTCGACGGACAGATCGCCTCGCGCACGGTCGAGCCGGGCGAAAAAGTCGCCGTGGATAGCAAGCTGTTCGATGTGGTCGATCTTCGCGTGCTCGAACTCGAAGCGCCGGTGCCGGTAGGGGAAATTGGCCGCGTGCGGATCGGCCAGCCGGTACAGATTTCGTTCGACGGCATCGACACACCCGTGCAAGGCGCGATCACGCGCATCAATCCAGCCGCGCAGCCCGGCTCGCGCTCGATCATGGTGTACGTGCGCATCGCCAATCCGTCGGGTGTGCTGCGCGTCGGCATGTTCGGCACGGGCACGATCGGCGTGGGCAGCCGGCAGAATGTGCTGGTCGTGCCAGCCACCGCCGTGCGCACGGACGGCACGCGCCGCAGCGTGTACGCGCTCGCGGGCGGCAAGCTCGTCGAACAGCCCGTGCAGACAGGCGCAACCGGCGACGCCGACGGCGATACGTGGACCGAAATCGTCGGCGGAGCGCTGGCGGACGGGCAGCAGATCGTGAAGAACAATCTCGGCTCGCTGCGCATCGGCAGTACGGTGCACGTGGTGCAGCCCGCGCAGCCCGTTCAGCCGGCGTCGGCGCAGCCCGCCGCTGGCGCCCCGAGCGCCAGCGCGCGCTGAGCCGGAGCCCTCGCCTATGTGGTTCACGCGCATCAGCATCGGCAACCCGGTGCTCGCCACGATGATGATGCTGGCGTTCCTCGTCATCGGTCTGTTCTCGTATCAGCGGCTGAAGGTCGATCAGTTTCCCGACATCACGTTCCCGATCGTCGTCGTGCAAACCGCGTATCCGGGCGCGTCGCCGGAGTCGGTCGAATCCGATGTCACGCGCAAGATCGAGGAAGCGGTCAATACGATCAGCGGCATCGACCAGATCACGTCGCGCTCGTACGACGCGCAATCGGTCGTGATCGTGCAGTTCGATCTCGCCGTCGACGCCGTGCAGGCCGCCCAGGACGTGCGCGACAAGATCGCGCTGATGCGCCCCGATCTGCGCGATGGCGTGAAAGACCCGCGCGTGTTGCGCTACGACCCGGCGGACACGCCGATCATTACCGTCGCGGTGTCCAACGCGCCGGGCGCGTCGCTGTCGACGCGCGACCTCACTACCGTGGCCGACCAGATCGTGCGCAAGCGGCTCGAAACCGTGCGCGGCGTCGGCTCGGTGTCGCTTGTGGGCGGCGTGAAGCGGCAAGTGCAGATCGACGTGAAGCCGGAGAAGCTTCAGGCGCTTTCAATCGGCGTCGATCAGGTGATCCGCGCGGTGCAGAACGAGAACCAGGAGATTCCCGCGGGGCCGCTCACGTCGAGCCATGTCGAGCAGACGGTACAGATCAAAGGCCGTTTCGAAAAACCGGACGACTTCAAACGCATCATCGTCGCGCGGCGCGGCGCGCAGTCGGCCATTCCCACGGCCAGTTCGGCAACTCAGCCGGTCACACTCGACCAGCTCGCCGATGTGGTGGACGGCCAGCAGGAACCCGACAGCGTGGCGCTGCTCAACGGCCAGCGCGCGCTGTTCCTGTCGATCATCAAGGCGCAGGGCGAAAACACCGTGGACGTGGCGCACGGCGTGCGCGACGAAGTCACGCGCCTGCAATCGCAGTTGCCGCCGGGCGTGCAATTGAGCGTCACCGACGACTCGTCGATCAACATCGAAGACAGCGTGAACGAGGTCAAGCGGACGCTGATCGAGGGCGCGCTGCTGACGGTGCTGATCGTGTTCCTGTTTCTCGGCTCGTGGCGCAGCACGGTGATTACCGGACTGACGCTACCGATCGCGCTGATCGGCACGTTCGCGGTTATGTACGCATGCGGCTTCACGCTCAACGTCATCACGCTGATGGCGCTTTCGTTGTGCGTCGGCCTGCTGATCGACGATGCGATCGTGGTGCGCGAAAACATCGTGCGGCACGTGCAGCTCGGCGCGGACCATCGCACCGCCGCGCTCGACGGCACGAAGGAAATCGCGTTGGCGGTGCTCGCCACCACGTTCTCGATCGTGGCCGTGTTCCTGCCGGTGGGTTTCATGGGCGGGATCATCGGCCGCTTCTTTCATCAGTTCGGCATTACAGTGGCCGCCGCCGTGCTGATCTCGATGTTCGTGTCGTTCACGCTCGATCCCATGCTTTCATCGATCTGGCCGGACCCCGATCTGCACGACGCCGACACAGGCCGCAAAGGGTATCGCTACGGACGCTTCATCGAGCGCTCGCTGCATCTGTTCGATCGCCAGATCGACGGTCTCACCGCGTTCTATCAGCGTCTGCTCGGCTGGTCGCTCAGGCATCGCGCGCTCACGCTCGTCGTCGCCGCGGCGACGTTTTTTGGCAGCCTTCTTCTGGTGCCGTTCGTCGGCACCGAGTTCGTGCCCAACGCGGACTTCTCCGAGACGCAGATCGGTTTGACGACGCCCGTGGGCACATCGCTCGACGCTACGTCGGAGAAAGTCAGACAGGTGCAGGCGATCCTCACGACGTACCCCGAGGTGCGCTTCAGCTACGCGACGATCAACTCAGGCAATACGCAGGGCAAGAACACGGCGTTGATCACCGTGCGCCTGAAAGACCGGCGCGACCGCACGCGCGGCATGCTCCAGCTGAACCAGGTGTTCCGCGCGCGGCTCGCCTCCGTGGCGGGCATCTCGATCACGGAGATCGGCGTGCCGGACGGCGCGGGCAGCACCAAGGCGATTCAGGTGAGCCTGCAGGGCGACGGCATCGACGAACTGCGCCGCCTGTCGGAAGCCGCACAGGCTCGCATGGCGAAGATTCCTGGCCTTGTCGATCTCGATTCGAGCCTGAAGGCCGACAAGCCGATCGTCGCGATCGACGTGAAGCGCGAGCTGGCTTCCGACCTGGGCGTCGGCGTCGCGGATATCGGCACGGCGCTGCGGCCGCTGCTGTCGGGCGACGCCATCAGCACCTGGCGCGCGCCCGACGACCAGGACTACGACGTGAGCGTGCGCCTGCCAAGCGCGCAGCGGCGCAACGTGGACGACCTCGCGCGGCTGATGATCGCCACTAACCGTACCGACGCGAACGGCGCGCCGGTGCTGGTGCCGTTGCGCCAGGTCGCGGACATCGTGCAGACCACCGGCCCCGACGTGCTGAACCGGCGCGATCTGCAACGTGAAGTGATGTTGTCCGCGAACGTGAACGGCCGCTCGCCCGGCGAAGTGGCCGGCGACATTGCGAGGACGCTCGACGCGATGCATCTGCCCGCGGGCTATCACTACCGTTTCGAAGGCTCGACCAAAAGCATGAACGAGTCGTTCGTGTACGCGGTGCAGGCGCTGGCGCTCGCGGTGATCTTCATCTACATGATTCTGGCGTCGCAGTTCGCCAGCTTCGCGCAGCCGCTCGCGATCATGGCGTCGCTGCCGCTCACGCTGATCGGCGTACTGATTGCGCTGCTGCTGTTCGGCAGCACGCTGAACATGTTCTCGATCATCGGCTTCGTGATGCTGATGGGGCTCGTCACCAAGAATGCGATTCTGCTGATCGATTTCGCGAATCAGGCGCGGCGCGGCACGCTGCTCGACGCGTCCGGCAAAGGCCGCATGATGGAACGGCGCGACGCATTGCTCGAAGCCGCGCGCGTGCGTCTGCGACCGATCCTGATGACCACGCTCGCGATGATCTTCGGCATGCTCCCGCTTGCCGCCGCGCTCGGTGAGGGCGGCGAGCAGCGTGGGCCGCTCGGCCAGACGGTGATCGGCGGCGTGATAACGTCGTCGATCCTGACGCTGGTGGTGGTGCCGGTGGTGTACACCGTGCTGGAGGATTGGGCGGACTGGCTGCGGCGCAGGTTCCGCCGCCACGACCGGTAACGCATTCCCGCTGCGAAGTTGCTACAGTAGAAGTCTTCCTACGACGTAGCCGTTCCCATCATGCGCACCACTCGAGCCATCCACGCAGTCGAGCGGCTGAAGACCCGCAGCGGCAATCCGCAGTTCGCGGCGATCAGCCTGTCCGGGGGCCTGTTCTATCTCGTCGACCGATCGGGCGGCGCCGACACGAAAGTCTCCGACCCGCTCACGCTCGACGATTTCGTCAGATTCGTCGACGCCTTTGGTCCACCCAAGCCGCGCAAGGCAAGCAAGCTGGATATCGCCTTCGAAGCGCAGATCAAAAAAAGCAAAGGCGGCTGACCGGCGCCCGCCGAGCGGCGCGCCGCCGTGTCCGCCGCGCAGCGGCTCGACAGCGCCATTTGGTACAATCCCGCAGTTACCCTGCCGTGGCATGCGTGCGAGGTTGAACCCGCCAACATTCAGCCCGAAGCCCGCCTCGCCGCCAGGACCGACTCGCACAACTCGCCAAACCACTTAGCCGAACCCACCATGAACATCGAGCAAGCGCGTTTTAACATGATCGAACAGCAGATCCGCCCCTGGGAAGTGCTCGACCAGGACGTGCTGAATCTGCTGTCGATCGTCAAGCGTGAGAATTTCGTCCCCGCCGCCTATCGTGAGCTGGCCTTCGTCGACTTCGAAGTGCCGCTGCCGGGCGGCCAGCATATGCTGGCGCCGCGCGTCGAAGCGCGCGTGCTGCAGGAACTGGCGGTGAAAAAGCACGAGAGCGTGCTGGAAATCGGCGCGGGCTCGGGTTATATGGCGGCACTGCTCGCGCACCGCGCACAACACGTGCTGACAGTGGATATCGAACCGGAACTGGCGGAACTGGCGAAAAGCAACCTGATCGCCAACGGCGTGCTGAACGCGGAAGTCGCCACCGGCGACGCTGCGCGTGGCTGGGCAGGCGCCGCGCCCTACGACGTGATCTGCGTGTCCGGCGGGCTGCCCGTGCTGCCGCAGGACATGCTCGAACAGCTGAAGATCGGCGGCCGTCTGGCAGCGTTCGTCGGTACCGCGCCGGTCATGAAGGCGCAGGTCATCACGCGTATCGACGAAAAGCAGTACCGCATTGCCGACGTGTTCGAAACGTATGTCGAGCCGCTCGTCAACGCCGTGCAACCGCCGCGTTTCAAGTTCTGATCTTCCGGCACGGAGTGGCCGCGAGTCGCGCGGCGTCTGTCTCCCGAGCTGCATGTTTATCCGGACGGCCGGCACGCCGCGCCGTCCACTGAACCGGATGTCCTGCTGATGCAAAACCTGACCGCTCCCGCACTGGCCGAATGGCTCGCCGACACGTCGCGCCCCGCCCCCGTGTTGCTCGACGTCCGCGAACCGTGGGAAATCCAGACCGCGTCGCTCGCCGGCGCAGTGTCGATTCCAATGCGCGACATTCCCGCCCGCAGCGAAGAACTCGACGACGACGCGCAGATTGTCTGTGTCTGCCATCACGGCGCACGCAGCGCGCAAGTGGCGATGTTCCTCGAATCGCGCGGGCACACCAACGTGTTCAATCTGCAAGGCGGAATCGACGCGTGGTCGCGTCAGGTCGATCCGTCCGTTCCGACCTACTGACTGCACACCCGCAATGACGCGCCAGCGGTTGCCTGGCTTCTCGCGCGCCATCGCGCTGGCTTGCGCAATCGCTTTCGCGTCTCTCCATGCGCCGGCCGCAGCCGCGGTCGGTCTGTCCCAGCTCTACGACGAAGCGCTTACAAACGACGCGCAACTGCAAAGCGCGCGCGCGTCGCTTGCGGCAAATAGCGAAGAATTGCCGCTCGCGCGCGCGAAACTGCTGCCGCAAATCTCGGCGTCGCTCACCGGCAGCCGGCAGAGCACCGACTTCGGCGGCGGCTTCCCGTCCTCGTATGGCAACAGCAATGGTTATGTGATTTCGCTCACGCAGCCGCTGATTCACGTCGACAGCTGGTACGGCTATGCGCAGGGCAAGCTTGCGGTGGAGTCAGCGCAGGCGTCGTTCGCGCAGGCCCGCCAGGATCTGATCGTGCGGCTGGGCGAGGCGTACTTCGACGCGCTCGGCGCTCAGGACAGTCTTGCGATTGCACAATCGCAGAAAGCGTCGATCGCGCAGCAGCTCGAATCCGCCAAACGTTCATTCGAAGTTGGCAACACGACGATCACCGACACCAACGAAGCCCAGGCCAGATATGACCAGGCTGTCTCGCAGGAAATCGCCGCGCAGAACGATCTCGCGGTGAAGCTCGCGACGTTGCAGCAGATCGTGGGGCATCCCGTCGAACGGATCGACGGCCTGGCTGCGGGCGCGCCGCTGCCGCCGCCGATGCCTGCCGACATCAACCAATGGGTCGACGCCGCGAGCGACGGCAACTACCAGGTCGTGCTCAGGCAGATCGCGCTGGATAACGCGCAGCGCGAAACGTCGAAGGCGAAGGCCGGGCATCTGCCCACCGTCGATCTGGTCGCGAGCCGCTCGCGCAGCAGCCTGGGCGCGGCGGGCGCGGGCAACTTCGGCGGGAATTTCGGCGGCGGCTTTGGCAGCGGCACGAACACGATTACGCCCGGCACGCCTGCGCTCGCTGCCGAACTGGGCAATCTGGGGTCGTCTTACACGAACAGCACGATCGGCGTACAGGTGACGATCCCGATCTTCGCCGGTGGCGCAACCCAGGCGCGTGTGCGCCAGACGCTGGCGCTCGAAGATCAGGCCGCCGCCGATCTCGACACGGCCCGGCGCAACGCCGCGCTCTCCGCGCGACAGGCGTTTCTTGGCGTGGTGAGCGGGCTTGCGCAGGTGCGCGCCCTGCAGACCGCCGAGCAATCGGCGCGCACCTCCCTCGAATCCAACCTGCTCGGTTATCAGGTCGGTGTGCGAATCAATATCGACGTGCTCAACGCACAAGACCAGCTTTTTTCAGCACGCCGCGATCTGGCCAAGGCGCGCTATGGCACGCTGGTCAATAGCCTCAAGCTGAAGGCTTCCACCGCGAATCTGACCGACGCGGACGTGCTGCAACTCGCCTCCTTGCTCTCGCCTGTGGACGACGGCGCCCTCACCGCGCTGCCGCAGGCGCCGGCCGTGCCGCATCCGGGCGTCGGCGCTAAAGGCGCCGCGGGCAAGCTCGGTCGCCGAAGCATGCCCAACGGAGCGGCTGCGCAGTAAGCCGCATGTCTTTCCGATGCGGCGCATGCACAAAGGCGTGGCGGCCATGCACCTCATCTGGCCGCTGGCGGCTGGCGCGCCTCGTTGCGGCGCGACGCGCACCTGAAACAGGCGTCTCCCCTTTCGCTGCACCACATTCGCGCGCTACCACGCATAACTGACGTTGGCGCGCGCCGCACCACGCCGCGCCGCCGACACTCCCCGAGTCCGAATGCCACATGGCATAGCCATTGCAGTACAGAAGCGGCTCGCCATGCGGGATAAGCCTCGCTGGCTGATATCGACGCCCATAAAACACTCACCATCAATGGCAAGGGGATACACATGAAACGTCGTAGTCTGTTGAAGTTCGGCTCCATGTCAGGCGCATTGGCACTCGCCGGCCAGGTTCCGTTTGCGCAGGCGCAGTCGGACAGCGGTCCAATCAAGGTGGGTATTCTGCACTCGCTGTCGGGCACGATGGCGATCTCCGAAACGTCGCTGAAGGACACCGCGTTGATGACCATTTCGGACATCAACAAGAACGGCGGCGTGCTGGGCCGCCAGCTTCAGCCGGTCGTCGTGGACCCGGCTTCGAACTGGCCGCTCTTTGCCGAGAAGGCCCGCCAGTTGATCACGCAGGAAAAGTGCGCGGTGGTGTTCGGCTGCTGGACGTCGGTGTCGCGCAAATCGGTTCTGCCGGTGTTCGAGGAACTGAACGGCCTGCTGTTCTATCCGGTGCAGTACGAGGGTGAAGAGATGTCGCGCAACGTGTTCTACACGGGCGCAGCGCCGAATCAGCAGGCGATTCCGGCAACCGAATATCTGATGAGCGCGGAAGGCGGCGGCGCCAAGCGCTTTTTCCTGTTGGGCACCGACTATGTGTACCCCCGCACGACCAACAAGATTCTGCGCGCGTTCCTCAAGTCGAAAGGCGTCCAGGAGGCCGACATTCAGGAGGTCTACACGCCGTTCGGCCATAGCGACTATCAGACCATCGTCGCCAACATCAAGACCTTCTCGCAGGGCGGCAAGACCGCGGTGATCTCGACGGTGAACGGCGACTCCAACGTGCCGTTCTACAAGGAACTGGGCAACCAGGGGCTGAAGGCGTCGGACGTGCCCGTGGTGGCGTTTTCGGTCGGCGAGGAAGAGCTGCGCGGCATCGACACGAAGCCGCTGGTCGGCAATCTCGCGGCGTGGAACTACTTCATGTCGCTGCGCAACCCGGCCAACGAAAAGTTCAAGAAGCAATGGGCCGCATGGGTGAAGGACAACAACCTGCCGGGCGGTTCGAAGCGTGTGACGAACGACCCGATGGAGGCGACGTTCGTCGGGATTCACATGTGGAAGCAGGCGGCCGAAAAGGCGAAGAGCACGGACGTCGACAAGGTGCGCGTGGCGATGATCGGCCAGACGTTCGCCGCACCGTCGGGCTTCACGCTGGAAATGGACGGCAATCACCATCTGCACAAGCCGGTGATGATCGGCGAAGTACGCGCCGACGGCCAGTTCAACGTGGTGTGGCGAACCAAGACCGCCATCCGCGCGCAGCCGTGGAGCCCGTATATCGCCGGCAATGCGGGCAAACCGGACGTGGTCAGCTCCATTCCGGCGTTTCTGAAGCGTCAACGGGTCGCCTGATCGAACGGAGCGCAACGCCCAGGCGGCTGGCGGGGCGTCGCGCTCCAACCCGTTCCTGCCACGGGCGCGCGAGCCGCGTCCCGTAACCCAGCGGCGCGGCAACGGCGATTCGCCTGCCGCCAGGCCGCGCCGCCAGCCAGTTTTCTTCAAAGGCCACCATGGCGTCTTCAATCCTCTCCTTCGCACGACGCAGCATCGGCAGCGTGGCGTTCGTGCTTCTCGCCGGCGCGCCGCTCACCGCGTTCGCGCTGACCCAGGCCGACGTCGCGCCGCTCGCCGCCGACGACTTCGATGCCAAGTCCGCCGCCATCGACAAGCTGATCGCCAATCACGACAAGGCGTCGCTCGCGGTGCTCAAGGCGCTCTCCGACGATAGCGCGCTCGCTACCGACTCCGGCGCCGTGCTGCTGCAGGACGGCGACACCGCGAAAGACGCCGTCACCGGCAAGACAGTCGCCGCCGGCGACGCGCAACCGGTCACGCTGAACAATCTGCTGCGCGCGAAAGTGGCGGGCGCGCTCTCCGGGATGCAACTCGATTCGCCCGACCTCGCCACTCGCGACGCCGCGGTGACCGCGCTGCTGCAGAATCCCGATCCGTCGATCAAACCGCTCGTCGACGCCGCCCGCGCGAAGGAAACCGATCCCGCGCTGAAGAAGCGTCTGGACACGCTATGGGCGATGACCGCGCTGCATGACGCCGACGCGGCCAAACGGCTGGAAGCGGTGCAACTGGTCGCCGCGCGCCACGATCTCGACATGAATGAACTGCTGCGTCCGCTCGTCGCGAAGAAACCGGACGGCACCTTCAACGAACCCGACGACCGCGTGCGCGCCGCCGCACAAGCGGGCATCGACGAACTCGACGCAATCCAGCGGCGCAGCCAGATCGCCGGCACGCTGTTCGCGGGGCTGTCGCTTGGCAGCGTGCTGCTGCTCGCCGCGCTCGGTCTCGCGATCACGTACGGCCTGATCGGCGTGATCAACATGGCGCACGGCGAATTCCTGATGATCGGCGCGTACGCTACGTATGTGGTGCAGAACCTGTTTCAGCGCTTCGCGCCGGGCGCATTCGACTGGTATCCGCTGCTCGCCGTGCCGGCTTCGTTCGCCGCGGCCGGCATTGTCGGCATCGTGCTCGAACGCCTGGTGCTCAAGCATTTGTATGGACGTCCGCTCGAAACGCTGCTGACCACGTTCGGCGTCAGCCTGATCCTGATTCAGGCCACCCGCATGCTGTTCGGCGCGCAGAACGTGCAGGTGATCAACCCGTCGTGGATGAGCGGCGGCGTCACCGTGCTGCCCAATCTGATCCTGCCGTATAACCGGCTCGCAATTCTGGCGTTTTCGCTGATCGTCGTCGGCATTGCGTGGGCGGTGCTGACGAAAACGCGCCTCGGCCTCTTCGTGCGCGCCGTCACGCAAAACCGCCGGATGGCCGCCTGCGTCGGCGTGAAAACGGCGCGGGTCGATTCGTATGCATTCGCATTCGGCGCCGGTATTGCGGGCCTCGGCGGCTGCGCGCTCTCGCAAATCGGCAACGTGGGACCGGACCTCGGGCAGAGCTACATCATCGATTCGTTCATGGCCGTGGTGCTGGGCGGCGTCGGCCAGCTGGCCGGCACGGTGATCGGCGGCTTCGGTCTCGGGCTCGTCAGCAAGGCGATCGAGCCGTTCTGGGGCGCGGTGCTGGCGAAGATCGCGGTGCTCGTGCTGATCGTCCTCTTCATCCAGAAGCGTCCGCAGGGCATGTTCGCCCTCAAGGGCCGTAGCGCGGAGGCATGAGATGACCACTGCAACTTCATCGGCTCACGTCGGAGCCGGCGGCAGCGGCGCCGCTGCCGGCCGCGAAGCGCAATCCGGCTTCGCGCTCGGCCTGCCGCCGCGCCCGGCGCTGCTGTCGCGCCGCGCATGGCTTGCGCTGATCGCGCTGATCATCGTGTTCGGGCTTGGCGTGCCGTTCGCCACGCTGGTGGTGCCCGAGACGAGCTCGCTGCATCTGTCCGCCTATGCGATGACGGTGACCGGCAAGTTCATGTGTTACGCGATCGCCGCGCTCGCGCTCGATCTCGTGTGGGGCTATTGCGGCATCCTGAGTCTCGGCCACGCGCTCTTCTTCGCGCTCGGCGGTTACGCGATCGGCATGTATCTGATGCGCGCGATCGGCCACGACGGCAAATACGGCAGCGATCTGCCCGACTTCATGGTGTTTCTCGACTGGCATCAGTTGCCGTGGTACTGGCAAGGCACGCAGCACCTCGGCTACGCGTTGCTGCTCGTCGTGCTCGTGCCGGCGGTGGTCGCCTGGGTGTTCGGCTTTTTCACATTCCGCTCGCGCGTGAAAGGCGTCTATCTGTCGATCATCACGCAGGCCATGACGTTTGCCGCGATGCTGCTGTTCTACCGGAACGAAACGGGCTTCGGCGGCAATAACGGTTTCACGGACTTCAAGCGTATTGCCGGCTTTCCGATTACGCATCCGGGCACCCGCACCGGGTTGCTGCTGATCACGTTCGCGGTGCTGATCCTCTCGTTCATCGCGGCGCGCGCGATCGTCACGTCGAAACTCGGCCGCGTGGTCACCGCGGTGCGCGACGGCGAAACGCGGCTCATGTTCCTCGGCTACAGCCCACTCGCTTACAAGCTGTTCGTGTGGACCGTATCCGCGGTGCTGTGCGGGATTGCCGGCGCGCTGTACGTGCCGCAGGTCGGCATCATCAATCCGGGCGAGATGTCGCCGGGCAATTCGATCGAAATGGCGATCTGGGTTGCCGTCGGCGGCCGCGGCACGCTGATCGGACCGATCGTCGGCGCGTTCGCGGTGAACGGCGCAAAGAGCTTCTTTACGGCGAATTTCCCTGAATACTGGCTGTTCTTCCTTGGTCTGATTTTCGTACTGGTTCCGCTGCTGCTGCCGAACGGCATCATGGGACTGGTCGAGCTCGTGACGCGCAAGAGGAACCGCTCATGAACGAAAACCCGATGGTTCCTGATCTGGCCTTACCCGAAGAGCCCGCTGAAACGTCGCTGAGCGGCGTGGCCGGCATGGGCCGCGCAGTCGTGCCCGGCGAGATCGACGTGTCGCACGGCACGATCCTCTATCTCGAAGACGTGACGGTCAGCTTCGACGGCTTTCGTGCACTGAACGCGTTGACGCTGACCATCGACGCCGGCGAGTTGCGCTGCATCATCGGGCCGAACGGCGCGGGCAAGACGACGATGATGGACGTCATCACCGGCAAGACCGAGCCGGATTCCGGCAAGGTGTTTCTCGGACAGTCGATCGACCTCACGCGAATGAACGAGCCGTCCATCGCGCGGGCGGGCATCGGCCGCAAGTTCCAGAAGCCGACCGTGTTCGAGCAGCACCCCGTGTGGGAGAACCTCGAACTCGCGATGAAGGCGGACAAGGGTTGGCTGGCTTCGCTGCGCGCGCGGCTCGATCGCGAGGCGCAGGCGCGGATCGAGGAAACGCTCGCGCTGATCGGACTGGAAAGCGAAGCGCGACGACTGGCCGGCGAACTGTCGCACGGACAGAAACAGCGTCTGGAGATCGGCATGCTGCTGATGCAGCAGCCTGCACTGCTGCTGCTCGACGAACCCGCCGCCGGCATGACCGATGACGAAACCATGCAACTGGCCGAGCTGCTCAATCACCTGCGCGGCACCTGCTCGATGATGGTGGTCGAGCACGACATGGAATTCGTCGCCGCGCTGGCGGGCGACGCCGGCAAGGTGACGGTGATGGCCGAAGGTCGCGTACTGGCGCACGGCACGCTCGACGAAGTGAAGCGGGACGAGACCGTCATCGAGTCTTACCTGGGACGGTAAAGCGCGTGGCACGAAAGGGACGCTCAAATAAAAGGTCGAACGGACATGCTCGAAGTAGAAAACCTGAACCAGTATTACGGCGGCAGCCACATTCTTCGCAACGTGAAGCTGACCGTGCCCGACGGCAAGCTGACGGTGCTGCTCGGGCGCAACGGCGTCGGCAAGACGACGCTGCTGCGCTGCCTGATGGGCGTGGTACAGACAAAGAGTGGGTCGATCGCGTGGCGCGGTGCGCCGATCACGAAACTGCCGACCTACTCGCGGGTGGAAAAAGGACTCGCGTACGTGCCGCAAGGGCGCGATATCTTTCCGCGACTCACCGTCGAAGAAAACCTGCTGGTGGGCGCCGCGAGCAGGAAGGCGCCCAAACAGATTCCCGACCGTATTTACGAGCTGTTTCCGGTTCTGAAGGACATGCGCAGCCGCCGCGGCGGCGATCTGTCGGGCGGTCAGCAGCAACAGCTCGCGATTGGCCGCGCGCTGATGAGCGAGCCGCAATTGCTGATTCTCGATGAACCCACGGAAGGGATTCAGCCGTCGATCATTCAAGACATCGGCCGCACGCTGCGTCAGCTGGTCGAGGACATGGGGATGACGGTGCTGCTCGTGGAGCAGTATTACGACTTCGCCAAAGACATTGCCGACCGGTATTGGGTGATGAGCCGCGGCGAAATCGTTGCCGGCGGCGAAGGCGCGAATATGGATGCGGACGGGGTACGCGCATTGATTGCGGTGTAGCGGACCTGAGCGGGCCGCGTGCTATTCTCGGCACGTCTGCTGTGGCAACACGGTTGAACCGTTTCTGCGCGTTGCCCTGCGCGCTTCCTCATGCCTTGTTTCTCGTTCCTCTGCCCGGTCACATTCCACTCGCATGTCGCTTCACGAAAATCACGCTACGCTGGCCCACGCCCAAACGGCGGGCGCGTCTTCCGCGCATTCGCAATGGCGGGCGCGGCTCGAACTCGGCTTTGTCAAAGAGGATGAGCGGACGACGCTCAAACATCGGCTGCATGACGGGCCGCTGCGTGTCCAGCGCCCGCTTTATCCCGAAGGACAACGCGTGTGTCATGCGGTGATCGTGCATCCGCCGGGCGGAATTGCGGGCGGCGACGAGCTTTGCATTGATGTCGATGTCGGGGCAGGAGCGCATGCCGTGATCACGACGCCCGGGGCGACCAAATGGTACAAGTCCAACGGACGCGAGGCGCGACAGCAGATCGGCGTACGCGTCGGCGATCGCGCGAAGCTCGACTGGTTGCCGCAGAACAATATCGTTTTCGATCAGGCGAATGCGAAGCTGGATTTCTCGTTGACGCTGGGTGACGGGGCGACGGCTATCGGCTGGGATGTGACTCAGCTTGGGCGGCAGGCGGCGGGTGAGCGGTGGTCGGCGGGCTGCTTGCGCTCGGTTTCGCGAGTGGTGGATGCTCGCGGTCGATTGCTGTGGGTCGAGCGCGCCAGTCTCGTCGCAGGAGATTCATTGCGTGACGCCGCGCAGGGGCTTGGCGGGTTTCCCGCTTACGGAACGCTCTGGGCCATCGGCGATGCGTGTAATGACGCGCTGGCCGAGAGTCTGACTGCCCGGCTTCCGTTTGATGAGTCGGTTCGTGTTGCGGCTTCGTGTGTCACTGCAGGCGTGGTGATCGTGCGTGGGGTCTCCAGGTCTGTCGAAATTTTGCAGCGGGCTTTCACCCAGTGCTGGGTTGACATCAGGACAGGCGTGCATGGCGTCGAAGCAGTCCCGCTCAGAATTTGGAGCACCTAAGCTTTCGCCCTTGCAAGCCAGATTACGCTCAAGCATGGTGCATCGACCTGCCTCGAGTCGGTGCATATCACTCCTGATGCCTCGCTATGCCCACTGTTTATTGGCGTGGCACATATCCTGCATTAATGGCAGCACCATGCTGCCGCGCACGACGGCATTCATTGCTCGCGACCACCCATCCTCCTATAACATGACTCGACCAATCCACCGCCCCGCGCGTCGCGCCTGGCTTGCCACGCTCCTTCTGTCGACCGTTCTGGCGGCCACCGCGCCGGTCGCCCATGCGGATACGCTCGACAACATCACCAAGGCTGGCGTGCTGAAAGTCGCCGTGCCGGAAGACTATCCGCCGTTCGGCTCGGTCGGCGCGGACATGAAGCCGCAAGGCTACGACATCGACACCGCCGCGCTACTCGCCAAGGCAATGAACGTGAAGCTCGAACTCGTGCCGGTCAACAGCGCGAACCGCATTCCGTATCTGCAAACCGGCAAGGTCGATCTCGTCATCTCGTCGCTCGGTAAAACGCCGGAACGCGACAAGGTGATCGATTTCTCCAACGCTTACGCGCCTTACTACCAGGGCGTGTTCGGTCCCGCCGACATCAAGGTCAGCGGCCCCGCCGATCTCACCGGCAAGACCGTGGGCGCCACTCGCGGCGCGCTGGAAGAAATCCAGCTTTCGCAGATGGCGCCGAATGCCACCATCAAACGCTTCGAAGACAACAATGCGACGATCGCCGCGTTTCTGTCCGGCCAGGTTCAGCTGATCGCCGCCGGCAACATCGTCGCGGCCGCGATCCTCGCGAAAAATCCGCCGCGTCGTCCGGAACCGAAGTTCGTGATCAAGAACTCGCCATGCTTCGTCGGCATGAACAAGAACGAGCCCCGCCTGCAGCAGAAGGTGAACGCCGCCATCGCGCAAGCCCGGCAGGACGGCACCCTCAATGCGATGTCCAGGAAGTGGTTCGGCGCGCCGCTGCCCGCGGATCTGTAAGCGCGTCGTTAGCCGGACTTGATACCGTGGCTGGCTTATCCGGCATTGCATCCGTCCTGGACTCATCCTGTGCGAAGCCTATGATCGCGTCCACGACACGCAGCGCCTATCATTGTCGCTGCCGGACCCGGCCGGGTCCGGCGCACCCCCAACCCATCCGATCAAGCTGACTCGATGAAGCTAACTCCCCGCGAGAAGGACAAGCTGCTGATCTTCACCGCCGCCCTGCTCGCCGAACGGCGCCGCGCGCGCGGTCTCAAGCTGAACTACCCGGAAGCGGTCGCCTTCATCACCGCCGCGCTGATGGAAGCCGCCCGCGACGGCAAGACCGTCGCCGAGGTGATGCATTACGGCACCACGCTGCTCACGCGCAACGACGTAATGGAAGGCGTGCCGGAGATGATTCCCGACATTCAGGTCGAAGCGACATTCCCCGACGGCACCAAGCTCGTCACCGTTCATCACCCGATTCCCTGATCAAACGCGAGGAAGGCCCATGATCCCCGGCGAAATCCTCACCGACGACGGCGAACACGAGCTCAACGCGGGCCGCGCCACCGTCACCGTGGTCGTATCGAATACCGGCGACCGGCCGGTGCAGATCGGCTCGCACTACCACTTTCATGAAGTGAACGACGCGCTTTCGTTCGACCGCGAAGCCGCGCGCGGCTTCCGGCTGAACATCGCGGCGGGCACCGCCGTGCGCTTCGAGCCAGGCCAGGAACGCACGGTCGAACTGGTCGAACTGGCGGGCGAGCGCGTCGTCTACGGCTTCAACGGGCGCGTGATGGGCAAGCTGTGACGCGCGCACCGCGCACGCCACGCCTGCCTGTTCCGCTCATTTCCGGACCCACACCATGACATTACGTATTGGCCGCCGCGCATACGCGGAAATGTTCGGCCCCACCACCGGCGACCGCGTGCGTCTTGCCGACACGGACCTGCTGATCGAGGTCGAGCGCGACTTCACGACGTATGGCGAAGAAGTGAAATTCGGCGGCGGCAAAGTGATTCGCGACGGCATGGGCCAGTCGCAGCGCGTGCACGCCGACGTGGTCGACACGGTCGTGACCAATGCGCTGATTCTCGATCACTGGGGCATCGTCAAAGCGGACATCGGCATCAAGGACGGCCGCATCGCCGCAATCGGCAAGGCGGGCAATCCGGACATCCAGCCGAACGTGACGATCGCCATCGGCGCGTCCACCGAAGTGATCGCCGGCGAAGGCCTGATCGTGACGGCGGGCGGCATCGACACGCACATTCACTTCATCAGCCCGCAGCAGATCGAGGAAGCGCTCGCAAGCGGCGTCACGACGATGCTCGGCGGCGGCACCGGACCGGCCACCGGCACGAACGCCACGACCTGCACGCCAGGGCCGTGGCATCTCGAGCGCATGCTGCAGGCAGCCGACGGTTATCCGATGAATCTGGGCTTTCTCGGCAAGGGCAACGTGAGCCAGCCGCAACCGGCGCTGGAACAGATCGCGGCTGGAGCGATCGGCCTGAAGCTCCATGAAGACTGGGGCACGACGCCCGCCGCGATCGACAACTGCCTCAGCGTTGCCGACGACACCGACACGCAGGTCGCCATTCACACCGACACGCTGAACGAAGCGGGTTTCGTGGAAGCGACCGTGGCCGCATTCAAGGGCCGTACGATTCACACGTATCACACCGAAGGCGCGGGCGGCGGCCACGCGCCCGACATCATCAAGGTGTGCGGCGAGGCGAACGTGCTGCCGTCGTCGACCAATCCGACGCGCCCGTACACCATCAATACGCTCGACGAGCACCTCGACATGCTGATGGTCTGCCACCATCTGGACCCGTCGATCGCGGAAGACATTGCGTTCGCCGAATCGCGCATTCGCCGCGAGACGATTGCCGCCGAAGATATCCTGCACGACCTCGGCGCGCTTTCGATGCTCTCGTCGGATTCGCAGGCCATGGGGCGCGTCGGCGAAGTGATCATTCGCACCTGGCAGACCGCGCACAAAATGAAAGCGCAACGCGGCGCGCTGCCCGAGGACAACGCGCGGCACGACAATTTCCGCGCGAAGCGTTATGTCGCCAAGTACACGATCAACCCGGCGATCACGCACGGAATCGCACATGAAGTCGGCTCGATCGAACCCGGCAAGTGGGCCGATCTGGTGTTCTGGGAGCCGGCGTTTTTCGGCGTTAAGCCGTCGCTGATTCTCAAGGGCGGCATGATCGCGATGGCGCAGATGGGCGACCCGAACGCGTCGATTCCGACGCCGCAGCCCGTCCACTATCGCGAGATGTTCGCGACACGCGGCGGCGCGCTCGGACGCACGTCGCTCACGTTCGTCTCGCAGATGGCGGCCGAGGCCGGCGTCGCCGAGCGTTACGGGCTGAACAAGCGTATCGTCGCGGTGAAGAACTGCCGCAACATCACGAAGGCCGACATGATTCACAATGCGTGGCGCCCGGCGATCAGCGTCGATCCGGAAACCTATCAGGTCATTGCCGACGGCCGGCTGCTGACCTGCGACCCGGCCACCGTGCTGCCGATGGCGCAACGCTACTTCCTGTTCTAGATCATGCGCACTATCGACAAACTGGTTGCACCGCATCTGAAGCTCGCGCCCGTGCTCGTGAAGCGCGCGCCGAGCCTGACGCTCACGTTCGACGATCGTCGCAAAAGCCGGCTCGCGGCCACGCTCGACAACGGCGAGGAAGTGGCGCTGGTTTTGCCGCGCGGCACCGTGCTGCGTGACGGCGACGTGCTGGTCGCCGACGACGGCGCTCTGGTGCGCGTGGTGGCCGCGCCCGAAACGGTGCTGTACGTGCGCGCGAAAGACGCGTTGACGCTGACGCGCGCCGCCTATCACCTCGGCAACCGCCACACGCCGGTCGAAGTGGGCGTGGATTTTCTGAAGCTCGAATACGATCCGGTATTGGCCGACATGCTCAAGCGTATCGGTGCGACAGTGGATCAGGTGTCCATGCCGTTCCAGCCGGAATCGGGCGCGTATGGCGGCGGCCACAAGCACGGTCACGACGAGACCTTCGCCGAAGATTACGCGCTGGCGCAACAGGTGTTCGGTGAGCATCATGGGCATGAGCATTCGCACGACCATGACCACGACCACGGGACACATGGTCATTCGCATGCGCACGCTTCGCACGGACACGACCACGACCATGCGCACAGCCATGACCATGCCGGCCACGTGCACGACGAATCGTGCGGCCACGGCGATCACAGGCACCATGCGCATCGCTGAACTCACGGTGCTGCTGCATCTCGCGTCGCCCGCGCTGCCGATCGGCGCCTTCAGCTACTCGCAGGGGCTCGAAGCGGCCATCGAAGCGCAGTTGATTACCGACGCCGAGTCCGCCCGCGAGTGGATCGCGAGCGGGTTGACCGACGTGCTCGCGCGCGGCGAACTGCCGTTTCTCGCGCATCAGATCGAACGTTGGCGCGCTCACGACGCGCACGCCTTGAGCGCAGCGAACAGCGAGTTTCTGGCGAGCCGTGAGTCGGCGGAACTGCGGCGCGAAACGGAACAGATGGGCTGGTCGTTGCGCCAGTTGTGCGTGTCGCTCGAATGGGGCGACGCCGAACGCCGCGCGACGCTCGCCTCGATGACGCCGCTCGCGCAACCCACCGCGTTCGCCTTCGCCGCCTATGCGCACGACGCCGCGCCTGACGCCGCCCTTGCCGCCTACGCATTCAGCTGGGTCGAAAACCAGGCAGCCGCCGCATTGAAGGCAGTGCCGCTCGGCCAGCTCGCGGGTCAGCGCATCATCGTTGCGCTGCGCGAGCCGATCAGCGCCGCGGTGACCCGCGCGCTCGCCACGTCGCCGGACGCTATCAGCACGTTTGCGCCGCAGCTCGGCATTCTGTCGGCGCGTCACGAATCCCAATATTCGCGGCTCTTCCGCTCATAACATTTTTTGACCATCATGAACGCACCTCACGCTCCCGCTCACTCGTCCGTGCGCACGAAGAAGTTGCCGCCGTTGCGCGTCGGCGTCGGCGGCCCGGTTGGCTCGGGCAAGACCACGCTGCTCGAAATGCTGTGCAAGGCGATGCGCGACCGCTACGACCTCGTCGCGATCACCAACGACATCTACACAAAGGAAGATCAGCGCTTGCTGACGGTGGCGGGCGCATTGCCGGCCGAGCGGATCATGGGCGTCGAAACGGGCGGCTGCCCGCATACGGCGATTCGCGAAGACGCGTCGATCAATCTCGAAGCCGTGGACCGCATGCTGACGCGCTTTCCCGACGCGGACATCGTGTTCATCGAATCCGGCGGCGACAACCTGGCGGCGACGTTCAGCCCGGAACTGTCGGATCTGACGATTTACGTGATCGACGTGGCAGGCGGCGAAAAGATTCCACGCAAAGGCGGCCCGGGCATCACGAAGTCGGATCTGCTCGTGATCAACAAGACGGACCTCGCGCCGATGGTCGGCGCAAACCTGGACGTGATGGCCTCCGACGCGAAAAAGATGCGCGGCGAGCGGCCCTTCGTGATGTGCAACCTGAAAGCGCTCGAAGGCCTGGATGATGTGGTGAGCTTTATCGAGAAGAAAGGCTTGCTGAAGGTTTGAGCCTGAACGGGCAACGGGCGGTGTGAACCGCGCCCGTTTGCTCACTCCGGCAACACTGCCATCAACACATCCACGGTCCGCGCGGTCGCGCCGCGATGCCGTGCGGCGAATGCAGAGGCCGCGCCCCCCATTGCCAGCCGGCGCGCCTTGTCGGCAAACAGTTCGCGCAATGCCCGCGCCAGATCGGCCGGGTCCTGCACCTGCAGCGCGGCACCTGCCGCGACCGCGTCCGCGGTAGCCTGCGTGAAGTTGAACACATGCGGCCCAATCAGCACCGGCACGCCAACCGCACATGCTTCGATCAGATTCTGGCCGCCGAGCGGCAACAGACTTCCGCCAATGAACGCGAGATCCGACGCCGCATAGTAGGCGCCCAGCTCGCCCATCGAATCGCCGAGCAGCACGTTCACTGTTGCCGGCAGCGCGGGCACATTGCCCGCCGCGTCCGCCGCCGCCGCGAGTTTCGCGTCCGGCGCCCACGCTGAACGACGCTCCACGCGCAACCCCGCCTTCTCGGCCAGCGCTGCCACTTCGTTGAAACGTTGCGGATGGCGCGGCACCAGAATCAGCAATGCATTCTCGACGCCCAGAGACGCAACCGCCTGCAGCACCCGTTCCTCTTCGCCTTCACGCGTGCTCGCCGCGACCCACACCGGCCGCGTGCCGATTGCCGCGCGCCATGCATGACCGCGCGCTGCGAGTTCGGGCGGCGTGCTCATGTCAAATTTGAGATTGCCGAGCACGGCGACGTTCCGTGCGCCGAGCGCCGTCAGCCGCTCGGCATCCGACGGACTCTGCGCGAGCACACGCGCAAAGCCGCCGAACACGTCTTTCGTCGCGGCGCCGAACTTTGCCGCGCGCCTGTACGAGCGTGCGGACATGCGCGCATTGGTCAGCACCAGCGGCACATCCGCGCGACGGCATTCGTCGATCAGCGTCGGCCAAACTTCGGTTTCCATCACGAGGCCGAGCGACGGCCGCCACGC
This sequence comes from Paraburkholderia sp. PREW-6R, assembly GCF_039621805.1. NCBI lineage: Bacteria > Pseudomonadati > Pseudomonadota > Betaproteobacteria > Burkholderiales > Burkholderiaceae > Paraburkholderia > Paraburkholderia sp. PREW-6R. The sequence continues at coordinate 734,712 of NZ_CP155073.1, read as the reverse complement.
GCGCAGAAAACGCCGCACCGCGCCCGGCATGTCGTACGGCAGATAGCTGCGCAGCACACGGTCGCCGAAAATCTGCTCGCCGGTGGCGCGGCCGCTCGGCGTCATATGGGTCAGCAAGATACGCGCATCGGGCCGCGCCTTCATCAACGCTTCGACGAGCGGTTGCGCCGCACGCGTCTCACCCACCGACACCGCATGCACCCAGATCAGCGGTGCGCTGTCTTCGGGCAGCCGTCCGCGCGAGCGGCCGAAGCGTTCGCACACATGCTCGCGATAGCCGCGCTCCTTGCGCGAACGGATCAGCAGCCGAAGCACGGCGACGGGCGCGATGATCCACCAGAGCGCGCGGTAGATCGCCCTCAGCATGGTTGCCTCACCTGCTTTAGCGAACGATTGAACTTCGACGTGCTGCGCCGGACCTGCCTCGCGAGGGCGGCGCTCAAACCAGCGCCCTACCCTTCAGGCGTTCGAGAATGCCAAGCGGTGCGCATTCGGGTTGCGCCATCGCCTTGACCGGCAGGAAGAAGGTCTGCTCCAGCATGAACTGGCCGGACATCACCGCGTGCGAGGTCTGGTCCGAGAAACACACCCACACGCTGCCCGGCGGAAACGGCATGGTTTCCTGCGGGCTCGACTTCTGGTAGTCGAGGTCGGCCTTCATGCCGTCGTGCAGATTCAGCATCAGGTGGTCGTATTCGCTGCGCTTTGACTTGGTGACGTGCAGCAGATTGAGCAGCCATGCGGAACCCGGTGCTTGCGCCTTGATGTTCGGCAGAAAGCGTCGGGCCATGTCCTCGAACGGCTCGCCCACACGCCACACGCGCGGCACGCCGTGCGGATTGACGTTGGCGAACACGCGCAGAATGCGCTCGCCATAGTTCGGCCGCGACGGAAACGCATCGACGTGCAGGCGGCTATCGTCTTTACGCCAGGACGTCTGGCGTGTTTCCACCCGGTGCAGCCGCAAGCTCGTCGGTGCGACGCGCAGCCGTCCGTTGTATTCGGGAAAAAGTCCGTCGACCAGCGTACGCGCATTGGCCTGATATCGCGCGATCAACGCGCGCACCGCCGACTGCGTGACCGCGTCGCCCACCACGCCATGCAACGCGCCGCCATTCGGCTCGAGACTGATGTTCTTGCGCTTCGGATCGGCAAGCGCAGGATCGAGCAGCGCCGGCTCACCGCCTTCAATGGCAAAACGCAGGTTCGGGAAATACAGCACCTTGCCGCGCTCGACGCCGGCGAGCAGCGTCTCGCGCGGCACGGACAGATTGCGCCCGTGCCAGTCGGCGTTCGCTACTTCGATGATCTGGGTTTCGTTCATGGTCGCCCTTGAAAACGGATGGAGCGTAAGGCGAAGCGCACCGTGCTACAGCAGCCCGAAGCCGGCCAGCGCGGATTTGACTTCCTGCAGCGTGGGCGGTTTGCCGGCCGTGCCCAGGTTGACGACATTCGGTGACCAGTACCCGCCAGTACGCCATGCGGTGGCGAAATTGTACAACTCGACCGTGGGCCGCTTCAGTGCCGCCGCAATGTGGACTAGACCTGTGTCAACGCCGACCGTCGCGGCAGCGCCCTCGATCAGACCGACCACTGCGGGCAACGAGAGCTTCGGCGGCACGATCGCCGCCGCGCCGAATTCTTTTGCGAGCCGCTCGCTGGTCGCGCGCTCTTCGTCGCTGCCCCAGGGCAACACGATCGACGCGCCGCGCCGGATCAGTGACTGGCCGAGTTCGATCCACGCCGTGTCGGGCCACTGCTTGTCGGCGCGCGACGTCGCATGCACGAACACCACATAGGGCACCGGCAGATTCAGATCGGATTCGGACAAGGCGAGCGCCGCGCGCCGCGTGTCGATACCGAAGTCGATTTCGTCGGCAGGTTGAGGCGGCGGATCGTTCAACGCCGCGGCCACCAGTTGCCGCGTCCGCTCGACCACATGCGTGCGCGGCTCGATCGGCACGCGCTTGTCATAAAAGAAACGCACCGGCCATTCGAAGCCGGCGCCGTCGGTGCGGTTCGCGAGCCCGACCAGCGGCCCGCGCGCCATGCTTGCGAGCCAGGCGGTCTTGATGAGTCCCTGACAGTCGATCACAAGATCGTAGTTTTCAGCGGCAAGCGCGCGACGGAAAGCGCCGATCTCGCGCCAGTTGCCGGCAGACAGAAGCCGCTTGCGCCAGCGCCGCAATGAAACCGGAATCGCGCGCCGCACACCGGTGACGAGTTGCACCAGACCCACGAAGCTTTCTTCGACCAGCCAGTCGATCTGCGCGTCAGGATGACAGCGCCGGATATCGGCGATCACCGGCATGTTGTGAACGACGTCGCCCAACGACGACACCCTCACGATCAGTATCTTTTGCACGCTCAAGAGTGGGAAAACCGGCTATCCGGCCCGAAGATGCGTTGAAAGGACGGCAATTCTAGCGCGCTATAGCCAAAAGGCATGAAAAAACGCGGCGCGGTCAGTCAAACCCGCGCCGCGTTCTACGTCTGCCGCGATTCGATCCGAACCCCGGCACCGCTCAAACGATCAGAACGGCAGCTTTGCGTCGGCCTTCTCCGCAAGAATCACGCGGCGGAAGTCTTCCTGAATGCGTTTGAGCGCCTCGTCGCTATCGGCTTCGAAACGCATCACGACAACCGGCGTGGTGTTCGACGAGCGCGCAAGGCCAAACCCGTCCGGATACTCGACACGCAGGCCGTCGATCTTCACGACGTCGTCCGCGCCGGTAAAGTTGGCGTTCTGCTGCAGACGCGCGATCAGTTCGAAGTTCTCACCTTCTTCCAGCTTCAGTTGCAGCTCCGGCGTGGAGTTCGAGTTCGGCAGCGAGTTCAGCAGCTCGCTCGGATTGTCGACGCGCGTGAGGATTTCCAGCAGACGTGCGCCGGTGTACAGGCCGTCGTCGAAACCGTACCAGCGGTCCTTGAAAAACACGTGGCCGCTCATTTCACCTGCCAGCGGCGCGCCGGTTTCGCGCAGCTTCGCCTTGACGAGCGAATGGCCGGTTTTCCACATCAGCGGTTCGCCGCCCTTGTCTTTCACCCACTTCGCGAGGTTACGCGTGCACTTCACGTCGTAAATGATCTGTGCGCCCTTGTTGCGGGACAGCACTTCTTCGGCGAACAGCATCAACTGACGGTCCGGATAGATAATCTGGCCATCTTTGGTGACCACACCGAGGCGGTCGCCGTCGCCGTCGAACGCGAAGCCGATTTCGGCATCTGTTTCCTTCAGCGCGCGAATCACGTCCTGCAGGTTTTCGGGGTGCGCCGGGTCCGGGTGATGGTTCGGGAAGTTGCCGTCGATCTCGGTGAACAGTTCGACCAGTTCGCAGCCGAGCTTTTTGAACAGTTTCGGCGCGAGGCCGCCCGCGACGCCGTTGCCGGTATCCACCACGATCTTGATCGGGCGCGCGATCTTGACGTCGCTCGCAATGCGTTCGAGGTACGCGTCGGCAATGTCGTACTCGGTGTACGTGCCGCTACCCTCGGCGAAATTGTCGTCGACGATACGCTGATGCAGCGCGAGAATCTGCTCGCCATAAATGGCCGCGCCGCGCAGCACCATCTTGAAGCCGTTGTAGTCCGGCGGATTGTGGCTACCCGTGACGACGATGCACGAATCGATACGGCGCTCGCCGCCGTCGAGCTTTAACGGCACGCTCGCCGCGAAATAACCGACCGGCGTCGGCACCATGCCGACGTTGACCACGTCGACACCGGCCGCACGCAGACCGTCCGACAATGCCTGGATGAGCTCGGGGCCCGACAGGCGCCCATCTCGCGCGACGACGACGGCGTCGCCGCCCTGCGCCCGCACTTCGCTGCCGAACGCGCGGCCGATCGCACGGGCGGCGTCGGCGTCGAGCGTCTTGCCGATTACACCGCGAATGTCATACGCCTTGAAAATGGATTTGGAGATCATGTTGGCTCACTTGCGTGCAATGGAAAATTTTGACTGACGCACCACTGGAGAATCGGTAAAACACGCTGCCGAATCCCGTGAAACGCCCTTGCCGGAAGCGATCCGGTTCCAACTTATAATTGCGTTTTTCGGACCCGCCTTAAAACACCATTCTAATGCTTAGACGCCCTCCTTTTGTAAAGTTGCCGCGACAGTCGGCCAGGCGGGCAAACGCACACGTGGCCGTCACCGGATGCTGACGCTCAAGCGCTTCGCCAATCCCGACGTCACGCGCGCCTTCACCAACATCGTCTGGCTCGGGCTGGAACGACTCACGCAAATCGGCGTGGCCATCGTCATCAGCGGTGTGCTCGCGCGGTACTTCGGCCCCGACACGTTCGGCAAATGGCAGTACGCCAATACGCTGCTGCTGGTGCTCTCGCCAGTCACCTGGGTGTGCGGCGCGGAAATCCTCGTGCCCACCATCGTCAACCGGCCGCTCGCGCAGCTCGGCACCGTGCTCGGCAGCGCTTTTGCGCTGCGCATTTCGGTGTCGGCCGCCGCATTGCTGCTCACCTGGTTTGCCATTGCGCTGCATTTTCTCGATCCGCTGGTCGGCGCCATGCTGGCCGGTCTCGCGGTGACCATGCTGTTTCGCGAGCCGTTCGTCGGCGTGATCAATGCGTGGCTGCAAAGCATGACCTACAGCAAGCCTCAGTTGCTCACCAGCATGAGCACGGCGATCGTCAAAGCCGGCTGCGTCTATCTGCTGGTACGCGCCGCGGCCGCGCCCGCGCGCTTTGGCTGGCTGTGGGCCGCCGAATCCGCGCTGATCGGCATGGTGCTGCTCACTTATTACATACGGCGGCACGGCGGCAAACTCGGCTGGCAACTCGACCGCTCGCTGTTCAAACATTTCGCCAGCGCGGGCACGGTGTTCTGGCTCGGGCTGATCGGCATGTATCTGTTCCTGAAACTCGACCGGCTGATGCTCGAACGCGCGATCTCCTTTGCCGACCTCGGGCGCTACTCGGCCGCACAGCAGCTCAACGAGAACTGGATCACGCTCGCACTGATGCTCGCGCAGACCATTGCGCCGGCGTTCGTCTACCGCGTGCAGGACGCCGCGCAGTTGCGCCGCAACATGTGGCGCCTCACCGGCATGACCGCCGTACTGATGGTGAGCGGCGCACTGGTGCTCGATCTGCTGGCCGGCTTCATCATCCGCCGGGTTTTCGGGCCGGCTTATGAAGGCGCCGTCGAAATTTTCCGCTGGGCCGTCTGGCTTTCCGTGCCCGCCGGCATCGAGGCGATCGGCAATCTGATCGTGCTGAAGTACCAGGCCAAATTCGTGTTGCTGTTCAAATGGCTGCTCGCGCTAGCCGTCGCATTCGTCGTCAATCTGCTCGCTATCCCGAGGCTCGGTGCGAACGGCGCGCTCGTGGGACTTGCCGCCGGCTACGTCGCGGCCGTGTCAGTCAATCTCTATTACATCCGCTTCAAGTTGCGCCCATGACGAACTCACCCGCCGCCGCGCACACTCCGCTCGACGACGTCGCGGTGCTCATGCCCGCGTACAACGGCCAGGCCGACGTCGATCTTACGCTCGCCTCGTTCAATGAAAGTGCGCTGGTGCACGTATTGATCGTGGACGACGGCAGCACGCCGCCTATTGTCGCGCCGTCCATTGCGAACATGGAAATCGACATATTGCGCCTGCCGCGCAACGGCGGGATAGAGCGCGCGTTACAGGCTGGCATCGACGCCCTCGCGCAGCGCGGCTTTCGCTACGCGGCGCGCATCGACGCGGGGGATCGCAGCGTGCCGCAGCGGCTCGCGCGGCAACGCGCCTATCTGGAATCGCATCCGCAGGTCGCGGGGCTCGGCATGTGGACGCAGGTCGTCACGCGCGGAGGCAAGCCGCTCTTCATGCTGAGGCCACCTGCCGAACCGGCTGCGGTGCGCCGGTTGCGTTTCTTCCGTGCCTGCCTCGCGCATCCTTCGATGATGCTGCGTATCGACGCCGTGCGTGCGGTAGGCAACTATCGCGCCGAATATCCGTCCGCGGAAGACCTCGATCTGTTCGCGCGCCTGATGGAGCGCTACGATTGCGCGAATCTGCCCGAACTCGGGCTCTATTACGAACTCAATGAAGGCGGCATCAGCGCAACCAGGCGGCGCCGCCAGGTGAGCTCGACATTGCGTTTGCAGCTGCGTTACTTCAACATCGCCAATCCGTACGACTGGCTCGGCCTCGTGAAGAATCTGCTGCACCTCGTGATGCCATACAGCACGCTGCAGCGGGTCAAGCGCGTGCTGCTCGCGCCACGCGCGGGTCATTGACCGACTGTGCGCGAATTCGGCACGCCTTTTCCTTCTCACACCCGTCTCCGCATGAAGCCTGCCCTGAAGTCGACGCCCGCGCTGCGCATTACACTCGTCTGCAACACCGCGTGGGCAATCTATACGTACCGGCAAGGTCTGATCCGGATGCTGGTGGGACGCGGCGTGGACGTCACCGTGCTTGCGCCGCGCGATCGCACGTTCGAACTGCTCACTGCAATGGGTTGCCTGTGCATCGAGCTGCCGGTCGCATCGAAAGGCACGAGTCCGCGCGACGACCTGCGCACGCTCTGGTCGCTTTTCCGCCAATACGTGAGCCTCCGCCCACATGTGGTGTTCCATTACACCATCAAGCCGAATATCTATGGTTCAATTGCCGCGAAACTGGCGGGCGTGCAGTCGGTGGCGGTGACAACCGGCCTGGGCTACGTGTTCATCCAGCAAAGCCGCGCGGCGCAGGTAGCCAAGATGCTTTACCGCTTCGCGTTCCGTTTTCCCCGCGAAATATGGTTTTTGAATCGCGACGATCAGGCAGCGTTCGTCGAACAGAAATTGTTGGTCCACCCTGAACGTGCAAGACTGCTGCACGGCGAGGGGGTCGATCTTGAACAGTTCGCGTTCACGCCGCTGCCCGAGCGCGCCGATTTCAGATTCCTGCTGATCGGACGGCTGTTGTGGGACAAGGGTGTGGGCGAATATGTGGAAGCCGCGCGGCGTCTGCGTGAACGCTATCCGCACGCGCGCTTCCAGCTGCTCGGTCCGGCCGGCGTCGACAATCCCAGCGCGATTACGCGCGAAGAAGTGACGGCGTGGGAGCAGGAAGGCATCATCGAGTATCTCGGCGAAGCGCACGACGTTCGCCCGTTCATTAGCGATGCGGACTGCATTGTCCTGCCGTCGTATCGCGAAGGCGTACCACGCACGCTGATGGAAGCGTCGGCAATGGGCCGTCCTATTGTGACGACCGACGTGCCGGGTTGCCGCGAAGTGGTGGCAAACGGCGTCAACGGCTTGCTATGCGACGCCCGCGATGCGGACAGCCTCGCGGCCGCACTTGCGCAGATGCTCGACATGAGCAGCGCGCAGCGGCGCGCCATGGCCGAGCGCGGCCGGCAGAAAATCGCAAACGAATTCGACGAACGCGTCGTCGTCGAAACGTATAAGGACCTGGTGCAAAAAATGACGGGTGTTCTACTTTAACGGAGCAACAACAATGACCGCGAAGGGCACGATCCTGGTAACAGGCGGCGCAGGCTTTATTGGCTCGCACACATGCGTCGAACTGCTGAATGGCGGCTATGACGTCGTGGTAATCGACAATCTCGTGAACAGCAACCGTGAATCGCTGCGGCGCGTCGAGAAGATCACGGGCAAGACCGTGACCTTTTACGAAGCCGACGCACGCGACGAGGCAGCGCTCAATCGTATCTTCGACGCGCATCCGGTGAGCGGCGCAATCCATTTCGCCGCGCTGAAAGCCGTGGGCGAATCGGTCGCCAAGCCTATCGAGTACTACAGCAACAACGTCGGCAGCCTGCTGGCGCTGCTTGGCGTGATGCGCGATCGCAACGTCAGGCAGTTCGTGTTCAGTTCGTCGGCGACCGTCTATGGCGTGCCGAAAAGCTCGCCGATCGACGAATCGTTTCCGCTCTCGGCCACCAATCCGTACGGCCAGTCGAAGCTGATCGCCGAACAGATTCTGCGCGACCTCGAAGTGTCCGATCCGTCGTGGCGCATTGCTACGCTGCGCTACTTCAATCCGGTCGGCGCGCACGAGAGCGGCTTGATCGGTGAAGATCCGGCGGGCGTGCCGAACAACCTGATGCCATACGTCGCGCAGGTCGCGGTGGGCAAACTGGAGAAACTGCGCGTATTCGGCGGCGACTACGACACGCCGGACGGCACGGGCGTGCGTGACTACATTCATGTGGTCGATCTCGCGCGCGGGCACCTCGCGGCCCTCGACGCTCTGGTCAGGCACGACGCGAGCTTCGTCGTGAATCTGGGCACGGGCCAGGGCTATAGCGTGCTCGACGTGGTGCGCTCGTTCGAGAACGCGTCCGGCAAGCCGGTACCTTATGAAATCGTCGCGCGCCGTCCGGGCGACGTCGCTTCCTGCTTTGCCGATCCTGCGGCAGCGGCAAGGCTGCTAGGCTGGAAGGCGGAGTATGGTATCGAGAGAATGTGCGAAGATCATTGGCGCTGGCAGTCGACCAATCCCCAGGGATTCGCCTGAATCGAACAGGAGATTGGCGCAGAACAACGGCGGGAGCAAGCGACGGCTCCCGCCGTTTTCTATTGGGGCGCCGCAGAAGCGCAATCGTTTGCGTAAAGCAGGCCGTACGCTGGACGTCAGCGCGTTTCAGTTTTCTCCCGCCAGTTTCCGTTGCTTCTCGCCGCCTCCCGGTGCGTCTTGCAGGTTATCAGCGGGTTATCCCCCTTTTTCCGCCGATTCGTCGCGAATGTCAGTTTGCGCGCTGCAGACTTGCCGGAACCCTCTCTGCGCGTCGCCAACTCTAAAGCGCATCAGCACTTCTGTCGCAGTCAAAACTCGGCGGGAGCGTTCGATACCCAACGGAGCACGCAGCAACTCCCGCCTATACTTTGCATCACAGAATAATGAACGCACAACTATTCGACGCGATCGCAAATCCGAAGAACTCGATTGAAGCGGGTGCCTGATAGCCGTTGATCATTGGCAACCCGCTCATTGCAATCAGTCGCGCCACTCAGCGGCAATACGTCAGTCTATAGATCGCTTGCATCGCAGAGTGCGAATTGAAACCATGCACGCTTGCATCGCACACAACAACAATTAATCAGCAATCGTTTTTAAAACATGAGCCAGTGTTTTACCGCCACTGATCGATAGTTTTATCTTCATGTCGCGCGGAAATAGTGACGCCTCGTTTTCTTCACATATTCATTTTGTTTTGGATGCCTAATTAAAGCACCAGAACCAGTGTGCGCTATCAGACAGAACTATTGCGCCGGCGAAGCGAAGATCACATAACGCGCCATTGCTTCTTATCCTGTTGGACCACCCCTTTACGGAGTCGTCCCAACACGCCTACCAGAATCTCGATAACGGGAACAGACCCATGAAAGACATCGTGCATATCACAGAAGCCTTCGGAGGAGGGGTTCTGTCCATGCTAACGGAGCTTTCCAATCGCGCGGCTGAAGCTGGAGCAAATGTCTCCGTCATCTATTCATTGCGACGCGAGACGCCCCCCGATTTTGCGAGTCTGTTTCATCCCAAGGTCAAGATGACGCACGTCTCGATGTGCAGAGAGGTTAATCCGAAGAAAGATTGGTCGAGCCTGCGCAATCTGGTTCAACAATTGCGTGAATGCAATCCGGAAGTCATTCATCTGCACTCGTCGAAAGCCGGAGTACTGGGACGGGCCGCCGCCAAAATCGCGACGCCTCGCGCCAAAGTACTGTATTCGCCGCACGGTCCCGCCTTTCTGCGTCGCGACGTCTCTGCCCTCAAGCAATACGCCTATTTGAGCTTCGAACGGCTTGCAAGCTTTATCGGCGGAACGATCGTCGCGTGCTCGCGCAGCGAATTGCATGAAATCAAGGGCCGCGTGCGCGCCCGTTCTTCGATTCTGATCGAGAACGGCGTGGATACCAACGGAATCCCTTTGCGTTGCAAGCGGGCCGACGACAAGGTCGTGGTCGGAATGACAGGCCGTGCGTCTTATCAGAAGAATCACGAAGTGTTCATCAAGCTCGCCCACGATCTGCGCGACACCTCGATGAATTTTATCTGGATTGGCGGAACCGAGCAGGAAGTACCGGACGCCTATCGCGATAACTCCGTGACATGCAGCGGCTGGGTAACCCGCGCCCGCGCACTGGAGTTGATGTCGCAACTCGACGTCTATGTTCAGACCTCGCGTTATGAAGGCATGCCGATGGCGCTGATCGAGGCGCAGGTCGCCGGCATTCCAGCGGTCGTCACCAATGTGGTTGGAAACCGGGACATCGTGATTCACGGCGTAACTGGTTTCGTGGCATCGAACGAGGAAGAACTCGCGGTCTACCTGGCTCTTCTGCGCGACAACCCGAGCTTGCGTCAACAGATGGGAACGGCCGCGCGCAAGCGCGCGACGGAGCGTTTCTCGATGGACGTGATTTTTCGCGAATGGCGAACCTTATATGGATTGTCCGACGTACTGACCACGCGCAGCGAACCGTTGATCGCTGACATCGCGCTTCCTTACGACGTCAATAGCTGAAATCCGATCTCCGGGGTAACCAGTGAAGAACATGTATTCGGCTGCGCCGACGTTTATCTATAACGGCCGCTTTGCGACACAGAAGACCACGGGCGTTCAGCGCGTGGCACGCGAGCTTATCGTCGCGCTCGGACACTTGCCCGACAGCGGCGGCGTTACCGTTGCCGTGCCGCCGATCCCCGATCTCGAATCGGTAGACGGCACCAACACGGTCAAGATCGGTTTCGGCAAGGGCATTTTCTGGGAACAGATCGTCCTGCCCCTGTTCGCCGGGCGGCATCGTATCGTCAATCTGAGCAATTCAGCCTCGATCTTCCGGTTGAATCAGGTGATCTATATGCACGACGCGGCCGTATTCGACAGGCCGGCGCATTTCTCATGGCGTTTTCGTGCATGGTACAAGCTGATGTTCTGGATCCTCGCACGCACATCGAGCTGCGTGGTGACCAATTCGGACTTCTCGCGCAAGCGTCTTGCGTATCACTGTGGCGTGTCGCCGGAACGGATCGCCGTCGTGCCTCTAGGTGCGGACCATCTCGACGCCGTGGCACCCGATGAAAGCGTGCTGCGTGAACACAACCTTCAGTCGAAGCGTTTCGTGCTTGCGGTCAGCAGCATGAACCCTACGAAGAATTTCGGCAGGATTCTCGAAGCGTTCCGCCAACTCAACGACCCTGATATGGACCTGGTGATCGTCGGCATGAAGAACTCGACGGTATTTGGCGACGTGCAGGACCTGCAAGGCGTGGCGCCCAACATCAAGGCCGTAGGTTACATCAGCGACGAAAAGCTGAAGGCGCTTTATCAGCACGCGCACTGTTTCGTGTACCCGTCTATCTACGAAGGCTTCGGCATTCCGCCTCTCGAAGCCATGCGTAGCGGTTGCCCGGTGGTCGTTTCCAATTCGTCGGCGCTGCCGGAGACCTGTGGCGATGCGGCGTTGTATTGCGACCCCTACTCCGCAGAGGATATCGCGGACAAGCTGCGCGTCCTGCAGCAGTCTCCCGAACTGAGGTCGACGCTGATCGAACGGGGCTACGCCCATGCTGCGCGCTTTCGATGGGGCGCAAGCGCCGAATCGTTGCGCAAGGTGATCGGCGCGTCGCGCCGCGACGCGTCCTAGCGTTTTACGGCTTTGCCGTTCTCCGACTGGCCATAACGGCTGACATATCGCCGGGGCATGTCACGTATCAAAGGAGCAATATCCATGAAGCTCGGCATCTACTGCGACTCGAGTGTCAACGGTGGTCACGAAGAAATGCTCAAGCGGCTCGTACTCGCGCTTGTCAAATCTCCCGGTATCGACAGTTTTCATATTCTCGTGCCGGCGCAGAATGCGGCCATGATCGCATTCGCCAACGAGGTCGCGGCGCGTCACCGACATGTCGCCATCACCTCGTTGTCTTTCACTTCCGAATCGGGCCAGCGCAATCCGCTGGCCCTTCTGTCTACTACGTGGCAAACGGCTTCCATACTGCGCAAGCTCGACCTGACGAAACTCGTCATCGCGCAGGGCACGATCGTATCGGCAATGGCCGGCCTGCTGGCCGCGCGGCTCGCGCGAACCATGGCGGTTACCTACATTCCCCTCGTGGATGATAAAGCCGAGGCTGGCGCCCCGCTCAAGGAGCGAATCAAGTCGCTCGTAAAAAGCGCGCTCTACCTGGTTCCGAACCAGTACATCACGCTCAATGAACACCTGCGCGAGAAGCTGCTGAAACAGGCGGCGCACACACCGGTCGCCATTCTGGAAAACTACGTGGACGACCGCTTCAGCGCTTCGACGCTGACGCGCGAATCCGCGCGCAGCATGCTCGGCTTGCCACAGACCGGCACGTTCATTTGCGCGCACATCGGCCGGATTCACTTCCAGCACAAACGGCAAAGCTTCGTGCTTGCTGCGATCGAGCGCAACCCTGCCGCTTTCGCGAATACGATCGTATTGATGGTGGGCGACGGCCCGGACGCTGACAGGTTGCGCGAGGCAGTAGAAGGAAGTGAGTTGCTGTCGCGGCATGTGCGGATCATCGGTCCGAAGCCTGACGTGCTGCCGTATATCGTGGCGAGTGACGTCGTCGTGCTGCCGTCCGCTTACGAGGGCGTGCCGCTCGTCATGATTGAAGCCGTTCTGGCCGGTCGTCCGATCGTGGCGTCACATGTGTCGGCACTCGGTTCGTACCTGCCGTCCGAACTGCTGTTCCCGGTTCACGACCATGACGCGTTCATCGAAAAGATCTTTGCTGCTCGTACTTATCCGATTTCGGACCTGACCACTTCTTTCCGCACGCGCTTCTCGCGTGAAGTATTCGATGGCCAGGCCCAGCGCGTCTTACTGCAGCCCGTGCCGCAACGCCGCGTTGCGGACCATCTTGAGCACAATACCTCGGATCTCGGCACAAAGTAGTGAACGGTCCAGCAGGAACGTGACGCCGAATACGAAGGCACCCAGCCCGACCTCAATCACCAGCCTGAGCGCATGATGCATGGACGCGTCGAGAAACTCCGACGCGCCCCATACAGCCGCCACCATCGGCACGACCATCCGCAACGGCACCAGAAACGCTCTCAGGAATTCACCGAAGCTCGGACCCAGCACGCGTTTGAGCATGAAGTGATACATCGGCACGAAACCGATTGCCTCGACCGTGAGCAGCGACAGCGCAACGCCCAATGCTCCGCCCAGATACGCGCCGAGTATGATCGCCGGCAACATGGCGAGCGTCTTCACGAGATTGAACCAGAAGCTCAGCTTGATATTGGCGGTCGCCATCATTAACGATGCAACTGGGTTGCCGATGCAGCGGAACGCGCCCACGAGACACAACACGCGCATCACCGGCGTGGCCCACAGCCATTTGGCGCCGAACATGCACTGGATGAAGTCCGGCGCGACGATCATCAGACCGAACACCAGCGGAAAGTTGAACATGACGATGAAGCCCGTCAACTTGAAGTAATTCTCGCGCAGCCGCGCCGTATCGTCCTGAATGATGGAAAAGACAGGAAACAGCACGCGCGTGAAAAACGGATTCAGACGTGCGGGGAAATTCACCGCGCAATTGAGCGCGAGGTTATAGCCACCGAGCGTCGCCGCACCCAACGCGCGGCCGGCGACAATGCCGCCGAAATTGACATTCAGGTAGTTCACCATCGAGTCCATTGCCTGGAACACGCCGAAGCCGAGATACGAACGCGTGTCGGACAGGCGGAAGCGGAATTCGGGCTTGTGCAACTTGCGCCCGCTGAGATTGAGCAGGAGCGTGCGGCAAACGCATGCGCTCAGTGCGCCGATCACCGGCGAATAGGCGCCGTAGCCATGCATCGCCGCAAGCAGCGTCGTGCCGAACAGCATGGTGCTGGAGGCAACCTCGATCTTCGAGAGCATGTCGAACATCAACTCGCGCGCCATCAGCGATTGATATTGCAACCCGTGCGGGGAGATGAAGAACATGGCCGCAGCGAGTGCCACGAGCGACTTCAGCTCGGGCTCTCCGAAGAACCACGCCGCGAGTCCGCTGCCTGCCATCAACGCGGTGCCGAGTACCGCGCCGAATAGCACATTGAGCCAGTACAACGACGAGAGCTCGTTCGACGTGACATTCTTTCGCTGAACGATTGCCGTGCCAAGTCCCATATCGAGGAACATGTCGGCAAGCGTGGTGAACAGCGAAACCATACTCACGAGGCCCACCTCGACCGGTCGCAGCAGGTGCGCAAGGATCGCCACCTGAAGAAACTGGACGCCGACCACGGAGATCATCGACGCCGCAGACCACTTCGCGCCCGAAATTGTTTTTTCTCGCAGAGACATTACTTTCCTTACTTTTGCCTGGAAGTACAAACGGCGGCGCCGGTGCAAGTGCATCCGGCATTTTTATTTCTATTTTTCAAGAAAGCGACTTCATCGCGCCGGTGCCCGCTTCTCAGGAAGTCCGAGAAGCGGGCACCGGCGTTCGTTCAATAGCGGTGCGCTGCGTCCAGTCCGTAGTCGTCGCGCTCGCCATAACGCGACGGCAGGAAACCGTTGAAGATATGTCCGCCGACTCGTGCGCCCACGTTCGCCAGGCGCTGCAGCGTTTCTTCCAGCTGCCGCGAGCCTGTGTGATCGGCGCGCGATACGAGCAGAACCAGATCGCAACCTTGCGCCGCGATCGTCACCGCGTCGCTGACGGGCAGCACCGGCGGCGAATCGATCACTACGTAGTCGTAATAACTGCGCAGCGTCTCGAGCATGTCACGGAACGCACTGCTGCTCAGCAGCTGCGCCGGGTTGGAAGGATAGGCGTTACCCGCGGCGAGCACCGACAGATTGGTGCCTTCCTGTTTGACGATCGCCTCGTCGAGCGTTGCCGTGCCCTTGAGCACTTCGGCAAGACCCGGACCGCTTTGCTCTGCGCGCAGAAGGCCGAGCGTTCCTTTGCGCATGTCTCCGTCGATCAGCAGAACCGACTCTTCCGTCTGCGACAGCAGATAGGCAAAGTTCGACGACACGAAGCTCTTGCCTACGCCTTGCGTCGGACCCGTGAACAGAATGACCTTGTTGCCCTGGTCAATGCCGTCGTCCGCAAGCATGGCTCGGACGCTGCTCGGCAATGCGCGCAGCGCTTCGACGCTCGGGTCCAGCGGGCTGCTGACCGCCAGCAGACGGGTGCGTTTATCCTGGCGTTTGCGTGCATCGGTCAGGCTGCGCAGTTGCGTCTTCGAACGTGCCACCACAGCGAGGCGCGGGAGATTCGAGATGTAGTCGATCTCCTGCGGCGTGCGCAGTTCCTTGCGTTTGAGCGACGTGAGGTGCACTGCCGCCGTGGCCGCGAACAAGCCTCCGAGCAACGAGCCAAGCAGGACGATTGCCTTACGCGGCCATGCTGCCTTTTCAGGTGCGACGGCCCAGTCCATCACATTCACACCCGATGCCGTGCTGGCCGCCGCCACTTCGAGTTGCTGGGCGTTGGAGAGCACGCCGGTATAAAGCTGCTTGCTGATCGACACGTCGCTCGCGAGGCGAATATATTCGCGCTGCGTTTCGGGCAGGTTTCTCGCCAGCTCACCGGTTTGGGCGATGTCGCTATTCACCTGATCGAGCTGTTGCACGAGGCCGCGATAAATCGGGCTGCCCGGACCGTACAGCTGACGCTTCTCGTCGAACTCCAGGCGCAGGGACGCCTGCTTGTCCGTCAGTGCGTTCATTCGCGAGATGAGCATCGTGCCCTGCTGCTCCATGTCGATCGCGTGGTTTTGCATCCGGAAGGTGTTCAGCCGGTCTTCGGCTTTTTCCAGTTCCGACTTCAATGCCGGCAGACGTGCATTCAGCGTGTCCAGCTTCATGCGCGCCTGGGCTGCGCGGTCGTCGACGTTACGCTTGACGAACGCGTTGACGATCGAATTCACCATCATCTGCGCGGCGAACGGCGACGCGGCCTGATAGCTGACCCGCACCATCGACGAATCGCGCAGTGAGGAAGCCTGGCCCGATACCGACGTTTTCAGCTTGTTGCTGACATTTTCGTACGCTGTTTCGAGCGACACCTTCGACAGGGTGAACTCAATGCCAGGCCGTGCGCGCAGCACGTCGATCTTCAGCTGACCCGGTCCGGTGCCGTCATCCGTTGAAACCTGGAAGTTCGCGATCTGGCCGACATGGCCCTGCACCAGTTGATGGTCGTCCTTGTCGAACAGCGTGTAGTCGCCGTTTTGTCCCGCGACGACACGAAACTTCTGGCCCAGTGCCGCCGAAGGGACCGAGAACGTGGTCGCCTTCAGTTCTTCTCCGCCCCACGCGAAACCGCTCAGCCCGAACATCGGGCGGGCCAGTTGGGTGCTCGCGGCGTGACGCGAAGCGAAATAGCGGCCAATCAGCGGGAAGTGGCTATCCGTTTCGACGATCGTATCGGCACCCGTTGCGGCGATCGCTTCGTCGACGATAGTGCGCGAGCTCATCACATCGGCTTCGTCGTCCGCGGACTGGTCTGCCGACATCGTTCCCGATACGTCCGACAGCGCGCTGATCGACGCACCCGGTTTGATCTGGACACGAAGCAGCGCATCCGCGCGATATTGGGGCGTGGCGACCAGAACATACACGCCGCCCGCGAGACAGCATGCGCCTACGATCGTCGCAAACAGGAGCTTATGGCGGGCCACGTTGCGCCAGAGACTCGGAAGCCCGTCGTTTTTGGCAGGACTGATGCCCATTGCCGATTGTCCGATGAATGAACTCATTTCATTTTCCGCAGTAAGAAACGAGGGTGACCCCGTTTGAACACAAGCTTCCAGTTCCAGGACTGCTGTAACGAAACTGGCGAGAAGTTTTCGAGCTGCAAAGGCACTACCAGGACGTCATGCTGATGAAAACCGGACCTGATGTTTCAGGAACCGTGAGCGTGCCGGTCGTACCGATCGGCTTGCCGTACATGTCGGTGATCGCTGCGCGGCCCGGCAGATGCGAGATATCCAGCTTCACCGCGCTACCGTCACCGTATGACCAGATCACGTATTTCGTGGCACCCGTCCGCGTTGCCAGCTTCAGGACGATGTAATGATGGTCCTCGTCGATGAAGTACTTTGCACTCTTCGTATCCGCGGTGAACGCAAACAGATGCTTCGAGGCGTCATACGCCGGCAGTCTGTTATTGCTTGCATCCAGCAGACCAAAATTGTGTTCGCGATCGGTCGGATTGGTACCGTCGTCGCGCATGTCGTAGTACGCGGTGAGCCCTACTCCGGAGATCCAGTCCACGAGAAAGCGCCGCACCGCGTAGTTCGCCTGCAGCGCCAATGCGTGAGGCGCATGCCCATTGCCGATCGCCGCCACATACTTGTAGCCAAAGCTCGGGTATGACCATTCCGTCGACCACACGGCCGGCGAGTTTTTGTACGTCGACAGTTGCTCGCGCAACTTCCGGTAGTCCGCGAAGACTGTCTCCGGATACTCCTGGCGATAAGGATGCACACTGATCGCGTCGGGTCCGGTCAGCGTCGCGCTCGAAATGTCGCCGACGGAACGGATGAAATCCAGATCGATCTGCTGCACGCCGCCCGATGCGATCGTCACCGTGGGATTTGCTGCTCTTGCCGCCTTGACGGCAGTCTTCAGCAGATTCCTGTAGTTCGTCGGTGACGGATCGGCAAGCCAGTACACCTTGTCGTCCTCTTCATTCCATACTTCGAATCGAACGTTCGCACCGCGATACCGGTTCACCGACTGCTGAACGTACGTATAAAAAGCATTGAGCTGGGCAGGTGTGGTCGGCGGCTGGTCCGGACTGAACTGGTAGTGCTTGTAACCAAGAATGAACAACGCCCCTAGCTGTCGTTGCGCAAGGTTCGACACCAGCTTGTCGAATGAACCGAAATGCCAGCCGTCCGGCGCCTGAACCGCTTCCCAGAAAAGATCGGTACGAACAAACGAGAAACCGACGTCTTTCACGGCGTCGAGCAGCCTGGTGTCGGCGATATCGTGAATCGCAACACCTGTCTCGGCGCGGGCGGCCACAAACGACGGCAGCGCGACATAGGACATTTCGTCGGAAGCGGCTTTTCCATTCAGAACCACTGCGGGTTCAGCCGTCATCGCGAAAGAACGGACGAACCATGAGCTGGCCAGCGCAATCACCACGCCGGCGCACATCGTGACGAGCACGATGCGATTCGACCGCTTGTCTCGCTGAACTGCCATTTGCTACCCCCTGGAACAGAACGTCGGCGCGGCGCGCCCCATCTGCTCGAATTATTTGTCGGTCACCGCTTCAAAATATTCGCTTGAACGGCAATCTGAACTGCGGGTTCAGCTGAAAACGCGTAACGCCCACGTCCAGCCATAACGCTTTGGCTGCGACGCCGAAAAAGAGCAGGCAGCCAACCGATTCGAAGATGTCCGTTGTAATTCCGCTGATCAACAGGAACATCATCATCGCCCAAGCCACTTTATCCCTCGACTCGCTCGAGAAAAGTATTCTGGATAACAGAAGACAGCAAATAACCACTCCGACGACACCAAAATTCGCGATGGTCCACAACGTGATGTTGTCCGCGTACCCCGTGTTGAAGCCGAAATTGCTCTGGTAGTAGCTGGTCGCCGCGCCGAATCCGCCCGGACCGATGCCGAACCAGATCATGTTTTCGCGCAGGATGCCGTGCAGCAGCAGCGGCCAGGTGTTGTCGAACCGGTCCTGGAACGAACTCAGCGCACCGCCGCCAATCAGCGACTCATTGACCGCCGACGTGATCACATAGGCGGCGAGCGGAATCAGCAGCGCGCCGGCCGCCGCAAAAATGGTGGCTTTGCGCAGGTTGCGCAGCTGACAGAAACGTGCCACACCGAGAACGATCACGACCGCCACCAGAGACGTCTTATTGGTGGTCGCCCAGATGGCGAAGCCTGCGATCCCGAGCAACAGCAATGCCGCGATCATCGTTCTGCAACGCGGCACGAGCCACGTGGCGAGGAGGCCGAGCATCAGTCCAGTGGCGGCGCTATCGCGTCCAAATCCCGGCAAACGCGGCGTCGTGCCGACGAAGTTCGCATCGGACACGTGCACTGCCGTGTCCCCGACCATCGTGCTGGCGCCGATCCACGGCGCCGGGCTCAGCAGGCCGAAGTAATTGATCATCACCCCTGCCACGCAGATCAGGAGCACCAGCACGGCCGACACGCGGGCGCGAGGCCTATTGAGGATGTCGATCGCTTCGGGCGGCGCTGACAGCGCGAAGAACAGGGGCAGTACCGTCCAGGCCCAGAACGCGACCGCGCTAATGCCGATCCCGTTGGTCATGGACACGCACGCCTGCATCGCCAGATACATTGCAACGAACAGATGCGTCACCTTCGGACGCTGCACCACGATGAGCGCGATACAGATCGCCATCATCGCCTTGGGCAGATAGATGGCCTGCGGTACGCCCATGGCCGACGTGTAATAGCGCACCACGCCTGACATGACGTCGCCCAACACGCCAAGAAAAAAAGTCGTTACCCAAAGAGCGCCCATCATGCATTCTCCGCATTGGTCTGAGCCAGCTGGTTGCGAAGCGCACCACCGGTTTCGCCGGCTGGCAACGATTCGGTTGCGGCACCCTCTTTCATGCCGGCCAGAAATCTGTGCATGACGTTCAAGGTGATTTGTTCAACGACGGCGTGACTGGATGCGCGCTCGTCAAGCAGCACACGCGACCAGTCTGTCGTACCGCAGTTGAAGACCTGACCGCCGTTCGCGCCGCTGCCGAAATCCGGTTTGAACACGCCCAGCGCCGCGAAGCCGCCAACATCCCAGCCCACGAGCTGCACGGAGTCAGCCAGCTTCTCGAAGCCGTTCGCTACGGGCGGCACACCGTCCGCTTCATAGCCGACCAGCCGGTCTTCTGCGCCGAACGTGTCGCCGTCCTTCAGTTGCGTACCTTCGAACACCCAATGGTCGTGCCGCCGCACCGTGAAGCCGATTGGCTCGCGCTCCGGCTTCAGCCATTTGCGACGCCACCGGTTCCAGACACCGTACTTCGCGCCGCCGTAGCCGTAGCTCAGGCCAATCAGGTCGCTCTCGTTGTAGCCCGGCCACGATTCGCCGAGCCGGTTCATCGTCCTGATCGCATTGATGTCGGCGCTGGGGCCGAAATCGACGGGGCGATAGCAGGTGTTGCCGCTGAAAACGGCGAGATTGCCGCCATTCGCGATGAAACGCGCGACATGGTCGCGCATTTCCTGACTCCAGTATTCGTGATGGCCGACGCTCAGCATCACGCTGTATTGCGTGAGGTCCAGATCGGTGGCGCGGTGAAGATCCACGTCGGTAAAAAAATCGCAGGCGAAATCATGCGCATGCAACCAGCGGATGAACTTCGCGTCCCAGTGCGTGAAATGCTGGCGCGGGGAGCGAAGGTCGTACGCGTCGTCGGGATAGCCCAGTTGCGCACCCAGACCCCCGCCCGGACGCAATAGCGTGACCTTCGTCTGCGGCTTCGTGCGATGCACGGGATCGCCGTAAAAAGAGCCGCCGCCGATCGAGTTGTACGCGTGGTAGGTCGCGATCGGCACGATGTACGCAATTTTCGCGGCGGGCCCACGCGGGCGCGCGATGATCAGCGCCATCCCGTCACTGTCCGGCGGCGTGGCGAAAATCGGCTGGCGCGCCATGCAGCGGCGACCGACTTCAGTCCGCGGTTCGCCGTCTGCATTCACTTCGAACGCGACCGCCGCATAGGCGCCGCTACCCAAACCTTGCGCGTCCAGCTTGACGGTGATGGTCGGCCAGTTCCAGTCCTCGTCGTAGCGAACGGCCTTGCGTTCATGCGTCGATTCGAACACGTACCGGCCGTTAGACAATTTCGCCGCGACGTCGCGCGTGCCCGCGACGATCACGCTGCTGACCCAGACCATCGACTCCCCGCCCTGCTGCTGGTAGATCGCGATCGAAAATCTGCTACGCGGCTGCACGGCCAGATCGAAACAATCTCCGACCGTGAAGGATGGGTGAATTGGATAAAGTTGCATGTATCGCGCGTCCCGAAATGTCGTTTTTTACGGCCGGTTCAAAGATGGTCTTCGGCCTTGCGTGGCTCGACCCGGCGCGGCGCGGCCACCGGCGCCCGCAGGTCCAACCCGAGCGTGCGTTTGACAAGCTTTTTCATCTGGAAAACACGACGGTTGACCGTGATCTGCGCGCGATAACGCAGCGGCGGCAAAGGTTCTTTCTGGCGGATCGCAAAGTCGCGATACTTGGATGCAGTGGCCTCCACCAGTTCCATGGCGGCCGTGAGCGAAGCGGCATCGACGCGAGACGTCAGGAAGCACTGGTTGGCGAAGAATTTCTGAAATAACGCCAGCCAGAAGGCGTGATGCGCGTCTTTTTCGCTCTGGTCCAGCGCTTCGCCTGCAAAGCGGGCCACACACTCCACTGCGCGCAGAGTCGTGGTCTGCGTAATGCTGCCCGCGCGGCGACGGTAGTAATACAGCTGATCGGCGATACCAAAGAGCGTTTTCGCACGGGCGTACACGCGTGGAATCGCCCACGCATCTTCATAGATGCAATCGACGGGAAACTCGACACCGTCCCACAGCGAGCGGCGGTACACGCGCGCACCGGAGTGCACTTCGCAGATCTGCGCAAACGCCATCAAGGCTGCCGCGCCGTTATTGCGCAGGCCGACCGTCGAATCGTTGACGATCTGCAGCTGATCGACCACACGCCCTTTTACGTCGATAATGCCTACATTGAATTCGATGATGTCGGCCGTCCCTGCGTCGAGCATCGGCATGATGACCGCGGTAAAGTTTGCGCCCCACTCGTCGTCCGAGTCGAGAAAGCCGATATACGGAGATGCGGCTCGTGCGATACCGACATTGCGCGCGGCGCTTACACCCTGATTTTCCTGGTGGATAACGGTGATCTTGTGAGTCGGCGCACTCGCCTTCACTTTGAGAATCTGTTCCAGCGTGCCGTCGGTCGAACCATCGTCGACGACGATGAACTCGATTTCTTCGGAACGCGGTTGGGCGATTGCCGATTCGAGCGCGACACCGATGTAGTGCTCGACATTAAAGGCCGGAATGACCACGGACAAAATTGTCTCGCTACTGCTTTTATCCACTGGTTTCATAGGCTGGTCGACTCTTTAAATCGATGGTTCGAAAATTTGCCTGATAAGCGACGAAGGCAATGCGGCGGATGCCACCGGGTATGCAAATCCGGAAGTCGGAAATTGAACTGCCCCTTAATAACCTGTCCGGCTGCGAAATCGTTGCTCTCATATCGCGCCGATACTTGCGCGTGGCCTGCCGCAAAGGACCAGGTCGTCTGAGCGTCAAAAAACCGCAATTGACGGTACACCCCCGAGTACACCCCTATATTGCGGTGCGCCGCGGATATCGTACGTTCGGAAGCCCACAGTGCCGGCGCACAAGATGAAAGGACCGTGGCGGCTGCGTTGGAGTGGATAGCAGGCCGGCACGTGAGCGCATGAGCCGGAACCGCGCGACAGCGCCGAGCAAGGCCATCAGGAAAGGCCAGTGATATATCCAGCTGCGCCGACAGTATTAAATGAATGCCGGATTTTGAAGTGTGATGTATCGCACCGACCAGACGATAAGTACGCGTTAACCTGTTTCTTTAAATGGAATTCTGCCGACCGGGGCCGCATTCCTCAAACAAAACGCCGTCGACCCATCAATCTGGAGGCCCAACTTATGACCGTGCCTAAAGTCAGTGTTCTGCTTCCAATGTATAACGTCGAGCCGTACATCGAGGCGTGCCTCGTGTCGCTACTGGCGCAGACTTCGAATCAATTCGAGATCATCGCGGTCGACGATCGCAGCCCGGACCGTTCCGGTGCCATCGCGAGACGCATTCTGGAGGCGCAGGACAAAGTGGCGTGGAAGCTCGTCACGAACGAGCAGAATCAGGGATTGGCGGAATCCCGCCGGATCGCCGTTGAGCACGCGCGCGGCGATTATGTCCTATGCGTCGACAGTGACGACTATGTAAAACCCAACCTGATCGAGCGCGTGATCGAGGAAGCGGAGAAGCATGACGCCGACGTCGTGATGTTCGCCGCGACGAACGTGCTTGCCGATGGAACGGTCAATTACCAGATTGATTGCGACGACAAGGTCATCACGGGTGTCGAGGCCGTCGAAGGAATCATGGACCTGAAGTTGCAGGCGTACTGCTGGAACAAGCTGGTGCGGCGCTCGATCTTCGCGGATGTTCATCATCCGAGTGGACTCATCTACGAAGATATCTGTGTGTCGGTGCAGACCTTGGGGCGCTCGAAGGTGGTTCGCCTGATACCGGATCGGCTGTATTTTTATGTATTCCGCGACACGGGTATCTCGACGCGCTTCAATCCGAAGATCCTCGACCTCTTCTCGATCATGGATCTGGTGGAGAAGACCACGGCCTCGATGCCGATCAGAAACCGGAGCGTGCGTCTTTTCAGGCTGAAATATATCTGGGGCTTCAGAACGGTTGCGTTCCAGGTCGCGATGAGAGCACCGACCTATCAGTCGGCACTGCCCTTCTTGCGTATCGTTTCGGAACGGCTGCACCCGCAGCATCTGTACCGCATGTATGCGGACAGCCGACCCAAACTCACATTTGCGATGTGTCTGCTCAAGATCCATCCACGGATCTTTTACAGCTTCGTGAGGCGCTTCAGCGAACGTTGAGGCTCGCTCGAAGCAACCACACGCTTTTACATGCCGGGACCGACCGGATGACATTGCCGTGCCCGGCAATCGTCCGGTCGGACTCGGCCCGAAGCAGGCGGACTCGCGTGGACCCGCTTGCACCCACTCGCACCCGCCTGGCGGGCCAGCCGTTACTTCAAGCCCGCGACGGCCTGCTTGATAGCCGCGTAGATCGGCTTTTGCGCCCCGCTGCTCGTCAAGATGCCATACTGACCGGTGGGATCGTCGTACAGCTCGTACCAGTTGAATCCGATCACGTTATACGTGGCTTTAGCCGCGTACAGTTCCGGGATCGTCTTGGCGATGTAAGTCTGTGCCTGCGCTGTCGAGAAGTCGGTGTTGACGCCGATCTCCGTGAACATGATTGGCAGGTTGTAGGCATCGTGCAGGCTTTTCAGCACGTTGTAGTTCGTGCCCGTCACACCCCACGTATTTTCCGGATCGCCGCCATCCGAATACCAGTGCAACTGGATGATGTCGGTCTTCACGACCGGATGACCCGTCGAGCCGTCCGGCTGCGTGCCGGTCAGCATGCCCTTGTACCAGCCCAGATGCAGGAATCCTGACGACGCGGTCGCGATCACTTTCGTCGCGCCAGTCGTATCCACCGAGCGCCAGCCGTCGTATGAACCACGCAGTGCGCCGCGGAAAATCGGCCACGTGCTGTTGTCGAAGTCCGACACGTTCGCACCGTCGTTGGCAACGGGTTTGTTGTGACCGTCAAGGTCATATTCGTTACCGAATTCCACCGCAGCCACACCCTTCAACTTGGTCGCCGCATAGGCCGCCATCGAGTATGCATACGCGTAGGCGCTAGCTTCGGTCGGCGTGGCGCCGTTCAGCGAAGGATCATCCCAGGGATAGGCATCGATCATCGGCATGATGGAAATCTTCGAACCCATGCCCGGAATCACCGTGTTGGCAACGGCATCGATCTGACTGTACGAGTGAATATCCTGGCGGTTGCCCGTCAAGCCGAGATCGGTCAGGGTTGCAGCTTGCGTCGCCAACGGAATCGACGTGTAGATGCCGCCGTAGTTGTAGTGCTCGTTAATGCCCGCGAAAGGAATCGCTGCCGACGCGGTTTGCGCCGCGGAGGTCGAGGTGGCCGATGCGCTCGATGAACTTGCTGTGGCCGTCGCAGACGACGCGCTGGACGAGGTCGTTGCCGGGCGAGGATCGGTAGTCTGGTTCCAGACGTTGTTCTGCCAGACCCACCAGTTGTTGTCGGTGTTTTCCTGGTACACCTTGCCTGCGTACCACAGCAACAGCTTGACGTTCATCGTGAACGCCGCGGTTTTGCCCGCGCGGTACACGACGCCGTTCGACACGGTCCAGACCGCGCCCGACGAATCGTTGATCGACGTTGCCGGCGGGATCGCCGTACCGCTTACCGATGCCGGATGCTTTGCCACATCCACGACAGCCGTTGGATCGGCCGCATTGGCTACGCCTGCTGCAGTGCTTCCCCCGCTCTCGCCACCACAGGCCGCCAAAATTGGGAGTACTAAATAGATTGAATGCTTACGTAAGGTTTGTAGTCTCATGAAAAGCCACAGTTGAGTTTGTACCGTCCAAAAACCTGGCAAACGCTAGCCTGAGGCCTCCTGAAGAGGTCTCATCGGGTGGACACGAAATGGGAAGGCAGAGCGGCGATGCGCCCCGACCAGGCGGCACAAACAAGCGAGCACACTCCGTCCAAGTAGAACGTTCGTTCTGCCTTGGAAAGGAAGGCACATGTTACACAGATGAAACGTTTTGAACGACCCTTGGTACGTAACAGGTTGTAACAAAACATCGAATTCGAGTAATTTCGGCTATTTATATTAATAATATAAAAGTATTTTTTAGCCGTGATGCACAGATTTGATTAACACCGGCGGTTTCCGCCACAAACCAGCTATGCCGGGCTCTAAACAGCATTTCTCGAATTTTCGGCGCGTGATTATCAAGGTTTTCGCAATGAATTTAGCCGAAAAATTCACCATTGATGTGCAAAGAGTGACGGAACAGGCAAGCGTCTAGAGTTTTTCCTCTAATGTTGCGAAATTCGCCGCACAAAACGGTGTCAAGGCGAAATTATGATCGATCCCTATTTACGAAAAAGGCTGGCGGAATAAGCCTGGCGGCTAACGCCACATTGAAAGACGGTTGAAAGCCCGCCGCGGCGGAAATCGCGTCCAGATGCCGAGGCCGGTCCTCCGCGCATAGCATTTTTATTCGCTTTTTGCGGATATAAAGTATGCATTTAATGACCGGCCTAATTGCCGTTTCCTTTCTGTTTTGCGAATTTTTTTATTACGCGGATTTAGCTATTAAGGGTTTACACCGCACACCGGTAAAAATGATTTGATTAGCCCCGCCTATTCAAAGCCGTTTGCATATCAATAATGGTCCCGTCAGCACGCCGTTATGATTTCGGCACCCCTCATTTCAACGTGCATCGCCGACAAAAACAAACAGCACGCAGAAGTCCTGGGGCGACCGTCCCCTTGTCTCACCGCACCCATCCAAAGTCGTGAACCGCTCACATGCGTTCTGTACGCGCCGCGCATCAAAAGTACGCCAATAGCGTTGCCGACCGCACAGTTCGACACACCGGGCGCCGCCCAGAATGTAGCCGTCGTATGTGGTTTCCACAGGTTTTTAAAAGGCCTTTCGCGTCCTCGTCTTACTGTCGCAGATGCCAGAGCCAGGCCGGCGCGGCCAACATTACATTCATTGCGCCGGTCACTCACTGTCCAGCCTGAAGCGTCCTCTCTGGCTTTGGATTTTTTTGAAAGCCCTTTCTTTCGATACTCGTACGGACCGCCTTCAAGGCATCGAACCCGATGAATTCACGCCCCCACTCCGCAGGGCGAGCCTCTGCTCGTCAATCGACTCGACGCGCTGTCCTGCGCGGTCTCCTGTCGATTCCGTTCGCCACGCTCACTCGGCCCTCGATGGCGCAGCACGTGGGCATTGGATTGGTCGACCCGCCCGTTCGCTTGACCGATACCTGGCTGACGGACCAGAACGGTAAAAGGCGCCTGTTGAGCGACCTGCTGGATCGCCGCGTCACGGCGCTTCAAACGATTTACACGGGATGCAGTTCAGTGTGTCCGTTGCAAGGGGCGCTCTTCAATGCCGTGCAGGAACGCCTGCCGTCGATGAACGCACACTACCCGTTCCAGTTGTTGTCCATCGGCATCGACCCGCTTTCCGATACGCCAGCGGCGCTGCACGAATGGCTCACACGCTTTCAGGCCGGCCCCGCTTGGACCGGTGCGTCGCCGTCGTTGAACGACGTGGACAAAATGCGCACGGCGCTCTCGGGCAATACCTTGCCGCTCGGCGACATCTCAAGCCATTCCACACAGATCTACTGCTTCGATGCGAAAGGAATGTTGCGCTGGCGCAGCGCCGATCTTCCCCGTGCAGAAGAAATCTGCGAAGTGCTCACCGCACTCGAACGCGCATAAATTAACCGATTGGAGAATAGGACCATGTCACGATTGTTTTTCGGCGGGAACATCTCGCGCGTGTTCACGCAGTGGCTCAAGGGCCTGCTGCTGGTCACGGTGCCTGTAGCGTTCGCCGCGCTACCGACCTTTGCCGACGCGCAGACCTCGGCGCCCATCACGGTCAGCGGAACGAATCTGTGTGCGGACGTCGCGAACGAATCGCTCGCGACCGGCGCTCCCGCCATCACCTGGACGTGCACAGGTGGTGCCAATCAAAGCTGGCTGCCCAATGGTTCGGGTTCGCAATACAGCTTCGTGAACAAAAACAGCGGCCTGTGCATGGACGTAGCGAATCAGAGCACGGTCGCAGGTGGCCCGGTGATCCAGTGGACCTGCAACGGCGGCGCGAACCAGAGCTACACACTGAAAAAGCAGGGCGCGGGTTATGCGATCGTCGCGAACAACAGCGGGCTGTGTCTGACGTCGGGAAGCACCACCACGCCGGGCTCGCAGATGACCCAGCAGGTTTGCAACGCGAGCGCGCAACAGACGTGGGTCGTGGCCGGCGTGAAGGTGGCCACGGCGTTGCCTTCGAAGTGGACCGCTCCCATTACGATGCCTATCATCCCTGTCGCGGCCGCCAACCTGCCGGACGGCACGGTCGTGACATGGTCCGCGGATAGCCAGCTCAATTTCACGCCGGGCGAGGTCACGCCGGGCAACACGTATACCGCCGTGTTCAATCCGACCACGCAAACGAGCAAACAGGTGCTCGTGACGAACACCGGGCATGACATGTTCTGCCCCGGCATCGTCAATCTGCCGGATGGGCGCATCTATGTGATGGGCGGCTCGAGCAGCGACAAGACCAGCCTGTACACCCCGTCCACCGGAAAATGGGCGTCGGGCAACCCGATGAACATTCCGCGCGCCTATCAAGGCAGCGTCACGCTGAGCAACGGCAGCGTGTTCCAGATAGGCGGCTCGTGGAATGGTCCGCTCGGCGGAAAGACCGGCGAGACGTGGACCTCCGGCTCCGGCTGGACCGTCAACACGGCGATCACCGATGACTACATTCTCACCAACGACGCTGGCGGAATCTTCCGCGCCGACAATCACGCGTGGCTGTTCGCCGTCGCCAACGGGCGCGTGTTTCACGCGGGGCCGAGCAAGGCCATGCACTGGTTCGACACGGCAGGCAACGGAAGCGTCACGGCGGCTGGAAATCGCGGTACGGACAACGACGCGATGAACGGCAACGCCGTCATGTACGACGTGGGCAAGATTCTGGCCGTGGGCGGTGCGCCGAGCTACGACTCGTCGAACGCGACCTCCGATGCGACACTGATCGATATCAGCACCGGTGTCGCCACCACCACGACGCTTGCGCCGATGAGCTATCAACGCGCGTTCAGCAACAGCGTGGTGCTGCCCAATGGCCAGGTGGTGGTGCTGGGCGGCCAGTCCTTCGCGCTGCCGTTCTCGGACGACACCGCCGTGCTGACGCCCGAGCTTTGGGACCCGACGACGCGCGCGTTCTCGCCGCTCAATCCGCAGGCGGTGCCCCGTGTGTACCACAGCTTCGGACTGTTGCTGCCTGATGGACGCGTACTGAGCGGCGGCGGCGGCCTGTGCGGAACGTGCACGACCAATCACCCCAACGTGGAGATTCTGACGCCGCCCTATCTGCTGACGTCGACGGGCGCAGCCGCCACGCGGCCTACGCTCAGCTCGGCGCCCACCACGGCGCAGCTCGGCACGGCCATCTCGGTAGCGGCGAGCAGCGGCGTCAAGTCGTTCGTGCTAATGCGTCTGTCGTCGGTCACGCATTCGCTGAACAACGAGCAGCGCCGGATTCCGTTGACGTTCACGGTCGGCACGGGCGGGGAGTATCTGTTGACCATCCCGTCCGACCCCGGCGTGGTGATTCCCGGCTATTACATGCTCTTCGCGTTGAACGCGAACGGCGTGCCGAGCGTGTCGCGCACGCTGCAGATCCAGTGATGGCGGCAGCTACCCCGGGCCGTGCGGCACGTTTCAGAATCGGCTTTGCGTCGATGCTGACAGTCGCCGCGCTGGCGGCATCGCTCGCGGCCCGTGCAGATCAGTCGTGCGATCCGAACGATACGGGCTGCCTGATCTTCACAGGGCAGCGCGCGATACCGGCGCACCTGCGCGATGACGACCGCGCGCTGCCCGCATGGACCACGCGCTGCGTCAACTGCCACACGGCCACCGGCTCGCCCAGCACGGCCTTCGCGCCGCCGCTGACCCACGACTCGCTGCTGCTCGCCGCGAGCCGTCGCGGCGGACCGCCGACCGCGTACGATCAGGCGTCGTTCTGCTCGGTGCTCAGGGGCGGGATCGATCCCGCCCACGTGCTGCTGCGCAAATCGATGCCGCTCTTCCAGGCGTCCGACGAGGACTGTGCGGCGCTGTGGCGGTTCGTCGCCGGTCGATAGAGGCGCGCCGTCAGGCGGCGACCCGGAACACCGCCACGGCGTCGCGCAACGCCAATGCGTGGGCTTCCAGCGACTTCGCGGCCGCAGCCGCCTGCTCGACGAGCGCGGCGTTGTGCTGGGTCACCTCGTCGATCTGCGACATCGCCTTGTTGACCTGCTCGATGCCGTCGCTCTGCTCCATCGCCGACGCTTCGATCTGGCTCATCACGCCGGTCACGCGCTGCACCGCGCCGAGCGCTTCATGGATCGTCTTCTGCGCATCGGATACATGAGCGGCGCCTTCCTGCACTTTCGAGGCCGACACGCCGATCAACTCCTTGATCTCCTTGGCGGCCGAGCCCGAGCGCTGCGCGAGGCTGCGCACTTCCGAGGCCACCACCGCGAATCCCCGCCCCTGCTCGCCCGCCCGCGCCGCTTCCACGGCCGCGTTCAACGCGAGAATATTGGTCTGGAAAGCGATACCTTCGATCATGCCGATGATCTCCGCCACCTTGCGCGACGATTGCGTGATCTCGTCCATTGTCTGCGTCACGCGCGAGACCACCGAACCGCCGCGCGTCACGGTGTCCAGTGCGCTCTGCGCGAGCCGGTTCGCCTGCCGCGCGTGATCCGCGTTCTGCTTCACCGTCGCTGAAAGCTGCTCCATGCTCGCCGCGGTCTGCTGCAAAGCCGCGGCCTGTTGCTCGGTGCGCGACGACAGGTCGGCGTTGCCCGATGCGATTTCGTTCGCGCCGAGCGTGATCGCCGTGGTACTGGCGCGCACCTTGCCGACGGTTTCCACGAGGCCGTCGCGCATTCGCGTCAACGCCCCCAGCAACTTGCCCATTTCATTACTCGACCGGATGCGGATGGCGACGCTCAGATCGCCACCGGCCATCTGCTCGAAATGCTGCACGGTCGTGTTCACGGGTTTGATCAGCGCGCCGGAGAGCGCCATGCGCGCCGCCACGCCGATGGCGATCGCGAGCGCGCCGATAGCCGCAAATAGTTGCGTGGCGATCTGGAAGCGTGTCACGCCGGTGGCGGCCTGCTGATGCTGATTGGCCACCTGCACGCTTTCAAGCGCAGCGATGGCGCTCGCGTAAGCGGCATACAGACTATTGGCCGTGTCGCCCTGGATATTGCGAAACGTATTGAAATCGAAGTCCGTGAGCGCCTTGAATTCCGGATTGATCGCCTGATCGACCAGGGCGCTGCGCGCGTGCGCAACGGACTGCGCGAGCTTCTCCTCCTCGGGGCTCGCGAACGGGCTTGCCATGTAATCGGCAAAATCCTGGTTCGACCCGTTGAGCACGCGGCGCGCTGCGGGCAACAGTTCATCGGTCTGTTTGCCGACGCTAAAGAGCGTCTGATACGTGCCGAGCGCAAGCTGAACCTGAAGCAGTTTCTCGGTGCTCGCCTTCAGATGCGAAAGCGCGGCCGAACTGCGCTGTGTGTCGTTCAGGCTGTTGTTGGCCAGCTTGAGTGCACCGTAACCCACGCCGATCACAGTCAGCAGGAAAGCGACGAATACGCTGATGACGAGCGTCAGTCCGCCGCGAATGGTAATGTTGTTGAGCATTGATTCTCCTGAACGTGCGGTCTGTCGGGAGCGAGCGGATCGCACGCGGGCTTTGCCCGCGCGGCCCGTGTGGCAGTAGACGTGTGGCCATGCCTGACCTGCGCTTCGTCGCATCCCGGTTATCGACAGGGCCGGCCGCTGGCTGGATAGGGGAAATCCATGACTGAGCCGCGCAGTCGCCGGGGCGCGAGGCGGGGCACGGCGGAGATAGCGAAAGCGAGCCGCTTTTCTGGGCGTTGCCCGTTCGTTTGTATAATCCGGCGTCTTCGCTCAGGCCCATTTCGCTCAGGCCCAATTTCATGCTTAATTTCGCGCTCGGCTTTCTCGTTTCATTGCTGATCACATTGCTGATCGTGCGCTACGCGCATTTGCATGAGGGACTGTCCGCCGACACGGATCTGGCCGGCGTGCAGAAGTTTCATGTGCGTCCGGTGCCACGCATTGGCGGAGCGGGGATTCTGCTTGGGCTTGTCGTCGCCGCATTACAACTGCATCACACTTATCCTGCGGTATCGCGTGGCATTCTCGGATTGATCGCGTGCGGCCTGCCCGCGTTCGGCTCCGGCCTCGTCGAAGATCTGACCAAGCGTGTTTCGCCGCTCACGCGGCTCGTTTGCACGATGGCGGCGGCCGCGCTCGCCTACGTGCTGCTCAACATCGCGGTGACGCGAATCAGCGTGCCGCCACTGGACTTCCTGCTGTCCTACGCCGTCATTTCGTTCGCAGTCACCGTGCTGGCCGTCGCGGCACTCGCCAATGCGATCAACATTATCGACGGCTTCAATGGCCTCGCGTCGATGGTCGCGTTCATGATGTTTGCGTCTCTCGCCTACGTCGCCTTTCAGGTGTCCGACCCAATCGTGCTCTCGGCGTCGTTCATGATGATGGGCGCGGTGCTCGGCTTCTTCATCTGGAACTTTCCGGCGGGACTGATTTTTCTCGGCGACGGCGGGGCCTACTTCATCGGCTTCATGCTCGCCGAACTATCGGTCATGCTGGTCATGCGCAACCGTGATGTGTCGGCGTGGTATCCGGTCTTGCTGTTCATGTATCCGATCTTCGAAACGTGTTTCTCCATTTACCGCAAGAAGTTCATTCGCGGCATTTCGCCGGGCATTCCAGACGGCGTGCATCTGCACATGCTGGTCTACAAGCGGTTGATGCGCTGGGCGGTGGGCACGCGCACCGCGCGCGAACTGACGCGGCGCAATTCGTTGACCTCGCCGTATCTGTGGCTGCTGTGTCTGATCGCAGTCGTGCCGGCCACACTCTTCTGGCGTCACACGCTGCACCTGTTCTGCTTCGTGGTGGTGTTTGCGGCTACCTATGTATGGCTCTATGTGAGCATTGTGCGTTTCAAGTCGCCACGATGGATGGTGGTCAGAAAGGCCAAGCGGTAGACAGCGCAAGACGACTCGCGCGCGAGCACCGTTCTCTGCGCGAGGTGCGGCCTGCGGTGTGCAGACGCACACGCAGGGCAATCGCCTGCAAGACGAAAACGCGGTCCCATTCTTTTTTCCGGGGCTATAAAAATAAAGAAAAATTGGCGTTCTTTCGGCTGGGACTTCCACTTTTTACCGGATAACTTCAATAGACCGGGCAGTCGAATGACGGGACACCATTTACGATTCCTGACTCCGTGTAAACCTGTCGCGAACTGAAAGCGTGAATGCCGGCATTCGCGCGTATGTTGTACATCGCACCGAACTCAACCATCAGAACTGGTTTACTCACGACAGGACGGACAAGCCGCTGAGTCACACCACCAGGTCTCACAGCCGCTGTGGAAGGACTCCAGAGCGGCCATTTCCGTTTTCGATGTCATCGCACATTGCAAGAATATCCCCGCTTTGCACACACCAAGGAAGACGCGAAGCGTTTGTTTTCAAGCAGTTAATGCCAGGTGTTGCAATGCAATATCCACAGAATAAGAGTCGGCTTTATTTCCCGGTTTTTATCTGGCAACGCGCTCAAATCAGTCAGATTTGCTTTTCGGGGGACTAAATGACGCCACTGGTATTCGGGGGCCGCTTTGGCTGGTTGCATAACGGTTTCGGCAAACGCGGGGTCGTTCTGTGCAACGCCTTCGGTCATGAAGACGTGTGGAGTCGCAACGCCATGCGCCGCCTCGCTGAAGCACTCAGCGCACGCAATGTCTCCGTGCTTCGATTCGACTATCGTTCGACCGGTGACTCGGTCGGCGTCGACGGCGAATTCAACCTGCTCGGCAGCGCCCTGGCCGACATTCGCGCCGCTGTCGAACAGCTGAAAAAACGGACCGGCGTCACCGAGGTCACGCTGTGCGGACTGCGCCTTGGCGCGGCATTCGCGACACTCGCCGCAAGCGAGTGTGATCTCGACGGACTGGTGCTGCTCGCTCCGGTGACGAGCGGCCGCATGTATCTGCGCGAACTGAGCGCCGTGCACAAGACCTGGCTTGGCAAGCTGGCCGCGCCCGTACGCGCCGCGCAGCCTGAGGCGCCGTTCAACGTACTCGGGCAGGTGTATAGCGACGAGTTTCACCAGGGACTGAAAACCCTCGACCTCGCGAAATCGTTGGGCAACGCTCCCGTCACGTCACCCAGGCGCGCGCTCGTGCTCGAGACACGCCCGGGGATCAACACGGCGTTCGCCGATGCGCTGAGCGCGTGCGGCGTCGACGTGAGCACCGAGACATTCGACGGCTATCTGGAATTCATGCAGGAAACGGCGTTCACGGTACTGCCGGAACGCGCGATCGAAACGGTCGCCCAGTGGATTGCCGTTGATGAAGCATCCGTGCCCGCTCGTGCCGACACCGACGCCACCATCGCCGATGAAGACAGGCATCGGCTGGTGATCGAAACGCCCGAAGCAATCGAACGGCCGGTTCTGATCGGCACCGCCGGGGTTTTCGGTGTGCTGTGCGAGCCGCGCAACAAGCCGACGAGCGGCCCCGTCATGCTCATCACCAACACGTCGATGAGTTCCCATCTCGGTGACAGCCGTCTTTCGGTGCGCATTGCACGCGAGATGGCGCGACAGGGCATCGCTTCGTTGAGAATCGACGCGCGCGGCATAGGCGAGAGCGCGCCGCTTCCTCCCGACGTCGCGCGACGCAACCCGTCCGGCGCGATTCACGCGAACACCACCATTGAAGACGTTGCCAGCGCCGGCGCCTGGCTGCGCAAGCAAGGCTATGACAACGTCGTTTCGTTCGGTATCTGCTCGGGCGCTTACAGCGCGTTGCGTGCGGCGCTGATCGAACCGGCCATCGCGGCGGTAGTGACGGTGAACATTCAACGCTTCTATATGCCCGAGGGGATCTCCGTGAAAGAGATCGTCGATCAGCAGGTCAACTCGATGGCCGGCTACGCTTCGTCGATGTTCGAGTGGAACAAATGGCGCCGCCTGTTCAGCGGAGAACGCAGCCCATTGCCTATTGCCCGCGCGATTCTTTCGCAAGGCACCGCCCGACTGCGCCTGAAACTGGGTGAACTCCGCGGCAGCCATGACAGGAGCGGCCCGCTGCAGGACATGCCGATGGACCCGAGAAGTGTCGTGAACGCGCTTGAACACAAAGGCGTGCGGACGTTGCTCATCTATGGCGCTTTCGACAGCGGTTTGGACCAGCTCACCTCGCACTTCGGCAAGAACGGCAAGAGCCTGTCGCGCTTCACGAAAGTCAAGGCCGCGGTCATTGCCGACGTCGACCATTCGCTGTTCAATCCGCGTGCGTCCGCTACGGTGATCGCGCTGTGTCAGGCGTTCATGAAAGATCTGCAGCCGGGCGCGTCGCCTGCGGCAGCGGGCAAGTCGCCCATGTTTGTCTCCGCGCACTCCTGAGCGCGGTGAGGCGCTCAGGGCTTCCCAGTGTCTGGACGTTGTTAATTTTATTGGTTGGATGTATCTCCGTGCGGAATCGCACTGACGCCTGTGCATCTGAATCTGTTTAATACACAGACAAACTTAACCGGGATATTGCTTCGGATCAGGGCCGGAAAGAGGAGATCGCAGAGCGGGCAGTTGCTGCCGGCATCTGGCGAACGATACCAGCGGTGGCGCTTTCCCGGCTCCGCTCCGGTGACACGAGGCAATGTATTCAGTCGAATGGCAGCAGCGCGCAGGGGCGCGAGCGCCGGATTCGGGCGAGCCGCCATCAACGACACTTCAGAGGCCCTTTTTTCATGAAAACAGAACTGCGCCGCATTCTCTCCGAAACCGCCCGCCTCGACGTGTCGGCCGAGTCGCTCACCGACGACGCCGATCTGTACGCCGCCGGCCTATCGTCGCTCGCCACGGTTCACGTGATGCTCGCGATCGAAGACGAATTCAATATCGAGATTCCCGACCGCATGCTGACTCGCCGGTTGTTTTCGTCGATCAACGTACTCGCAGCCGCGGTGACGGAACTGCAACAGGCGCAGGCCGCAGCATGAACGCGCCGAGCCTCGCAGAAGCCGCCGTCGTGACCGCCCACGAGCGCGGCGTGGCCGACTGGATCGCGGCGGCACACCGGATCGCCAAGGTCGCGGGCGCGCATGCCAATGCGGTCGACCGCGACGCGCGCTTTCCCGCCGAAGCATTCCAGGAACTGCGCCGTGAACGCCTGATGTCCGCGATGATTCCGGCCGAATTCGGCGGCGCAGGTCTGACGCTCGCCGACGTGGCTCGCATCTGCGAAGCGCTGGCGCAAGGCTGCTCGTCCACCGCGATGATCTACGCGATGCACCAGATTCAGGTCGCGTGCATCGTCGAACATGGTACGGGCATCGAGTGGCAGCGTGACATGCTGGCCCGGGTGGTCGACGAACAGTGGCTGCTCGCATCGGCGACGTCCGAGGAGACCATCGGCGGCAACATGCGCACGAGCGCCTGCGCGGTCGAACTGGTCGATGGCGCGTTCCATATCGAGAAGCTCGCACCGACCATTTCCTACGGCGCGCACGCTGACGGCATCCTGATTACGGCCCGCCGCACGCCGGATTCGCCGCCGTCCGACCAGGTGCTGATCGTCGCGGGTCATGACCAGATCCAGCTGGAAAAGCGCGGCACGTGGGATTCGATGGGCATGCGCGGTACCTGCAGCGAGGGCTTCCGGCTTCTCGCGAGCGGCCGCGCTGAACAGATCCTGCCGGTGCCGTTCGCGCAGATCGCCGACCAGACCATGCTGCCCGTGTCGCACACGCTGTGGGCGTCGGTGTGGATCGGCATCACGTCCGACGCGGTGAACCGCGCGCATGCGTTTTTCCGTGCATCGACACGCGGCAAGCCGGGTTCGCTGCCGCCTTCGGCGGGACGCCTCGCAGAAGCGGTGGGCATGCTGCACATGATGCAGGCGCGCCTGAAGGTCGCGCTCGACGCGGCCAGCGACACCGTCGCCGCGCGCGCAGCCAGCGCTTCGAGCGAGATGGACGCGCCGCTGTCGAATGCGCTCGGTTTCGCGTCCGACATGAATACGCTGAAAGTCTGCATCTCCACGACCGCGCTTCAGGTCGTTCAGGAGACGCTGATGATCTGCGGGATGGCAGGTTACAAGAACGGCACCGACTACAGCGTAGGGCGTCACCTGCGCGACCTCTTCTCGGCGCCGCTGATGATCAGCAACGACCGTATCGCACTGAACACTGCGAACCTGCTGCTTGCCCAGCGCTCACCTACTTCCGGGAAGATCTAAAATTAACACGACCACTGAACACGCAGCCATCGTCGCTGCCGAAGCCGCCTACAACGCGTCGGATCTGACGCTGCGCGACCGGCTGATCGAAGCAGGCATCCTCATCTCGACCGGCGAAGACGGCCTTTATGGCCGCAGTGAAGTCTTCGAGGACGTGATCGAGCGCCTGAACCATGTCATCACGCTGCTGGGCGCGGATCAGCACGCGGAAGTGCTGCGCTTCCCGCCCGCCATGCGGCGTCGCGATTTCGAGGACAGCGAGTATCTGAAGAGCTTCCCCGATCTCGCCGGCACGATCCACTCGTTCCAGGGCAACGATGCGGGCCACCGCCGCCTGCTGTCCGCGCTCGACCAGACCGTGGCCGCCGGCGACGGCGAGCGCAGCGACGAATGGATGGACCAGCAGAAGCCCACGCGTCTCGTGCTGACGCCCGCGGCGTGCTATCCGATCTATCCGGTCGTGGCAAAACGCGGCGCGCTGCCCGAAGACGGCCGCACCGTCGACGTGTTCTCGTACTGCTTCCGCCATGAACCGTCGATCGATCCGGGCCGCATGCAGATGTTCCGGATGCGCGAATACGTGCGCGTCGGCAGCCCCGAGCAGGTGATGGCGTTCCGCCAGAAGTGGATCGAGCGCGGCTCCCTGCTCGTGCGCATGCTCGCCATGCCGTTCGAAATCGACCTGGCGAACGACCCGTTCTTTGGCCGTGGCGGCAAGATCGTCGCCGATAGCCAGCGCGCGCAGCAACTCAAGTTCGAGCTGCTGATTCCGGTCGCAACGCCGGATCGGCCGACCGCGTGCCTGTCGTTTAACTATCACATGGATCATTTCGGCGTGCTCTGGAATATCCGCCGCGCAGACGACGAAATCGCGCACACGGCATGCGTCGGCTTCGGCATGGAACGCACGACGCTCGCGCTGTTCCGTCATCACGGACTCGACGTCAACGCGTGGCCGCAGTCCGTGCGGGACCTGCTGTGGGGCGACACACAGGCCGTGATCAACGACGCGATGATGGACGGAGCATGACCTACGGACTGCACCTCGAGCGGAGCGGCGCGCATTTCATGCGCGCGCACGAGCCGCACGCGTTGCATCAGGGCGAGCGCGTGTGGACCGAAACCAATTGCTACGTCGATCTGTGGATCGAGCTGCTGAACGCATATGGTCTCGATCCGCACGCCGCGCTCGGTTTCACCGTACGGCAGGATTTCGAAGACGACCAGTTCACGTTCTTCAAGTATCCGCTCGAAGATCTCGACCTGCTTTACGGGCTCGACGTGCAGGAGCTGGCGATCTATGAATCGCTGGAAGAGCGCGTAGCCGTGCAGATCCGGCGCGGCCACAGCGTACTTGTGGAAGTGGATGCGTTCTACCTGCCCGATACGCGTGCAACCACGTATCAGCGGGACCACGTAAAAACCACCATTGGTGTCGACTTTATCGATACCGATGCGCGCCGCCTCGGCTACTTTCACAACACGTTCTATTGCGTACTCGAAGGCACGGATTACGACGGGGTGTTTCGTCGACTGCCCGCGCTTGCGGCTCAGCCCGACCTGTTGTACCCCTATGCCGAATTCACGAAGCGCGCGCGTCCCGCGCTGGCAGGCCCGGCGCTCGTCGAGGCGTCGCTGGGCAGGCTCGCGACGCATCTCGCGCGGCGTCCGCAGGACAATCCCGTTACCCGCTGGCGCGCGGCATTTGCGCAGCATGTGGAGACTATCCTCGCGCGTGGCGAGCCGTACTTTCATCTGTACACGTTCAACGTGATGCGTCAGTTCGGCGCAAACTTCGAACTCCTGTCGAAGTATCTCGGCTGGCTGCAGGAACGGCACGTGGAGATTCCCGCGAGCATTCCCGCCGCGGCGAAGACAATCGCGAGCGAGGCCATGGTGGTGCAGTTCCGCACCGTGCGTGCGTTGATGCGCAAGCGCCGTGATCTGTGTGAAGACTGCTTCGACGTGCTTGAAGCCGCTTACGAACAAACACTTCCGCCGCTCGTCGCGCTATTCGGCGACGCGGCTGCCATCCGCTGATGCGAGCCGCCATGCGCGGTGCGCGACGGCGCCAGTAACAGGAGCAGGCGGCGTCGCGCGCCTTCCTCCGCGCACTATCGAGGACCGAACCCCGCGATGCGTTTCACTTCATCGAGCCTAGTCCCCGCCCACGCTTGCCTGGTCGCTGCAGCACCCTTCGGACGCGCGCTCGAAAGCGGCTGGCAGTGTGTGAGCACCGCCGCCGGCGCATGCGCGTCGCCCGCTGCGCTCGCGGCCCTGCCCGTCACCGCGCAATGGCTCGACGCGCCGGTGCCGGGAACGGTCGCGGCCGCGTGGCGGGCAGCCGGCCAGCTCGACCTCGACACGCCCCGCGCTTTCGCTTTCGACGACCACTGGTACCGGCTGGCGCTTCCCGGCAATGGCCCGTGCCGTCTGCGTTTCCAGGGACTCGCCAGCATCGCCGAAGTCTGGATCGACGAAGAAAAGCGGCTCGACTCGACTTCGATGTTCGTCGCTCACGAGCTGGACGTCGAACTGCGCGGCGACACCACGCTTTATCTGTGCTTTCGCTCGCTCGGCCCCGCGCTGGCCGCAAAGCGCACGCGCGCGCGCTGGCGCCCGAAGCTCGCGCAGCCCGCCACGTTGCGCAACGTCCGCACGACGCTGCTCGGCCACATGCCCGGCTGGTGTCCGCCCATTCAGCCCGTCGGCCCGTGGCGCGCCGTGCAAAGACTGGACGAGGCCGCATACGCCATCGAGCGCGCCGACCTGCACACGCGTGTGGACGGCAGCGCGGGCATACTCGATGTCGTGTTGCGCTTTGTCCATCCGGCGAAGCATTCGCCCGAAGCACGGCTCACGTGTGCCGGCGAATCGGTGCAACTCGAGTGGCGCGACGCGCACACGCTCGCCGGCACCATGCGGATCGACGAGGTGCCGCTCTGGTGGCCTCATACGCATGGCACGCCCACGCTGCACATGGCGACATTGCATATCGACGGCGCGGCGCCGGTCGAACTCGGCACGGTCGGCTTTCGCTCGATCGACGTCGATCGCGGCCCGGACGGCGCAGGTTTCCAGTTGATCGTCAACGGCGTGCCGGTGTTCGCGCGCGGCGCGTGCTGGACTTGCGCCGATATCGTGACGCTCGACGGCACGCCGCAACAACTCGAAGCGTCGTTCGCCCTTGCCCGCGAGGCGGGCTTGAACATGCTGCGCGTCGGCGGCACGATGCTCTACGAGTCCGACAGCTTTTACCAGCTCGCCGATGCTTACGGCATGCTCGTCTGGCAGGACTTCGCGTTCGCGAATTTCGACTACCCAACCGACGCCGCATTCGAGGCAGCCGT
The DNA here is from genome assembly GCF_039621805.1 of Paraburkholderia sp. PREW-6R. Classification (NCBI taxonomy): domain Bacteria; kingdom Pseudomonadati; phylum Pseudomonadota; class Betaproteobacteria; order Burkholderiales; family Burkholderiaceae; genus Paraburkholderia; species Paraburkholderia sp. PREW-6R. Next base: position 694,566 of record NZ_CP155073.1, on the reverse strand, counting down.
CCACGCGGAGGCCACGCAGTTCCTCGCCCGCACCCGCCGCTTCGCCTCGCTCGCCGTGCTGTGCGGCGGCAGCGAAGCGGACCAGCAAGCGGCGATGCTCGGTCTGCCCGCGTCGCTTGGCGAGCAAAAACTCTTCACCGCGCAATTGCCCGCGCTCGTCGCCGCTCATCGGCGCGACGTGCCTTACGTCGTGAATTCGCCGTCGGTTGCGCCCGGCGATACGGACGGCTGGCCGTTCGGCACGCGGGCGGGCATTACCCACTACTACGGCGTGGGCGCCTACCAGCGCCCGCTGGACGACGCCCGTCGGGCGAACGTACGGTTCGCGAGCGAGTGCCTCGCGTTCGCCAATGTGCCCGACGACGTCGCGCTGCACGCGGTGCCCCATGCAACGCGCCCGCATGAGCCGAACTGGAAACGTGCAGTGCCGCGCGACCCCGGCGCAAGCTGGGATTTCGACGACGTCCGCGAGCACTACTTAAAAACGCTGTATGGCGTCGAGCCGTCACGTCTGCGCTATGAAGACCCTGAACGCTATCTCGACCTGTCGCGGGCGGTTGTCGCGGAACTCATCGGCGAGGTGTTTTCGGAATGGCGGCGCAGCGGGTCGTCGTGTGCGGGCGGCCTCGTCTGGCAGTTTCAGGACTTGCGCGCGGGGTGCGGGTGGGGTGTCGTCGATGCGTTAGGCGCGCCAAAAAGCGCCTGGCACGGCATGAAGCGCGTCTTTGGCTCAGTGCAGCTTCTTGTCACCGACGAAGGGCTCGATGGTCTGGACATTCACCTGGTGAACGAACGCGCGACGCCGCTCACGGCGCAATTGGACATCCGCTGCCTGCGCGACGGCGCAACGGCTGTGGTCCGCGCGTCACGTGAACTGACACTCGAGCCGCGCGGTACGACGTGCGTGAAGGCGTCGGCACTGATCGGACAATTTTTCGATTTTACCTACGCGTACCGTTTCGGACCACGGCAGCACGAAGCAACGGTGGTTTCGCTGCGCGACGCGGCTACCGGCGAACTGCTGTCGCAGGCATTCCACTTTCCCGATCGCACACTCGACGCGCGACACGACCTCGGTCTGGACGTGCGGGTCGAACCCGCGGGCGATGGGTGGGAGCTGGTGGTCAGCGCGAGGCGTCTTTCGCGCTGGGTGCATATCGTCGATCCGCACTTCTTCGCGCTCGACGACTGGTTTCACCTGCCGCCGGGCGAAGAGCGCCGCGTGCGGCTCGTGGCGCGCCCGGCGACATCCGGAGAACGGCGGCCGGAGGGTGAAGTGAGCGCGCTGAACGGCGCGGCAGCCGTGCGCTACGAAGTGACCGGCGTCGACTGAACTCGCACAAGGCCTGCGCCGGCAGCGAGGCGTAACGATCCCGCCGCTACGGCGCTTTTACGAAGCCCGTGTTGCCGGCGGCACGCTGCGCAGCGCGGTGGTGGTCGCCGGCTGGTAGTCCGGCACCCAGCGGCGCAGGTCACGACGCACTTCGTCGTCGGCCGGCACGCGGTGCTGCATCAGCCACGGCAGCAAGTTGTCGATCAGGCTATCCGGCACTTCGCGCGCCTTCGCAATGCGCAGCTTCGGATGCGGCGTGCGCGTGGTGGTCTCGTCGTCCGCGAGCAATTCCTCGTACAGCTTTTCGCCCGGGCGCAGGCCCGTGAACACCACGCGGATCTGCTCTTCGGTAAAACCGTACAGGCGGATCAGGTCATGCGCGAGGTCCGCGATACGCACAGGCTTGCCCATGTCGAGAATGAAGATCTCGCCGCCGCGCCCCATGCTCGACGCCTGCAGCACCAGTTGCGATGCTTCCGGGATGGTCATGAAGAAGCGCGTGATCTCGGGATGCGTGACCGTGACCGGGCCGCCGCGCGCAATCTGTTCCTGAAACTTCGGAATCACGCTGCCGGCGCTGCCGAGCACGTTGCCGAAACGCACGATCTCGAACTGCGTGCGACGCGTGCCCTGCTGCTGCAAAGCCGAGCACGCCATCTCGGCGAGACGCTTGCTCGCGCCCATCACATTGGTGGGATTGACCGCCTTGTCGGTGGAGATCAGCACGAAGTGGGCGACGTCATGGCGGATCGCCGCGCGCGCGACGCGATAGGTGCCGAGCACATTGTTGCGCACCGCCTGCCACGTGTTGACCTCTTCCATCAACGGCACGTGCTTGTAAGCAGCGGCGTGAAAGACGATATGCGGACAGTAGCGCGCCATCACCTGGTCGAGCAGCAGCGAATCCTTCACATCGCCGATGATCGGCACCAACGACACTTCCGGATATTTATCGCGCAACTCTTCGTTGAGCCGGTAGATCGAGAACTCGGAGATATCGAACGCGACGAGCTGCACCGGCCCGAAGCGCAGGATCTGCCGGCACAGCTCCGAGCCGATCGAGCCGCCCGCGCCGGTCACCATCACCACGCGGTTTTTCAGCAGCGCTTCGACGTGTTCCGTGTCGATCATCACCGGGTCGCGGCCCAGCAGGTCTTCCAGATCGATCTGCCGCACGCGCGACAGGAAGGCCTGGCCCTGCGTGAGCGGCGTCAGCGCGGGCAACGTCATGGCCCGCACGCCGGCGCGCACGCATAGCGTGGCGATGCGCCGGTGCGCTTCGACGGAGGCCGACGGCACCGCGATGATCACGTGCTCCACCTTCATGTCGGCGGTGATCTTCTGCAGGTCGCTGATTGCGCCGAGCACGCGGTAGCCGTAAATCTCGCGGCCCTGCTTGACCGGATCGTCGTCGAGCAGCCCGGCGAGCCGCCATTCGCCCGAACGCTTCAGCTCCCGCACGAGATTCGCGCCGGCATTGCCCGCGCCGAGCACGAGCACGGGCTTGCCCTGGCCGACGAGACCGCCGTAGCGGTAAAACTCCTTGGCCGCGCGATAGAGCGCGCGCGAGCCGCCCATGGCGAGAAACAGCAGCATCGGCGAGACGATCAGCACAGAGCGTGGCACGACCGGCGCCGGTTGCAGCAGCGCCGAGCCGATCATCACGACGAGCGCGCCGACGCCGATCGCCTTCGCGATCCGTACAAGGTCGGGCAGGCTCGCGAACACCCACATGCCACGGTAAAGACCGTAGCTGCGAAACATCACCGCATAGATCAGCAGCACCCAGACGAGTGCGTGCAGCCCGCTCGACCAGAACGGATGAGGTACCGGACCGTTAAAACGGATCACGTAGGCCAGCATCCAGGCCAGCGCCACGGCACATAAGTCAAAAGCGAACGCACTGAACGAAAGCCATCGGGCTTTGAATCTTTTCATTGCGCGAAACCTCAGGATTGCCCGGAACGGGACAGGTGGCGCTGCCAGTGGCGATCAATGTACAGCCCGGCCACGACGAGCACCACTGCCCACGCGACGACAACCAGCCATTGATGCAGGGCGGCAACTCCCAATGCCCACAAAGCAAGCATTATGCCCATCGCCATCAGGAAATACCACGCCCAGGCGGTCGCGGCGTGGCCGTTATGTGATTGCACAGTCCTCGATAATAGTGGCCGTAGTGCGCTGCCACAACTTTACCGCACGCAGCAGGCGTTTTAACAATGGTGCATGTGCGTGCCTGTGACCGCTGCCACCCCGCGCCTAGCGCAATCGCGCCACAACGGGCGACTTGAGTAGTAAGGAAGCGAATATGGCGGCGAATGAAGCGATCGGCATCGACTGTAACAAATTGACGGGTTATGGGCTAGGCGCGCGGCGTGATAGTGCACGCCGTACACCCTGCCCCCATTTGCCCGATGATGCGCACGAAGACGTTGGCACCGGACTTGTAATGGCGCACACATTCGGGCGGCGGCAAAAGCGCAGCAGATGTTTAGCTGCATGCCTTGCGCTGCGGGCGTTAATGGTAGAGCGGACGAGCAGCGCTGACGCGTCGGCAGAACACATGGTAGACAGGGCGCTCGTACTACGTAGTTCTACCTGCCAGATGGAAAAAGGGTCAGCGCGCGTTGATCCGCTAGGGCGTGGGAATGAGGACTGAAGCGAAGATGCGCACCGTGCAAATGCTCACGTCGGCAGAATGGCGGTAACCTGGTTGGGCTCAATCTGAGGAGTTTTGACCGAAGAGTCGTGGCTCCAGCGTACATTGCGCCGGATGACGCGCGCCGGATTGCCTGCCGCCGCGCAATTCGCGGGTACAGATTTCGTAACAATCGAACCCACGCCAATAATGCTGCCCTCTCCGATCGAGACGCCCTTCAAAATCCTGACGTCTGACCCGACCCACACGCGCGAGCCCAGCACGACGGATTTGGGTTCATTTATGCGAGCGCCGGTCTCCATATTGAACACTGAATGCCAGTCGCTCGTACGTAAGTCGATGTCCCACGAAAAAAGGCAGCGCTCGCCGACCACGATTTTCGTCGCGCGCTCGACCGCGAAGAAATTGGCCTTGACGATGGTGGTGGCGTGATGGATCTCGACACAGGTTTCGTCGGCGCCCAGCGTCGCGGAGCCTTCGCTGATCTGAACTGCGCGACCGATCAGGAGGCGTGTACGGTCAGCCATGCGTTCCGGACCATTGTTCGCCTGCGACTGGATACGAAAGTTGCTGACGCAACAGTCTTCGACAAAGCGATATTCGTTGTCGTTACCGTGGATCTCGATAACGACGTTGTTGAGACAGGAGCGCTCGACAAGAACGCGATTACCGTTTCCATAGATAACGATGCGAACGTTGTCCAGAATCGCGCCATCGTGATGCAACACCTCGTTCCCGTGTCCGTGGTTTTCGATCTGAATTGATTTCATTGCCCTCTTCCCGTCCGTTACCAGATGTTACCACTGGCAAGCAGGTTCGACCGAAGACATGTTCGTTGAATTGTTTGAGGCCTTACCAGTTGCTTACGCCTCGACCGGGCGAATTGAGGCAATTGCAGCGCAATGCTGTACCACGAACTGTGACCTTTCAGTTAGTCCAGCCAGTGGGCGAACCGGGTGCCGCGAATAAACCTTGAAAATTCCTCGTAGTTTTCAATGATTTCTGACAAGTCTCCCCCATTGATCTTTTGGTGGCTGGCCGCAGTATCAAAGTGCGGCAGTCCGAAAAAACTGAATACCGCGCCAATCCCGGCTTCATCTTTAGTCAGTTTCTCGTAGGATATTGAAAAGACCTCACCTGCGACTTCATTTGTTATCAAGTCGTCAATTTCTTTTTCTGCTTTCTGATATTGCTCTGCAATTTTAATTAACCGGGCCGGGTCGAGGTGAACTTTGCGTCTCTTAATAGGTTTCGCAACCGCATCGCTAATTTTTATATTGTGGTTAAACGTGGTCAGATAAAGCTGCTGGGCAACCAAATATGAAAGCGCCTGTCTTAGAACATTTTCCCGATACAGCCTCAAATACTTCACGTCATAGTAATTGAACGCGGAGATCAATTCGTGATCGTATTTTCTGATCTTCGACGTCAGGAACATCAGCTTCGGTTCTTCAACAATCTTGTGATACTCGGTCATGGTTGGGACAGTAAAGTAGTCGTCCAACCATCCGAGAAACTCCGCTCTGCCTCGACCGGAAAAGGAATCCAAAGGCTCTGCAACTGCATAGGCGTTCGGATGCGCTCGTATACGATCGGCCAGATACGTTCCGCCAGAACGCGAAGTAAATAGGCAGACGCCTCGCGCCGGACCCGCCATCAGCCGGTCGTGATGCGCCCTAGCTTCCGCGTTGCTTTGCACATACTGGTAAGTCCGCACCCCGGCACTCTTATAATAACCACCGCCAAGTGGACGGACGCTTCCGCAGGGACGCACGATAATTTCGGTAGGGCTATAGCCGGGCAACGCGGCGTCAATACGGAATTCGAAACCCGTGCCTTCGATGCCGGCGGAGACGAGATCCGAGCGAGAAATTAAGCTTGATGGCTGAATAACGAAACGTCGATCGACGACGACCTCAACATCGACATCGCACCACCCGATGATTTTCGTGCTTGTTAAAATATCGACAAAACCGTTCATCGTTATTGCCCTTCCTGATTGTTTATGATGCTAGAAATGGTCGCACCGGAGTGATCGTCGAAAACCTGCTGATTTCCAATTGTAATTGATACTGACAAACGTACGCCGCAGCGCTCTCCCATGTCACGCATCGGTCAACGCGCGACTCTTCCACCTTTTACAGAGGCCACCCCCACTCTATTGAAAGCTTCACACGTTCGATGCGGCACGTCGTATTTCCGTTGAGTTTTCAATCTGTGATGGCCGTCGCTTGGGTGAAGGCCGTCGCTCAGCATGAGCCTGCCACTTCGGCAACGACATAACGTGGCCGTACTGCTTTGGCAGCGGTAAATGCTGCTGCGCCGCCATCTGCTCGATGGTGGACCCATCCTGCTAATAGCCATGTTGATAGAGGCGCTCTTCACCGGATTCGGCTCTTCGAGAATCGCCATTCGGTCATTTTTCTGCGAGTCGCCAATAGATTGCATCAGGTTCGCGGAACTGCTTCTGCGCCTTGTGATTAAAATTCGCGGACTGCCGTCGTAGATGCCGAGGTTCTGGATCAGGATCTTCAACGAATCCAGCGTGAAGTGTTCACATAAGGGTTCACACCATTCGCACCGGTCGCCGACTCGCCGAGGATCTCACGCTGACTAATGTGTCATATGTCGGGAAGGGAACCTGAAGCAGGACGGCGGGATTGTTAGGCGTCTGCCACAACTTCCTTAGTTTATCCGTGGCCTGAAACCCGAACATCGTGGATCACCGTGGACGGCGATCGATACTTCTTTCGGACGGCGCAGACTGAGCCGAGGTGTGCTCGACGAAGTCCGTAAACGACGGCAGCAGCAGCATGTTGGAAAAATACGTGATGTGATCGCCGTCGAAAAGCACCGGCTTGCCGTCACGATACGCGTGACAGGCGTCGCTTGAGCAGAGCGTGGGCAGCGGGTCCCATACGCTGACATTCGGCACCGAATTTTCGATTTGACCATACGAGGCAAGAATCGGCGCACGCAAATTCTCGAGCAACGACCTCTGCTCGGAGAGCCCGTTGGCGCAGATTGGGTTGTCGCGGTTAAACCAGTCCGCGCAGCGATAGGGAATGCTTTCGAGCATCGGCGTCGGCGCTTCGAACACGACGTGTGCGCCACGTGTCGCCACGGCGCGAAGGAATGGGAGCGCGCGTTCGATGGCCTGCTGGCGTCCTTGCGCTGCCAATTCGCTGTACATCGCACGATGGGCGGAGTCGGCACCAAAAATCGTCCACTGCTCGACCATTCGGGGCAGCCGCAAGGACGCGAGAAAGACGATGTCACCAGCTTTGATGTTCGGCAGCATGTCCGTGACAGACGCGTCGCCAAACGCCTTGCACCGGTCGTCGCGGCCCGGCACCCACGGTTGCAGGCTAATAAACGGACAGCCTCCTACGTTGTAGGAATATACGGTTGCACCGGTATTGGCAACGAACTGCTTCAGCATGCCCGTGTAGGCCATCGCGTGAGAATCCCCCAGCACGAACACGTTATGCGCGAAGGTGGCGGGGGTTTTACATTCGCCTCGCTGGTAAATCCAGACGGTACCCCCCGCGAAATTACGCGCGGTGAGCGACGTCTGGCAGCCATCCGGTGACGTCGCGACGGGCGGACCTTCCGGATACCAAAGCGCCATGTTTCGCGTGACTGTGCTCAGAGAAATGCGAGGCTGGTTCGAGGCGATGGCCGACGAGAAAAAATAGCCCGACGCCACTAGCGCAAGACCCGACGCGATCACCACCGGCTTGGCGGCATTGCGCAGGGCCTTTCTCGGAGGCTGTTCGACAAAGCGATAGGACAGCAGCGCCAGCACGGCGGTCAGAGAGAGCGCGAGAACCTTCCAGTAATACGCATCCAGGCCCACGGTCCAGCGGAATAGAACGAGGACGGGCCAGTGCCAGAGGTAAAGGGAATACGAGATTTTCCCGATGCGCACCATCAGCGGACGCGTGAGCAGCGCGTACGCGAGGCCACCGCGGCGCCCATGCATCGCGCCCAGGACAATAGCTGTGCCAATGACTGGCAGCACGCACGCAGGAAAAGGCGCCGTCTCAGGACGCGCCAGAATCAGACCGACCCCGAGCGCAACGAGACCGATATCCGCAGCAATGGCATACCACTTCTTCTGCGGACTTATATTGTCGAACGAGTGCCCGCGTGCGTGCATGATCTGGAACAGCAGCACGCCAATGCCGAGTTCCCAGAAACGCGACCACATCATGTAGAAGGCTTGCGTCTCATCGGTGCGTCCGAGCCGGATGGCACAGATGAAAGACGCGACCAGCGCGACGGCGAACAGGCCGATAGAAAGGCGTCGGCGCCCGCGCAGCCAGAACACGAACAGCCACGGGAACGCCAAATAGAATTGCTCCTCAACCCCCAGCGACCACGTGTGCGTGAACGGATTGAATTCAGCAACCGGCGAGAAGTAGTTGCCCGTGTTCGCCGATAGGATGAAGTTCGACAAGCCTAGGAAGGCAAAGAGCCCGGTGTGCTGATTGGATAGCGAGAGCCACGCCTGCGGGATGAACAGCGCCGACGCAATGAACGTCACCAGCAGCATCACGACCAGCGCCGGCGTGATTCGAACGAGGCGCCGCGCGTAAAAGTAGCCGAGGAAGCGCCAGAGGCCCATGTTCCCGAGCTCGCTGACCGACAGGGCCACCACGAAGCCTGAGATCACGAAGAACACGTCAACCCCGGCAAACCCGCCTGGAAGCCATTTCGAGTTGAGGTGGTATGTAATGACGGACAGGACGGCAATCGCCCTTAGCCCGTCGATGTACGCAGCGTGAAATGGCTTCTTTTCCATAAGCAAATGGGATTATATCGTCGGCGGAGCCGGGGATCATACCCCACCCGAAACACGAAACGGAGGCGTTTTGATTAAGCTAGGTCGGTGCCACGGACGCAGCGCCTGATTTCTGCCGCGAAAGCTGAACACTCGATCAGACCGTTCCTGATGCAAGGTTCCCCGCTTTGTAGTGGCGATCATTCTACGGGCTTCTGCTTGCGATGCCGGTCACGCTCATGAATTTTTGTGTGGCGCTTTGCAGTATCACTTTGCCGGCAATATTATCTTGCGGATACGCAGAATCCGGATTTTATGGGGCGTCCGTGGAAGTTCCACCTTCGAACCAAAGAGGGCTGTTCGGCAAAATATCTCAATACGCCAGATGGCTCGCTCAAGTCATTTCGGCCACCGGCGTCCACGCAACCGCAGATTATGCGTAGTGCCATCAAATTAATCTCGATCGTTTCATTCTGAGCCGGCAATGAACGCTCTCGTGTTCGGAACCTGCCGATCCCGGATCAGCGCGCTTTGAATCTCATCGTTGGCTTTAAGCCTTTGAACGGTTTTCGGAATGCGCGACATACAACCTCCAGCGGCGGTCCACCAACAATCCAGCGCAAACCAGAACTAGGCACCACAAGGCGACCACCGTCAACTGGAGCGCGAGCCCAAGCGTCAGTGCGCAGCACCCGATCACGACGCCGCTCGCCATCCCCAGATACCAAATGCCGGCAGTTTCCGAGTGACTGATCCCGCTGCGAATTATGCGCTGGTAATAGTGCTCGCGATGCGCCTGCCAAAATTTCTCGCCGCGCGCAAGCCGTTTGAGCAAGGTCACCGATGCATCCGCAATGAACGGCAGGAACACCATGGCCGGAAACCAGAGCGGCCATACGCCGCGAAGCCAGCCCCAGTAGCCGAGCGCGCCCGCCAGAAAGCCGAGCGGGATCGAGCCCACGTCGCCGAGAAAGAGCCGGGCCGGATTAAAATTGAACAGCAGAAAGCCTGACGCCGCACCTGCAACAATGGCGCACGCCATCGCGAGCGACGGATCGGCATGAATGCTGATTGTCGCAGCAACCGCGTAGCCACCGAAGCCGAATAGCGCCATACCGCCGGCGAGCCCGTTCGCGCCGTCCATGAAGTTGTACAGATTGACCAGCCAGACTAGCGCGAATCCGAGACCCCCGAGGAACCACCACGGCACTTGAGCCGGATAAACGACGATGAGCGCCGCGACCGCCGCCACATGTCCGGCGAATCGTACCCGCGCAGGCAGGCCGCGGCGATCGTCGATCTGGGACAGCAGCGCGAGCAGTGCCGCCAGCAGCGCGGTCATCCACAGGCCGCTCGCCAGCGCGCCAATCAGCACACAGACGGCCGGTACGATGCCCCATCCGCCGATGCGCGGCACGGGACGGGTGTGCAGCGACCGGTCATTAGGGACATCCGTTGCAAGCCGCGAGGCGAGGCCGGTCTTCAGCAGCGCCAGCAGAATCGCCGAGCACAGGGCCAGCGCGAGCAACGCAACACCCGCAAGATGAAGGAAAAAGTCGAAGCTCGACATAAGCAGGACTAGTGAGTGGCCCTATACCAGTTTGCCGTTTCGAGCAGCCCCTGCTCCATCGAATACGGCGCAGCCCAACCGATCGCTTCGCGAATGTGCCGCGTATCGAGTTGCAGGCTGTCGATGAGCCGATCCACCTGAGCGGACCGGCCTGTCAGCTTGCCCGCCACACGCAGCAGCGTGGGCGGCACCGGCAGCAGGCGGCTCGGCGCCTGAAGCTGGCGCGCCAGCAGTCGGATAAAATCGGCAATGGTCGTGGCCTCGCCGTCGCTGACATGGAACGTTTCGCCGGCGGCGTGGGTGCTGGTCGCGCACGCCACCAGCGCGTCGGCGAGGTTGTCGACGAAAATCATGCTGCGCCGCGCCTGCACCGCGCCCAGCGGCAGCGGTATTCCGCGCGTCAGCACCGACATTAGGCTCAGGAAATTTGCCCGCACGCCGGGCCCGTAGACGAGCGGCGGTCGCACAAGCACAATCTCCATCCCATGACGTGCGCCGTATGCGCTCAACGCCAGCTCGGCTTCCAGCTTCGAAATGCCATACGGATCGACGGGATGGGTCGGGTCGCGCTCGCTGAGCGGCTGACCGCCGTCGCGTTCGGCCACCGCCTTGACGCTGCTGACATAGACGAAGCGTCGCACACCGGCACGCGACGCGGCCGCCGCAACCCGCAGCGTGCCCGCGACATTGGTTTCGCGGAACGCGGCAAGCGGATCAGAAGATGTGTCGTTCATCATGTGCACGCGTGCCGCTAGATGGATTACGCAATGCGGCTTGAGACGGGGAGGCCACGCAACGCCGATGTCGACGAAATTGTCGCCCGCGAGCACTTCGCATGCTGCCGGGTCCAGCGTCGACGCGGAACCCGGCGCGGCCGACGCCCGCCGTACAACTAGGCTCACCTGCGCGCCGTAGGCGAGCAGCGCGCGCCTGACCGCCTGGCCGACAAACCCGTTCGCTCCTGTCAACACGACATGCTCGATCATTCTAGCTCCGCGCCTCGCCGCTCACTACCTGCTCATAAATCCTGCTATACGCCTCGCCCAGCGCCGGACCGGAGAACAGCCGCTCGTAGCGGGCCCGCGCCTCGCGCCCCATGTTCTGCGCGCGCGGCTCGTCCGTCAACAATTCGCGGATTGCGAATGCAAGTTCGCGCGGCGCATCGGGTGGCACCACAAAGCCGGTGAGACCATGCTCGTTGACGTAGCTCGTGCCGGAGTTGATCTCGCAACTGATCAACGGCTTGCCGAACATCGAGGCCTCTACGAGCACCATGCCGAAGGCCTCGGAGCGAAGCTGCGACGGCAGCACGAGCGCCCGGCACGCGCCGAGCAACGCGTTCTTTTCTTCGTCGCTGACCTGCCCAGCGAAGACCACGTTGTCGGCCTTGTGGCGGACTGCCAGGTCGCGCAGCCGCTCCATCTCGGGCCCGGAACCCGCGATCACGAAATCGGCGTCGATGCCGGGTACGGCTTCGATCAGCGTGTGCAGCCCTTTGTAGTAGCGCAGCACGCCCAGCGATAGAAACAGCGGACGGCGGTCGAGCGAGAGACGCGTCAGAATATCCGTTGAAGCCCCGGCTGCGGCACCGGCGTAATCCGCGATACCGAGCGGGACCACATGCAGACGCTGCGGCGGGACTATGCCGCTCAGTACCTCGCTGGTTCGCGCATAAGCGGGCGATGTTGCGACCACCGCCGACATGGAGCGCAACGTGCGCCGCATCAACGGACCATACACATAGCCGAGCGCACGCTGCCGCACGATGTCGGAGTGATAGGTCATAACAGTCGGCTTGTTTCGATGACCGAACAGATGCAGCACGTCGCCGAACGGCCAGGGAAAATGAAAGTGCACGACGTCGGCCTGTGCGGACAATTCGCGAAACTTCGCGATGGATTCCGGGCCGCCCAGATCGCACGACGCAGGCGCCGCATACGACTTGCAGCGAATCACCCCACCTTCCTGCCGCCGGATTTCCGCTGGCTGCGGTTGCGGCGACAGCGTGAAGATCGTCGACTCCACCCCGTACGACGAACACGCGAGCGCAATCTGCCGGATGGCTTCCTGCAAGCCGCCGGGCGGATCGGGAAAATACGTGCGGTACACGTGCAGCGCGCGCACGGTACGCCGGTTCATGCGCCCCCCGTCATTACACGGGCGAGCGCTTCAGCGCTCATGCGGACGTGATGCCGGTCGACCACATCCTCGAACGCGTTGCGACGGATCGTCGCGCGCAATGCGGCGTCGCGGGCCAGCGTTTCCAACGCGTCCACCCACGCGGTGAAATCGTTGCTGACGAGCAGACCGGTTTGTCCCTGCGCGACGCTGCTTTCATAAATTGGCGCTTGCGAATAAATGCCGGGCACCTGCGCCGAGCCGTAGTTCAGATACTTGAACGGGTTCTTACAGGCGTTGAATTCGGCGGCCTCCTGGTCCTCGCTGCTGCCAAGCGGCGTGATCGCGAACTGGTAGCGGCCCGACACCAGCGCACGCATGTACTCGGCGTAAGGCATGCGGTTCGTGAAGTGCAGAAACGGCAGCGAGAACATTTCTGGAAACGGATCGCCGTAAAAGTCAAGCACATACTCCGGGTTGCGCAGGAAGAATACCTGGAGCGCCGTCAGCAGCATGTCCTTGGCCGACTGCATCTTGAGGAAGTCGGCGTTCGTGAACACGATGCGCGGCGGCGACGCTTCAAGGCCAGCAGGTTGATCAGGTGTTAGATACTTTTCGACCCACATGCCGTTGGGCACCAGCACCGGTTCCGGCACAAAGGGGCGCACCTTATTCATCAGCGTGGTATTCGCCACCGTGACCACGTCAGACAACGAAATCAGTTCGTGGATCAGCCCGTGTCGGTCGCGGTGCACTTGGCCGCCGCTGTACTTCGGAAATGAGAATATCCAGTCGTCGATGTCATAGATCACCTTCACGCCGCGCGCCCGCGCGCGCTTTACCAACGCGAGCGCCTGCGGCGAACTATGCTTGCTTAAGATCAGCACGTCGGCCCAGTCGACACCGGGCGCCGCTATTTCGTCGCTCTCCGAGATCGCCGTGAAGCTGACTTGGCCGCGCGACTCCATGTATTCGAGCACTTCCGTGATGCGCGCGGCCACCGAGAGCGATGGCACGCCGAAAGCCACATGCGATTCACGTTGCAATGCAAGCGTCTTGATCATGATGCACGCGGCCTTTGCGGGCCGAGCATGGCGGCAGCCAAGTTCGTCACCGGCCCCATCGAAAAGCCCAGCAGCCGACCGCTCCACTCGCCGCCCCCGGACGGTTTGCGCATCTCGATCACGGTCAGACTCGCGTGACCCGGCAGGAACGCCGGAAACCGCGCCATGCCAATCCCCATCACGTCTTGCAGGATGCAGGAGATCGGCCCGGAATGCGCGGCAACCGCCACCGCGTCGCACGGTTGCGACAGTTGCCCGTGCAGCCAGTCGAGCGCGCGTGCGTTCAGTTCGAGATGCGACTCGCCTCCCGGATAGTGCTGTGACGGATCGGCATGAAACGTCGGATAAGCGGCCGCGAATCTCGCCTGCGTCCAGTCGGCGACTTCGCCCGCGTGGGTTTCGCCAAGTCGCGTGTCTTCCTGCCAATGCGCGTCAGGATACAGAATCGCGGCGGTCTGCCGCGCGCGGCCCCACTGGCTGACGTAGTACCGGTCGGCAGCGATGCCGGCCTGCGCGAGCCACTCGGCGGTGCGATGCGCCTGGGCGATGCCTTCAGCGCTCAGTTCGTCGGCGGGCGTGCCGGTCACGAGCGCGGCTTCGTTCGCTTGGGACCGTCCGTGCCGGAACAAGTAGACAATCATTACGCGATGTCCCGCAGAAGATCAATGAGCGGATCGACCGCCTGCGGTAGGCAGAAGCGCTTCATCTCGTCGACGAGCGTAGTGGTGTCGGCAGGCGTGGCGAGCACGTCGTCAATGGCACGGGCAATGTCGGCTTCGTCCGACGGATCGGCGTACACGGCGAGATCGCCAAAATGCTCGCGCGACCACTCCGACTCGCTCAGCAGCAAACGGCAACCGGACAGGCCCGCTTCGATCGCGGACAAACCGGGCGGCTCGTGCGACACCTCAATATAGAACAGCGCTTCCTGCAAAGCCGCGCGCACGATCTCCGACTTTTGCGGCAGACCCTTGATGAAGAGCACGCCGTCACCGCCCGCGTCGCGGCACTGCCTGAAATACCTTTCCTCGCGGCTGCGGCCGACCAGCACGAGCGGAATGCCCTTCTCACGCAGCGCGCGCACGGCCGCCAACTGGTTCTTGTTCGGCTCGATCACGCCGAACCAGATGGCGTAGCGCTCCAGACCGTACAGGCTTTTGAACAGCCCTTGCGGCGCGGGACGCCGGTACGCCGGATCTGCGCCCGCCGTCACTCGGCGCGCCTTGTTTGCGGGCAGCGCAAAACGCTGGCTAAAGTGCGCCTGCTCCGCCGCCGACTTGAAGATCACGGCATCGGCGAGACCGACGTGGGCGTTGACGAGTTGCGCGGGCACCTCGGCGGCGTCGCGCACCCACAGGTTCGGCCATAGCGCGACCGGCTTGCCACAACTTTTGATCTCCCTGAGCAGCTCAATGCCGCCGCCGTGCACCGAGAAATGCAGCACCACGTCGTAGTCGTCGAGAGAGCGGGAATATGGACCATAGATGTCGACGATCATCCCGCGCAGCTTCAGGCTGTCGGCAATCGAGAAGATTTCATATTCACCGCCTCCCCGGAGGAGGAAGGCCTGATGATAGGTGGTAATCAAAACACGCGGATCTGACACAGTGGCATCCAACAAAAGGGCAGGCGATGTTATCGCGACGCCATAAGAATGGCACCAAAAACTTCGTCGCAAGTCTGCGCGAGCAGTTCGGCCGCACGACGCCGGCCAACCTCGGCAAGACTCGCGACGCGCGACGGATTTGCGTGCAGATCGCAGAGGGCGTCGGACGCTGCGTCGAGCGTAGCGAACTCAGGTGCGGCTCCCGTGCCGACCTCGCTCGCGGCCGTGCCTGCGCGCACGAGCGCCGGCAAGCCGAGATGCATGGCTTCGAGCACCGGCACGCAGAAACCTTCGTGCTGGCTGACAGACAGCAACGCGTCGGCACTGTCGAACGCGCGAAACAGACTCGCGTCGTCGAGCATGCCTCGGAACTCGACGTGCGCGTCGACACCGAGCGCGCGCGCATGTTCGACCAGAAACGCCAAATACGTGCGATTCGGCGCGCTGCCGACAATCGACAGACGTGCATTCACCCCACGCTCGCGTACCTGCGCAAGAACCTCGATCGCATCCTCGATGCGCTTGTGCGGCACCACCCGGCCCACCACCAGAATCTCGAACGGCGCGTCCGGCGATTTTTCATGCTTCCGTGGCACGTGAGAAAACACGGCCATGTCGGCGGACACGGGCGGCAGCACCCGCACGTCGTCGATCGACATGTACGGCGTCAGGGTTTGCGCGGTCACGTGCGAGTTCGCGATCAGCACGTCGAACTTTTTTAGCTGCGCAAACTGTTCGAACGAACGCTCGCACAGGTCGGCCGTGACCGGCTCAAACTCGCGCAACAGTTCCGGCGAGGTCACGCCATGGAAGTAGCAGAGCTTGCGCCCCGGCAGCGCGAGCAACTGGTCGAGCAGCGGATCGTGGATCGAGTAGCTGACGAGCAGCGTGTCTTCAGCGGCGATACCGCCCGGCTTGTCCGCCGACAATAATTCGTCGATCGGCGACACGTCGCCGGCAGAACGCTGCGCGAACGCGCGGGCTTCATAGCCAAGTCGCTGCGCGCTGCGCACGAAACTCATGCAATGGTTGCCAACGGCGTCGCCCGGCCAGATGTCGGGTGCAGCAATAAAAAGTCGCATCACGCTCCCCTAGCGCACCAGTTTCAGCGTTTGCAGCCGCTCGAGATAGCGGCGGCCCACTGATTCCGGCGCATAGCGCGAGCGCACGAACGCCTGACCGGCGGCCGCGCGCGCGTCCCGCTCCGGCTTGTCTTGAAAGCAGCGCTGCATCATCGCGGCGGCCGAGTCCACATCCGCGTCGAACCAAGATTGGCCTGCGCCGAAGCTGTACTGCTCCGGCAGCACGGGAATTGTCTCGCCGTCCACCATGAAGGCGGTCGTGTCGTTGGTGAAGTCCGTATTGCCCGAAAAGTTCGACGCGATGACCGGCTTGCCGAGCAGCATGGCTTCGGCAATATTGCGCCCGAACCCTTCCGCGCGATGCAGCGACACGAAACAGTCGGCGAGCGATTGCAGCGCAATGACCTTTTCACGCGGCAACGCGCCCGAAATGATCGAGATGCGGGGGTCGCCCTCGCACAGGAGCAGCACTTTGTCCCATTGCGCCGACGGCGTGCCCATGTTCATCGTCTTCAGCAGCAGATGGACGCCTTCCACTGCACGCGGGAAGGCCTTTTGGAACGCCTGCACGACCGCCAGTGGGTTCTTTCTGTACACGCTCGAATTGCCGTCTAGCACGTTCAGGAACACGAACCTGTTGTCAGGCAGATCGAATTCCGGGCGCACGTAGGCGCGGGTCAGCTCCGGCAGATGTACCGCCATCGGCATCACGAGCACCGGCTTGTCAGTGACACTGCGCATGGCCTCGGCGGTAAATGTGGTACTGGACCAGATTTCGTCGACCACGACCAACGCAAGCTCCAGCCCCTTCGGATATCGCGGCAGTTCCCACTGCCAACAACCGATGTTGTAGCGGCCACCAAGAATCGAATCGCCGGACGCGCCTAGCAACCGGATCGTCTCGTAGTGCGGCAGGAAGATCAGGTTGGTCTTGTACTGCGGCATGTTGACTTCGTAATTGCGCAGCGCCAAGTCCGACTGGCGCGCCCCAATGCGCAGCGAGATACGCGGTACGCATTGATCGCAATCCACCGTGGTCATGGCGAGCGACGCCATCCGCACGTCTTCGCCGATGCCTAGTTCGCCGCGCGGGAACCCGACGATATTGACGCCGCCCTCGCGCCAGCCGCCTTTCACGGACGCATCTTCGGCGCCCGAGTCGTCGGCTTCGACCGAGCCATAGATCTTGACGCTCATTTCGTTGCGGCCGTAAGTGTGCAACCAGACGTTGAGCGCCTTACGGCCGTCCGGCGTGCCGATATCGAAAGCGTTGCGCAGGTCTTCACGCGCCTGGTACAGCGCAAGCGCGAGCGGATGCACAACGTCGGGCGTGACCATCCAGCCGGATTCGTCGAGCGACAGCATCGTCTCAGTCATGCGGAACGGCAACCTCAGCGTGCCGTACGCCAGTTGCTCCACCCACCACTTGACCAGCGCCTTGCGGGCTTCCGGCGTGCCCAGTTCGCGGTCGTTGTCGAGCGCGTCGGGCCGTGTGACGTAGAATGCGCACATTGCGCGATTGATCGGAATACCGGCGTCCTGCGGCAGCGCGGGATCGATGTCCGTGTAGATGTGCTCGGGAATCAGCCTCGACAGCAGCGAGTCGTGCGCGCCTTCCATGAGCCACCAGCCGACCAGACTTGCACGCCCTTGCGGCGTGCGCAGGTCGGCGAATTCCAACAGGTCCGAGCGCGAGTTGCGCAGTGCGTGCATCCCGCGCGTGATAGGCAGGAAGGTGTCCTGCTCGACGCCTGCCGCGAGGTCGCCATAGACGGACGCATGCACGAAACAGTCGAAGTCGGGCCGGTAGAGCGCTTCGCGCATCCACCAGTCGGCGAGCGCCTGGCGGCCTTCGGGCGTGGCGATGTCCATGACGTCGCGCAGATCGTCGCGCGACAGCCAGATCGCGTGCATGCCACGCGTAATCGGCAAGCTCGCGTCCTGCGTCAGCGTGGCGTCCGGCTGCATGTAGATCTCGTTCTGCATGAAGCCCGCGAGCCGCGTATCGAGACGGCCCTCGTTCACCCACCAGCAGATCAGTTGCCGCCGTCCTTCGCGCGTGCCCAGATCCAGCTTCGCGAGGTCTTCGCGGGTCGTGAGCAGCGCGACAAGCCCGCACGTAATAGGCAGCGCATGATCCTGCTCGACCGCCGGAGACGTCTGCGCATACGCGTCGACGGGCATGAAGCCTTGCAACTCGGGCTGATGCATGCCGGTCAACACCCACCACGCTATTGCCTTGCGGCGGCCCTCCACAGTCGACAGGTCGATGGCCGCGCGCATGTCCTCGCGCGAGAGGCACACCGCCTGCATGCCGCGCGTGATCGGCAACGCCTGATCCTGTTCGACCGAGGGCGATGGCTGCGCGTAGATACCGGCCGGCATGAAGCCGCTCAACGCAGGCTGCTGCATGCCGGTCTGCAACCACCATTTGAGCAGGCTGCGCCGCCCCGCTTCGCCCGACAGATCCATGGTCGTGTGCATGTCGTCACGCGCGTCGCGCACGGCGTGCAGACCGCGCGTGACAGGTAACGGCTGATCCTGCTCGACGGTCGGCGAGGGCTGTGCGTAAATGTCGTCCGACATGAAGCCGCGCAGCTCGGGCTCGTGCATGCCCGTTCGGACCCACCATGAGAGCAAGGCCTCGCGGCCTGCTGCCGCGGCCAGATCAATCGCCGTGCGCATGTCCTCACGTGCGTCACAGACCGCGTGCAGGCCGCGCGTTATGGGCAGCGGTATGTCATGCGTGGTCAAGGCGTCGATCTCGGAATACGCGCCGGCGTCCACGAAGCCGGCATAACGGGCGTCGTGCATGCCTTCCTGGATCCACCAGCGGTTCATCGCGCGGCGACCGTCCGGCTCGTTGACATCGAACGATGTGCGAAGATCGTCGCGCGCCAGCCAAATGGCGTGCATACCGCGCGTGAACGGCAGGATACTGTCCTGTGTGATTTCGTCGTCGGGCTGCGCCAGCCATTCGCGCTGCTCCCCGTCGATCGCCATGTCCTGATTCAGGTGGATCGCCGCGCTATGCAGCGGACGGTCGGGATCGAGATACTTCTGCAACTCGCGGTTGCCGGTCCACAGTGCTTCGACCACGGCGGTGCGCGAGAACGGTGCATCGCCGGTGACGTGGAACAACTGTTGGAAACTGTTCGACTCCGGCCGGTCCATCAGGTCCAGATGCGACTCGATGATCGGATTGCTGAAGAGGAACAGGTTGCGCTGCTTGACCTGCGTGACTTCGTCCGGGATTTGCGACGCGCTCGCGGCAATGCCGCGCGAATGCAGCCAAGTGTAATCGACGATCCGGGCGCCGGTTTCGCGCAGACGCATCGAGAGACTATGCTCGTCGATGATCGACATCGCCTTCGCATGAAAACGCTGCAGATTGGCGCTGGACAGTTCGAACACCGAATGCCACTGGCCATGCGGCAACCCTTCGCCAGTCAGCCAGTTCAGCAGATGCTGCTGATAGTTCTGCGAGAGCGGCGCATTTGGACGAAACGGCATGCTCGCCGATTTTGCGAAGAAATCGTCGATACTGAAGTCGCCGACAAACGTGGCCAGCCGGCGAATGCGTTCCGGCGCCGCGAGGATGAACTTCGAACAGCCCCACGTCTGGAAGCTGCGGCCGAACAGGCGCACGGCGTCCGGATAGGCGTCAACGTGCGCGAGCGCGACTTCGGGATGACGCGCTGCATACAAGAGCATGCGACGTTCGATGTAAGGGTAGAAGCCGTTGTATTCGTTCTCAAACGCAGACGTGACGATATGCACGAGGTCGTAGCCGTCGAGCAGGTCCGGAAAGCGCTCCAACGCCGTATTCCAACCGCTGAACTCACGCCGCGTGTTGTTGCCGCCGATCATCAGGATCTTCGGTCCGAGCTTCACCTGCATGTCAACCGGCAACGCCGTGTCGATCAGAACCGCGTCGTAGTCGAGGCCTTCAATACGTTGATAGAGCTGACAGAGGCGCTTGAACGCACCCTGATAATCCGAGTCGCCATAACGCACGAAAAGAGTCAGTAACTTCATTCCTCCAGCTCCACCTCGAAGATGATCTTGTTTTGGTCCGCGTTGCTCCAGCCTTCGCGTTCCGTGTCGAACTGGTTGAAGCGATAGAAAAATTCGAGCCGCTCGACACAGCGTTCGACATTCACGCTGGCGAGTCCGCGTTCCAACAGCGTCAGGATGTCGTGCGCGGCGCGCTCCCAGTCGTGCACGTCGCGCGGCGTTGCGGCTTGGGTTTTCTGAGCGCGCCAGTGCGACTCGCGGGCGAGCACCTCGCCGATTGCGCGCAGCAATTCCGTGTTGCGCGTGAACGGCACGATCCCGTCGACGGGGCTGACACGGTCGCGGATCTCATCGAGCAGGCTGCTGTGGCGCGCGATTACCGGCTTGCCGAACGACAGCGCCTTCAGGATTGGCAAGCCGAATCCTTCGTAATGCGACGGAAACACGAGACACGTACATTCGCGGAACAGACGGTCGATGTCGTCATGAGCGATCAAACCGGACGGAATTTGTTCGACGTTCGGATACTCTTCGCTGATCTCGCCTAGCACCTTGATCTGAGTCTCGGGGAAACCCGCGGCCAGCACACGCACGACCTCGTACAGCCCCTTATGATAGTACTGATTGCCGACCACCAGCAGATAGGGCTTGGCCGCTGCCGCCTCCCGCGCCTTCGCGGGATCGACTTCCGCTGCATAGTATTCCGACGGATCGAGAGAGCAGTACGACACCGCCGAGGGAACCTTGCGCGCGTCCGGAAAGCGTTCCTGGAACGCGCGCTGCGTGAACGCGCTGTTATACGCAAAGCCGTCCGCTTGCGCGGCCGCCGTGCGCCATACGCCGTCGATATGAGGCATGCGGATGTAATGGCAGTCCCACGCAATCGCATCCATTATCAGGTACATGTTAATCATCGAGCGGAACGCTTGGTCGCGCAATTCGCTGAAGCTCCATGGCTGCGACAGACGGATGCTAGCGTCGAACAGATCGTCGCTGGTCAACTCGGTCACGAACTGGCCCGGCGCGATCGAGTCGAGCCGGTGGAATTCTGCCGACTCCTTCAACACCCAGAAGCGCGGCTCGATGCCGAATCGCCCGGCCAGCGCGCACAGCGGTTTCATCAGCGAGAGGATGTGCTGCGCGGTGCCGTTGTATCCCGGCGCGAGATTGCGGATGTCGAACAGCACCTGGCGCTTCGGCTTTGCAGCCAAGCGATGCCAGAGCAGCTTTTCCAGACGCTGTTCGGGGAATTCGGCGTGCCAGTCGAGCGCGCGGTAGTAGTCCTTCGCGCGTTCGATCACTGGCCGCTCGGCCGCCCCGCCGAAGGCAGTGGTTTCCGGCACGAAGAACAGCGCGCGGTTGCACACCACCGCGCTGAAGCCGCGCCGGTTCGCGCGGATGAACAGCGTGGCGAGCGCATCGGCGAGGTCGAACCTCTTTCCGCTCAGGCGGCCGAACGTGGCGAGCACACTCGCCCGCACCAGCACGGGCAAGCCCTGCACAATGCCGCCGCCCAGGCGCGCGGGCAACCCGTCGAAAAACGCGTCGAACGCCTGCGGGCCGTCGACCGCCGCTTCGCCGCGCAAACGCGGCACCGGCGCCGAGCCGCCTACGTTGGTGCGCGGCAGTGCGAAGCCATACAGCGAATCCGCGGCGAGCTCGCCCTGTAGCGTGCCAATCGCCGCGTTGTCGAACACGTGGTGCGGTGAAACGAACAGCACCGCCGTTCCGGCTTCGATCAGCGGATGCAGCGTGCGGTTCAGCGCCGCATAGTAGTCCGTGACGGTGTCGACAGCGACGACCTTCATCCAGGCAGGGCTCGACTCCGGCAGGCTGGCACCCGCGCCCGCGTGCACGAACGCGACAATGCTCGTGGCGTGTCCGCTCAGCGAGGCCAGTTGCGGCAAGACATAAGCGCCGTCTGCCGGCGTCACGATGATCGCAATCTTGTCACTCACTTTTGCACCTTTTCGATGTTGCCGGCCACGGTGGCGTCGATGGCGTCGGTCAAGCCGGAATAGACATGTTCCGCGCCAAAATGTCCGCTTATGAAACGATGGGCGCCCTGCTGCAACGTCTCTCGTTTCTTCGCGTCGCGCAGCACGGCCACGATCGCGTCGGCGAAGTCGACCACGTTGGTCGCGATGATCGCCGGGACGTCGCCGAGCTCACGCAGGCCATCGGCCGCCGAGGGCCACGCCACATGCGCCTTGCCCCACGCAAGGGCCTCGATCGTCTTAATCTTAAGGCCGGTGCCGACACGGCACGGGTTGACCACGACGGCCGCCTGTTGGTATTCGAGATCGAGGCTTTCGACGAAACCAAGCAGCGATACCGTCGGATCGTCCGAGGTCACCTCGCGACAGACGCGCCCGATCACACGCAGCCGCGCGTTCGGATTGGCCTCGCGGATAAGCGGCCACGTGTAGTCGAGAAAATCCTGCGTGCCGCGCACGTTGAATTCATTGCCCGACGCGACAATCAGCACTTGATCGGGCACCATGCGTTGAGGGTCTGCGGTGTGGACTTCCAGATCGAAGCTGGCCAGCAGCACCTTGCGCTCGGGCACGAGCTTGGCGATTTCCAGCTGCTCGACGCGCTGAATCGCCAGCACGACATCGGAGCGATTAAGCAACCCACGTTCCTGGTCGTCGGTGAGACTCAGGCCGTAGTTCTTGATTCCGTATTGCTCGACCGTGGCCTGCTTGCGGCAGAATAGATCGTGCGCGTCAATCACGCGTAGCGCCGGTCCGCATTCCGGCAACGCGAGAACGCGGCTGGTGAACACGTATTGCGCGATCACGACTTCCGGCTGCACTGCCGCGATGATCGCCGCCACTTCCTCGACGAACCACGCGGGACAGAAGCCGTCCTGAATCTGGGCGAGCATGCAATCGTCCATATCCGTGTCGACCGGACGCGGCGCGCGCGCGCTCGCAACGTCGGCACGTGGCGGGATCACGCGGTTGTCAAAAATATGCAGGTTGTCGACCACGTCGCACAGGCCGAGCACGCATTCGTTCGTGACTTCGGTGTCGCCGAGCGGCTTGAGCACCAGCGTGATGCCGTAGCCCTTGCGGCGAAACCACTTCAGCATCTTGTAGATGCGAATTTCGTTGCCCGCTGCCGGCGGATAGGGCAAAACGTGCGTGACCATCAACACATGCGGTCGACTCTGCACGCTATCGTTCGCGAACAAGCCGGAATTCATGTCCTCTGCGCCTCCTGGTAATTCTTCCAGATCCATGCCGGTCGATGCCGGACGCTGCTGGTTAAACAAGTTCTTGATAAATACGGCGCAAGGCTTCGGTAGTCGAAGCCCATGTGAATGCATCGCGACGAAATGCGGATGCCGCAGCAGCCGCTCGCGCGGTGCCGTGCTGCAGCATGGCACCGATGGCATCGCGTACCGAGTCCGCAGAATCCGGCGACACGTAAGCGGCGCGATCGCCGAAATACTCCGAGCACGAGCCCTCGGACGTGACGAGCAGCGGTGCGCCCTGCGCGGACGCCTCCAGTGCGGCGAGCCCGGGCGTCTCCAGCGTGCTCGGCAAACAGAACAAGTCGCACGCGGCGTAGCCCGACAGCAGCAGTTCGTTGTGCGGCAGCGCGCCGAGATACCTGACTTGGTCGCCGCCCTCGCGCAGCACCTGCGCCGCGTACGCCGGGTCGCGCTGCTGGCCGACCAGCACGAGCTTGACGTCGGGATGCCCTTTCATAGCGCGCACCAGCGTCAACTGGTTCTTGCGCGGCTCGATATTGCCGACGTTCAGCACAAAGCGGCCCGGCAGATCGAAATGCTCGCGGAACAGGCTGGGCGGAACGTCCTTGAGGAAGTATTCGTCGATGCCGTTGTAGACCGTCGCAAACTTTTCGCGTGGCAATGCGAGCGCGCTCGCGAGCGTATCGCTCTCCAGATTCGAATTAGTGATGACGCGGTCGGCCAGACTCAATTGCGCGCGGACTTCATCGATCGGATAGAGATGACGTGTTACCTCGGTGATCCACAGGCTGGAAGAGATGACGAGCGGCAAGCCGAGTTGCTTGACGAAGTGACAGAAGTGGTATGAGCCGCTGATACATGAGAAAAAATGCACCACGTCGTACTTCAGGAACTCCGGTTTCCACATGTCGAACAGCTTGACGTCAACGCCATGCGCCGGTAGGTGCTTCTCGTAAGCAAGCAACTGCACTTCGCCGCCGCCGGGCGTGTGAAACGCCATGGGATAGGTTGAAAACAACACTTTCATAACACGGGTCTCAGCGATTGAACATATTCGAGCATCTTTGCGGTACGGGCGTCCCACGTGTTTTCTCCGACGTACAGGCGCGCCTCCTCTTGCGTCAGCCGACCGCGCGCCAGTTGCCGTTCGATGGCCACCTCGAAGCTGGCCACGTCACCGCCCAGTTCCAGCCCGTCGAACAACTGCTCGGTAAACGCGAGCGGCGTCGAGACGACCGGCAGACCGGCCGCGAGATATTCAAAGAACTTCATCGGGAACATGGAGCGCGTGTACTCATTCAACAGCGTCGGCAGCAGGCCAACCTGCATGCCGCGCAAATACTCGGGCAGCGACTGATAGCTTCGATAACCGAGGAAATGCACGTTGGGCAACCGCTTGAGTTCGGCGACGAGCGGGCTTTGCTGCCCTTCGCGCTCCTCGCCGATGAAGACCCAGCTCCAGTCCTTGCGACGGCGCGCCACTTCGAGCAGCAGCGGCAGGTCGATCTTGAAGTCGGACAACACGCCGTGGTACACGAGCCGCGGCGTTGGAATCCGTTCGAGGTCGTCGGGCAACCCGCCTTCGCGCATGGCGGCTTCGAAGTGGTCGGCATCCACCACGTTTGCGAAGAAATGCGTGTTCGGGTTCAGGCGCTTGCAGCGTTCCTTCAGTGCGTGGGCCGTGGTGAACACCGCCTGACTCGACCTGAGCAACTCTTCTTCCGCCAGATTGAAGGCTTCAATGTCCACGCCGGGAATCGCGCGCAGATCGTCCACGCAGTGATATACCGTCGGGCCGCGCTCCACGTGCGACACGGCGTTCAGCATGAACGGGTGATACGTCCACACCACCGGATGGTCGAATCCGAGTCGCTTTGCCATCCGGTCAATCGTCCCGCGCAGAAGCAGCTTGTTGAACGAGCCGATGAACGGCCAGTGATGCTTGGCTGGAAACACAAGCGGCGACAGCACCCAGATGTTGTGGTCGCGCTGCGGCGCCCCGAGCACCACGGACTGCACGCCGCGCCACAATCGGCGCCACAGGCGTTTCCAGTCACGCTTGCTGGCCATGCGCGGCGAGCGGATGCCCGGGCTTTCCACGTACAGCACACGCCAGCCCAGGCGTGCGAGCACCGCAGCCGTGTGCTGCTTGTTGGTCCAGTAGGGTTCGTCCCAGTCCGCTGTCGAAAACATGATGCAGTCGCCGGGCGAGACACGCGCTTGCCTGTCAACCACCGAAAGCCTCCGCCGTCTGGCCGAGCAGGCTTTGCACTGTACGTTCCGACGCGCGCCCGTCGCCATAGGGATTCACTTGGTGTCTGAGCGCTTCGCGGCGTGCCGGCGCGTCGAGCCAGTTGCGCACCGCGGCCTCAATGTTGTCGGATTGCTGGCCTGCCAGCGTCGCGAATCCGGCGTCCACGCCTTCGCTGCGTTCCGTGTGATTGCGCATCACGACGACCGGCACGCCGAACGTCGGCGCTTCTTCCTGGATGCCGCCGGAGTCGCTCAGAATCAGCGTGCTGCGGCTAATCAGATAGAGACTGGTCGGATAATCGACCGGATCGATCAGATGCAGGTTCGGAACGCCGCCGAGTTCATTCATGACCGGCTTGCGCACCTGCGGATTCAGGTGCACCGGAAAGACCCATTGATAGGCGCTATAGCGCCCGCAAAGATTGCGCAGCGCGCGGCAGATGTCGAGCATGACCGCGCCAAAGTTCTCACGGCGGTGACAGGTGACGAGAATCTGCGGCGCCTCGGCGGACAGTGCGGGCGGCAGTTGCGGCGGCGTATCCTGCCACCTCGCGCGCACGAGGCCGATAGCATCAACGATCGAGTTGCCCGTCACGAGAATGCTTTCGGCGGGAATGCCTTCGGCCAGCAGATTGTCGCGGGCGCGCGCGGTCGGCGCAAAGTTACGCGTTGCAATGCGGCTCAGTAGTGCGCGGTTGGCCTCTTCGGGGAAAGGACTCGCGAGATTGCCGGTGCGCAGACCCGCTTCCACATGGCCCACGGCAATACCACGCTGGAACGCCGCGAAACCGGCGCAGAACGCCGTGGTCGTGTCGCCCTGCACCACCACCCAGTCGGGTTTCTCTTCGACCAGCACCTGATCGACGCCCGTTAGCAGGCGCGCGGACAATTCGTTCAGCGACTGCCCAGTACGCATGCAGTCCAGCCGAACGTCGGGCGCGATGCCGAAGAAGTCCAGCGCCTGGTCGAGCATCTCGCGATGCTGACCAGTGCTGCATACGCGCACGTCGAGCTTGCCGCGCAACGCGGCAACGATCGGCGCGAGTTTGATGACTTCAGGGCGGGTGCCTATGACGACCAATACTTTCATGAAAGCGCGGCCTCAGTAACACAAGGTAGCAGGCGTCTTTTATACTCGATACCGACCTGCAGACCGTCCGCGCCGTATCTGTCCGGCAGCGTCACGCTGAACGCGCCGCCGGTTTCGCGGACCTGTACGCGGGAACGTTGCAGCAGGAAATCGAGCGCGGCTTCTTCGTGCAGGAAAAGTGGCTTAGACGCGCGCGTCGACAGGTAGTCGAGGAACGCCCGGTGCGCCGCAACGCGCGTGGGTTCGTCGGGCCAGCCATACGCGTAACGCGGCGAAAACGGATGATCCAGGTAACCGAACAGCGTACCGGTCTGGAAGGCCTGGTCGAAGGCCTGCTTGAACACCGCGAGCGCGTCGCCTTCGGCGAGCATGCATTCGCCGTGCAGCATGCACTGCTGGCTGTGGCCGATGAAACCGTGCGGCATGCCGGCGAGTTCGCCGCCGCGCGCGAGTACAAATTCGGGATCGTTCCGGATGATGCCGCCGACGCAGCCGATATAGCCACCGTCCGCGAGCGCGCGCAGCGCATAGTCCGGCGACTGGTGAAACGGCGACACGGCATAGCGCACGCGCCGGCCCGTCACGCCGTGCAGCAGGTTGGCCGAATGCGTGCCTTCGTGCAGCGCCGCTTCGTAGCTGCCGCCCCAGTTCGGCGCGTGCGACGCAGTGTGCGACAGCACCGCGCCGCCGTGTTCGAGCAGCTCGCGCAGAATCGGATGATTGCGCTCGTCGGCGAGATTCACCGTGTGGACCGCTAGCGTGAACGGGATGTTCAGATGGCGATAGAGCATGTACAGATCGCGAGCCGATTCGACGTCTTCGTCGCAATCGAGACGTGAGGTGATCGCTGCGTCGTAGCCATACGGGATTTCGCTCAACACCGGCTGGCACGGCAGACTGTCCGCCCGATAGCCGGACAGGAAGTTTTCGACGACGCGCCATTCGTACGAATCGCACGGGCCGACCGCACGATTGAACCACAGCACGCTCGACGCGCCGACGTCGGCGAGCGCCGCATACGAGCTATGACGAGCTCCGTCAATGGTCAGCGCAGCGAGTTCGGCGACGCCTGCATCGCGCCCTTGCGCGATGCTCCAGCACGAGCCGTCGGCGCGGATCGCACCGTAGCCCAGGTTGTTCCACTCGTCGGCGAAATCGAAGCGTTCGAAGGGACGCGCCCATGCTCGGGCGCCCAGCACCGCCGCCGCCTCGCCATATTCGACGGCCGCTCGGCTTGCGCGGAACTCGCGTGACGGCGCGGGCTCGCTGCGGCTCGCCGCCTCCAGCTCTGCCGGAAATTCGGCGTAGCGCCAGCCGAGCGAGTCGGCGAGCGCCGCCGGCACGCGACCAAACACCACCAACTTACGCGCGCCCGCGCGCAGCCACGCGACGAGTTCGTCGCCCCATGCGTCGGGCAGATCGACGGCGACGCGAATGGAGGGCGCCGAGTCGTCGGCGCGTGCAATCGCGCTCGCCTGGCCGTGCGTGACGCTACGGCGCACGGCCGCGAGCACCAGCTTGGCCGCCTGTTGCGCGCTGCGCGGAAAAAGAATGCCAATCATGCTGTCACCACGTGTCTGAATTTAGCCCGGCTGCCGACACGAATGAAGTCGTCGTGACCGACAAAAGCGACCTGGAAGCCTTCACCCCAAAATGCGCGCAGCTTGCCCTTCGTGGCGTCCGCGTTCGCCCACGGTTCGAGCACCACCCGCAAAGTGGGCGGGCTGGTGCGCAGGTCGATCTGAAACTCCTGGATTCCGCCGACGCGGTGATCCAGCATGTCCTGGATGTGGTGCGTCGGATGCGCGACACCGTTGATCGGCACTACGTCGTGAATCCGCCCGACCACGTTGGTCAGGAAGAAACCGTCACGCCGCTCCTCCACTTTCGCGAGGTCGCCGGTGGCGTAACGGATCAGCGGCATCAGGCGATTGCGGAAGCCGGTGAACACGAGTTCGTGCGCGCCGTCCGGATTGTCGGAAACGAGACGGCTTTCGGCCCAGCCTTCCGATTCGAAAATCTTGAAGCCACCTTCATGGCCGTCCACCTCGTAGGCCATCACGCCAAGTTCGGCGAGGCCGTACCGGTCGATCACCTGGCATTGCAGGACGCGGCCGATCACGTTGCGCATGTGCGGTTCGAGCAGTTCGCCACTCGACTCGAACACCTGGAACGCGCTGCCCGTGCCCTGCTTGCGCTCGATGTAGCAGGCGAGCGCGTAGATCGTGGATGGATGCGCGTGCACGAGAAACGGGCGGCGCAGCAGCAGTGTCTGCCAGATTTCTTCGAGGCCGACGTCGTCGATGCGGTCGAAAAAGATGTTGCTGCGGTTATTTACGAAGCATTTGAAGTCTTCGCGCGACGGCCACTGCGGCACGACTGCATCTGGGAAACGGCAGGCAAAGTGCAGTTCGCTGCGGTATGAGCGTTTGCCGATGCGCCGGCGCGCATAGCGCGTGACGGCAGACGAATAATCCGCCGCTTCTTCGTCGTAGAAGACTGTGCAGGCAAGGCCGGTCGAACCGCCCGTCTTGCACGCGTGGTGACGAAGTTCTGAAAGCGGACGCGACAACAGCCGGTCGCCCTGCTCGCGGATGATGTTCTTGGTCAGGTAAGGCAGTTCCTGCAAGCGTGCCGGCTCTGCGGCGATTCTGGCCGGATCGAAATTCAGCTCCCGAAACAGGTCGCGGTAATACGGCACCTTCGCGCCCGCAAATTCGAGCATGTCGCGCAGCCGCGCGGTGGCAATGGCGCGGCGCTCGCGCATCGGCAACTGGTAATGACGCTCCAGCTCTTGGACCTTCGGCGTGACGCTGCGCTTTTCCTGCTTTTCAGCGATCGGATAGCCGATATAGCCGCCCACCATGCCTTTCAGTGTACGAAAAGGCTGGTGCGCGAAGAAACGGTCCGCATAACGGAGCAACGGATGATCAGCTCGCATATCGAATCAGATGGCCATTTGTTAAGGACGTGAGCGCCAGCCGAACGGATCGTGCGCCGCATAGGATTTATTCGACCGGATCGGCAGTTGCGACAACCGGTTCATCGGAAACGATCTTGCCGTGATGCATGACGATCTTGCGCGTACAGACGCGAGAAATCAACTTGGGATCGTGACTTGCCAGCACGAGAATGGACGCCTGGCCGACCAGCTTCTCGAGCCGGCCGGCCGCCTTCACGGCAAAGTCGGCGTCGCCCACGCTGAGCCACTCGTCCATGATGAGGATGTTCGCTTCGACGCTGGTGGAAATGGCGAACGCGAGGCGCAGCATCATCCCGCTCGAATACGTGCGCACCGGCAGATTCAGGTACTCGCCCAGATCGCTAAACTCGGCGATGTCGTCGACCTTGCTGCGGATCGTGGCCGGTCTGAGGCCGTCGAGAATGCCGCGCAGATAGATGTTCTCGAAGCCAGTGGCGTCGGGGTCCAGACCCATCGACACGTCGAGCAGGGAGGCTACCTTGCCGTTCATGGTGAGCTTGCCGCGCACAGGCGCGTACACGCCCGCGAGCGTGCGCAGAAGCGTCGTCTTGCCCGAGCCGTTATGGCCGACCAGCCCGATACGCTCGCCGTCCGAAAAACGGAAGCTCAGGTTGTCGAGCGCCGACACGATCGCGTGACGGCCGGCGTCCTGACCGATGCGGCCGCCTGTCGTCAGATTGAGCACGGCCTTTTTCAGCGATCGGTGCGAATTTTCATAGATGGGAAACTCAACCGAGATTCCCTGTGCAACGATAAATGAACTCACAATATCAAAGCCAGTAGGGAACACGGTCACGGTATCTGCTCATCAGATACTGCGCAAAAGCAAAACCAGCAACGAGCAGACCGATCGACCACGCCCACGATTCCCAGTGAACCGGGCGGCCGGTGAGCGGGGCGCGAATTGTTTCGATCAAATGATACAGCGGGTTGTATTCGGCAACCCACGCGCGATCCTTTAGGATTTCCGGCGACCACATGACCGGCGTGAAGAAGAACACGACCTGCACGAGATTTGTCACGATCGGCGGAATGTCGCGGAAACGCGCGCATAGCACACCGAGCGCTACGCCAACCCAGATGCCATGCAGCAGCAGCACGACGAGGCCGACCGGCACCAGCAGGAATTCCCAGCTCGGCCATTTGCCGAAGGTGATCATCAGCACGATTACGACCGGCAGGCTGTGCAGCAGAATCGCGAAATTCCGCCAGGCGATGCGGCACACGTGAACCGTCAATGGAATCCGGATCTGCTTGATGAGATACGCCGAGCCGATGAACGCCATGCAGCCTTCGTTGGCCATCGAGCCGAGGTATTGCCACACTACGAGGCCCACCGCCAGATACGGCAGATAGTCCTTGATGTTCTGATGCAACAGCGTGGAATAGAGCGCTCCTAGCACCACGACCATGATCGCCGTGCTCAACGTGAACCAGAACGGCCCGATCACCGAGCGGCGGTAGCGCTGCTTGATGTCGTGCCAACCGAGCGTGCCCCAGATGCGCGACGCCTTGATGCCGACTAGAAGGTCGTCGTTGCGCGTGTGGGTAGTGATGTCTTCCTGCCCGCCGCGTTCGAGCGATACGAGTTCGACCATGTCAGGCACGCCCGTAAATGTCCTGGAAGCGGACGATGTCGTCCTCACCCAAATATTCGCCGCTCTGCACTTCGATCATCACAAGGTCGATCACGCCAGGATTTACAAGCCGGTGCTTGTGACCTGCCGGAATGTAGGTCGACTCGTTAGTGGAAATAAAGAGTTCCTGCTCGCCGTTGACGACCTTCGCCATTCCGCTCACGACGATCCAGTGCTCGCTGCGATGGTGATGCATCTGCAAACTCAGGCTGGCGCCCGGCTTGACCTCGATGCGCTTGATCTTGAACCGCTGCCCTTCTTCCAGCACCGTGTAAGTACCCCACGGCCGGTGCACCGTGCGATGCAACCGGTGCGCCTCGTGGCCCTGCGCCTTAAGCGCCGAGTACAGGTGCTTCACGTCCTGTGCACGATTGCGATCGGCAACCAGCAGCGCGTCCGGCGTGTCGATAACGATCAGGTTTTCGACGCCCACTGCGCCGATCAGTCGATCATGGCTGACCAGGTAGCAGTCGCGTACGTCGTGCAGCAGCATATCGCCTTCGATACGGTTGCCGTTGTCGTCCGGCCGGGTCAGCTCGCTGATGGCCGCCCACGAACCCACGTCGCTCCAACCGATTGCGCACGGCACGACAGCGGCTTCGGCGGTTTTCTCCATGATCGCATAGTCGATCGACTCGTCGCGCACCTCGCCGAACAGCTTCGCTTCCAACTCGACTTGAGTCCAACCGGCCGCCTGCGCGGCGCGCGACTGGGCGAGACAAGCTTTGGTCGCGGAGAGAATGTCCGGGGCATGCAGTTCGAACTCGCGCAGAATGGCCTGCGCGGTAAAGCAGAACATGCCCGAGTTCCACAGGAAGTTACCCGACTCGACATACTCGCGCGCCTTGTCCAGCGACGGCTTCTCGACGAAACGCACGACCCGGTGGCCGTCCGCCTCGATATAGCCGTAGCCGGTTTCCGGCGTCTCCGGACGAATGCCGAAGGTGACGATCCTGCCTTTTTTCGCGATGCTTTCGGCCTGCTCGACCGCTGCGGCGAAGGCGGCCTGGTTCGTGATCAAATGGTCGGCGGCCAGCACCAGAAGCACCGACTCGGGACCCTGTGCCTCGGCAACCCGCAACGCCGCAGCCACGACAGCCGCGGCGGTGTTCCGACCGAACGGTTCGAGGATGAACGACGTCGCGCAGTGAGTATGGTTAACTTCGCGGAATTCATCCTCGGTCTTGAAGAACAGCTCGCGATTTGTGACCGTCAGTACCTGCTCGACACCAGGCAGCGTCACCGCCCGCAAGAACGCTTTTTGCAGCAGACTCTCGCCATCGGCAAGACGGATGAACGGCTTTGGGTGCAGTTCACGCGAGACTGGCCACAGTCGTGAACCGGCCCCGCCGCACAAGATAATAGGTATCAGACTCACAAATTTCCCCTAGGTCGATGCAATCCTGCGCCCAATGGTAGGCGAACCATGGACTGCTCCATCCTTCCACGACCGCGCAATCGACGGAAAGTTAAACCGTCATAAAAACTTCAAAGTATTCTACACGCCTGCCTCTGACCGGATTCGTCCCAAGCAGGCAACGGCCGGCGCTAACGTGCAGGGTGCAGCGATGCCGTTCAGGCTTTAGAAAACGCCGGCCGGGAACACATCCGCCTCGGCGAGGCGCTTGCCTGCCGCGTCTTTCGCCGCCATCGAAGGCTCGCCTTCGATGGGCCAGTCGACACCGATGTCGGGGTCGTTCCACAGCAGACTCCGCTCGTGTTCCGGATACCAGTAGTCGGTTGTCTTGTACAAAAACTCGGCAGTGGCGGACGTTACGACAAAGCCGTGTGCAAACCCCTCGGGCACCCACAATTGCCGCCGGTTTTCCGCCGACAACGTTACGCCCATCCATTTGCCGAACGTCGGCGAATCGCGGCGCAGATCGACGGCGACGTCGAACACTTCGCCTGCGACCACGCGCACCAACTTGCCCTGCGGCTGGCGGATCTGATAGTGCAGGCCGCGCAGCACGTTGCGCGACGAGCGCGAATGGTTGTCCTGCACGAAGTCGCGCTTAAGGCCGGTGGCGGCCTCAAAGGCCTTCGCGTTAAAGCTCTCGTAGAAGAACCCGCGTGCGTCGCCATAGACCTTGGGCTCGAGAATCAGCACATCCGGCAGGGCCGTCAGGATTACGTTCAGACTCATCACTGTTCCTATTTGATCGCTTCGGCCACGATACGCTGCAGATACTGGCCGTAGCCGCTCTTGACGAGCGGACGGGCCAGTTCGACGAGCTGGTCGGCGCTAATCCATTTCGAGCGATACGCGATCTCTTCCGGGCAAGCGACCATTAGCCCTTGGCGCTTCTGCAGTGTGGCGATGAAGCTCGACGCTTCCAGTAGGGAGTCGTGCGTGCCGGTGTCGAGCCATGCGTAACCGCGGCCCATGATTTCGACGTCCAACTGGCCCGCTTCCAGATAGCGCTTGTTGACGTCCGTGATTTCCAGTTCGCCGCGCGCCGACGGCTTGATGTCGGCCGCGATGTCGCATACTTGGCTGTCGTAAAAATATAGGCCGGTCACCGCATAGCTCGAACGCGGAGCGGCCGGCTTTTCCTCGATCGACAGCGCGCGGAAATTCATGTCGAATTCAACGACGCCGTAGCGCTCCGGGTCATGCACGTGATAGGCGAACACGGTCGCGCCCGACCCGCGCTGCGACGCGTTATTCAGTTCGAGACCAAGGTCGTGGCCGTGGAAAATGTTGTCGCCGAGAATCAGCGCGGACGGATCACCGGCAATGAAGTCGCGGCCGATCACGAACGCCTGCGCGAGCCCGTCCGGCGAGGCCTGAACGGCATATTGCAGGTTAATGCCCCACTTGCTGCCGTCGCCGAGCATGTCGGCGAAACGCGAAGTGTCTTCTGGCGTCGAGATGATCAAAATGTCTCTGATACCCGCCAGCATCAGCGTCGACAGCGGATAGTAGATCATCGGCTTGTCGTACACCGGCAGAAGCTGCTTCGAGACCGACCGGGTGATCGGGTAAAGCCGCGTGCCAGAGCCGCCGGCCAGAATAATGCCTTTGCGCATGATAGAAGGTTAGGTAAGTAGCTGATCGAGCAAATAGTGCACGCCCTGCTGCCAGTCCGGCAGGTGGATACCGAAAGTCTCGCGCAGATTTGTGGTATCGAGACAAGAGTTGGCGGGCCGCGGCGCAGGCAGCGGATAGTCGCTGGTCCGGATTGCCTCGACGCGCACTGGGTCGACCTTCAACGCGACGCCGCGTCCAGCCGCATAACGCAGCACTTCCGCCGCGTAGCCGTGCCAGCTGGTTTCGCCGCCTGCGGTCAGGTGATAGACGCCGCCGCGCAGGTTGGCCGGGTTCCCGGCGAGCCAGTGACGAGCGATGATCTGCGCGGTCACGTCTGCGATGAGCGAAGCCATGGTTGGCGCGCCGGTTTGATCAGCGATGATGCGCAGGCTGTCACGCTCCTGCGCGAGCCGGAGCATCGTTTTCGCAAAGTTCGCGCCGTGAGCGCCTGCCACCCAGCTTGTGCGGAAGATCAGTGACGACCCGCCCGCCTCGGCAATGGCGCGCTCACCGGCCAGCTTCGTTTCGCCGTACACCGAGAGCGGTCCGACCGCATCGGACTCAACATACGCCCCTTGCTTCGTACCGTCGAAAACGTAGTCGGTCGAATAGTGGACAAGCAGGCTCCCTAGCGCGCGCGCTTCTTCGGCCAGTACGCCGGGTGCGACGCCGTTGACAGCGAGCGCGAGCGCCCGATCGCTCTGCGCCTTGTCCACTCCCGTATAAGCGCCGGCATTGATGATGACATTGGGCCGCAACTCACGTACCAGCGCGCGCAACAGGGTGGGCTGAGACAAATCGCAGCGTGCCCGGTCGAGCGCGACGACACGGCCGAGCGGCGCTAGGCTGCGCCGCAGCTCGAAACCGACCTGTCCGTTCGCTCCAGTGATCAGCAGCGTTGGAGGAGTCGACTTAGAGTGCATATTGTGTCGTCATCCACTTCCGATATTCGCCCGAAGCGACTTCGTCGGACCATGCCTGATTGTCCAGATACCACCGAACCGTTTTCGCAAGACCGGTCTCGAATGTTTCCGCCGGCTTCCAGCCGAGTTCGCGTTCGAGCTTGCGCGCGTCGATCGCATAGCGGCGATCGTGGCCCGGGCGGTCCTTCACATAGGTGATCTGATCACGGTACGAGCCGTCGGCCTTGGGGCGCAACTGGTCGAGCAGATCGCACAGCGTATGCACGACGTCGAGATTCTTCTTCTCGTTCCAGCCGCCGACGTTGTACGTTTCGCCCGGCGTGCCGCGCGCGAGCACTTCACGGATCGCGCTGCAGTGGTCGCCAACATACAACCAGTCGCGCACATTCTGACCGTCGCCATAAACCGGCAGCGGCTTGCCGCCGAGTGCGTTGGCGATCATCAGCGGGATCAGTTTTTCGGGAAACTGGTACGGACCGTAGTTGTTCGAGCAGTTCGTGGTCAGCACCGGCAGCCCATACGTGTGATGGTAGGCGCGAACCAGATGGTCGGAACCCGCCTTGGTGGCCGAGTAAGGGCTGTTCGGCGCGTAGGGCGTGGTTTCGGAGAATTGCGGATCAGTGGCGGACAGCGAGCCGAATACTTCGTCGGTGGACACGTGCAGAAAGCGGAACGCGGCCTTGTCGGCGTCGTTAAGCGAATTCCAGTAGTGGCGGGCGGCTTCGAGCAGCGTGAACGTGCCGACGACGTTCGTCTGCACGAAGTCGGCCGGACCGTGAATCGAACGGTCTACATGGCTTTCGGCGGCGAAGTGCAGCACGGCGCGCGGCTTGTGCTCGGCGAACAACGCGTCCATCGCGGCGCGGTCGCAAATGTCGGCGCGCGCGAAGATGTGCTTCGGGTTGCCCTGCTGCGACTTGAGCGTACCGAGATTGCCCGCGTACGTGAGCTTGTCGACGTTCAACACCGCTTCGTCCGACGCGTTCAGCCAGTCGAGCACGAAATTGGCGCCGATAAAGCCGGCACCGCCCGTTACCAGAATCATGTAAATCCCTTCTAGAGGTTGGCGGCGGTCGCGATCAGGTCGCCGATCCGCTCACCCTGCGTTGTGGTGTCCGATTATTGTCATTGCCGTGGCGCCTGCCCTATACCGCCGGCAGGCGCTTGGACGCCAATCTTATGAATCCCCGATTATAAAGCCGCAACGGGCAAAAACTAGAACCCTAACAACTTGAAACAGCTTGACAATTTCCGTTTCTATTGCGTGCGCCGCGCCGTTCGCTCCGCGAGCGCGGCGCCAAACGAAAGTGCCGCGCTCGCTGGACTACGGCAGTCCGGCGCGTGCGGCACCCTTGATTTGACGAAATAAGGCGTTCAGCCTCGGGGTTCAGGCGGCGAGCATCCAGCGCAGCGTATCCATGAACGGAATCGACTCGACTTTAGGCGCCAGCGAGCGCAGCCTGGCGGGCGAGCCGGCCAGCATCTTCACATCCGTTTGCCTCACGAACGCCGGGTTGATCTGAACCTCGAGTTCATGACCCGTCATGTCGCTGGCTGCCAAAAGAATCTCGCGCAGCGTGTACGGCGTGCCCGTGCAGACATTGACCGTTGCAGCGGTGGCCTCGGAATCGAGCAGCGCTTCGTAGGCGTTCGCCACATAGCGCACGTCGGAGAAATCGCGCGCGACGTCGATGTTGCCAAGCTCGATGGAACGCTCGCGGCGCGCAAAATGCCCGACGATTTTCGGCACCAGGAAGTTCGACGCCTGGCCGCGCCCGGTGTAGTTGAACGGCCGCGCGATCAGAATGGGCAGACGGTCGAACCACGTGTGCACCATCGTTTCCATTGCCGCCTTGCTGGCCGCGTAATGATTGACGGGCGTAAGCGGAAAAGTCTCGTCGATTGCACCGCTTGCCACGTTGCCGTAGACGTTTGCGCTGCTCGCGATCAACAGCTTGCGCGGCGTATGGCCAACCGCCGCGCACGCCTCCAGCAGGTTCAGCGTGCCGATCACGTTGACGCGGTAGAAGTCGAGCGGATCGTCGTGGCCGACGAAACTGATTGCCGCAAGATGCACGATGTAGTCGGGCCGCGCGGTGTCAATGACCCGCCGGCAGGCTTCCGGCGACGTGACGTCGAGCCTGAGCCGTAGAGGGGTCTCCGCTTCATTGCGCCCGACGATGGTTTCGATCACCGTGTGACCCCGCGCCGCCAGGTTTTCGACCAGATAGCGACCGGTAAAACCGCTGGCGCCGGTAATGAGCGTGCGCACCGGTTGCTTTGCATGAGAAGACGACATGCCGGCTCCGTTCACGTAGGTCATCCTGTTGTGGTGCAATAGCGCGGACGAAGCCTGCTTTAAGGCTTGCCGGCCGCTGCCGGCGCCGCGCGTCACGATGGCAGCACTTCAGACGGGCTATTATGTCACGCCAGCATGTTGCGCCGCCGAACGCGGCACACGTTATGCGAACCGCCTGTATCGAACCGCACTCACTTCCCCCGATGACCTCCGCCGCCACGACTTCCCCGCTGTCACCGCCGCTCCCGGCTCCGCTCGCCTTCGGCGATCTGCAGGGTTGCCGCAAGCCGTTCCAGCAACTGCTCGCCAAGGCCGCACCGCCTGCCGATACGCCGCTCTGGTTCGCGGGCGACCTGATCAACCGCGGGTCGGAATCGCTTGCCACGTTGCGTGATGTCATCGCGCTCGGCGAGCGGGCGGTGCCGGTGCTCGGCAATCACGACCTGCATCTGCTGTCGGTATCGGCGGGCATCCGCAAGTCGAAGAAAGGCGACACGATCGAGGAGATTCTCGCCGCGCCTGACGCCGCCGATCTGCTCGAGTGGGTGCGTCACCGCCCGCTCGCGCATTTCGAGAACGGAATGCTGATGGTGCACGCGGGCGTGCTGCCGCAATGGGACGTGAATCTGACGCTGGAACTCGCAGACGAACTGCAGCGCGCACTGCGCGCGCCGAACTGGAAGGAGACGCTTGCCGGTCTCTATGGCAACGAGCCAAACCGTTGGACGCCGAAGCTCAAAGGCATCGACCGCTTGCGCATCACGTGCAGTGCGTTGACGCGTATCCGCTTCTGCCATGCCGACGGCACGATGGATTTCAGCAGCAGCGGCGGTCTGAACGCAGCGCCGGCGGGTTGTATGCCGTGGTTCGACGTGCCATCGCGCAAAACGGCGGACGTCACCGTGATATTCGGTCATTGGGCCGCGCTTGGTCTGACCGTGCGTGACAATCTGATTGGGCTCGACTCGGGCTGTGTGTGGGGCGAAAAGCTCTCCGCCATCCGGCTAACGCAGGACCCCGCCGCGCGTACGCTGACGCAGGTGAATTGCGAGTCGTGCCGCGAACCCGGCGGCAGCGGGAATTAAAGCTCGCCGGCATCCGCCGGTTGTCGGCAAATGATCAGGCCGATTGACCGGGCCGACGATCACCGGGCCGCTTGACCAGCGCGTCGATTTCCAGATTCGCGATTTCTGGCGAGTCCGCCCGCTCCACCAATATTGCGCCGGCGCGTGCGGTGCCGCCCTGCAGCTCCCGCAACGCCGCACCGATCACCGCTTCGGCTTGCGCGGCCAGCGCGCGGCGGTCCGCGCCCGGCGCGAGCGGCGCGCCCACATACACGTGCGCGGTCAACGGGCCGCGATTTAACAGCATGTTCAACGAATCGGCCAGTGACAGGTCGTCGATATAGGCCGGTGCGGTCGACTGCCGGCCGCTTGCGTCCTCGTACATGATGCAAAGCGGCTGAACCGGCGCTGACGCCGACACGGCGGCCTGAAACATGTTCGCGTGAAACGGCAGCAGTGCGAGTCCATTGGACGTGGTGCCCTCGGGAAACACGCACATCAGCTCGCCGGCGCTCAGGCGCGCAGAGAGTTCATGCATGATGCGCTTCGCGTCGCTGCGTTTCTCGCGCTGGATGAACACCGTGTCCAGCTGCTGCGCGAGCCAGCCGACCACCGGCCATTGCCGGATCTCCGCTTTGGAGACGAACGGCGTGGGCCGCCACGCATTGATCACGTAGATGTCGATCCACGAAATGTGATTGGCCACCACCAGCGCGCCGCGGTCGAGCCGCGCGCCGTCGTTATGCACGACGAGGCGCAGGCCGCACAGCCGCAGCATTTTCAGCGACCATTCGCGATTCAGCGTGCGGCGCACGTCGGCGCTAGCGTGGGGAAAGCGCGTGGCGACGATCCACATGCCATGCAGCAGATGAGCAACGAGCCGGGCCTTGCGTAACGCGAGCTTCATGGTCGGATCATTCCGTGACTGGCCAAAGGCGCGCAGTTAGCGCTGTTCGAACGCGAGATGACCGGACACGATGGTCGCCCGCACCCGCGCCGGCAGCTCGTAGCCGAGGAACGGCGTGTTGTGCCCCTGGCTCTTCAGCGCGCGCGGCTCGACACGCCAATGCACGTTGCGATCGAACACGCAGAGATCGGCGACGCCGCCCACCGCAATGCGACCTGCTCCGTCCAGGTTCAGCACATTGGCCGGCGACGTGGTGATGCGGTTCAACGCGCTCGCGAGCGGCATGCGCGCTTCGTCGGCCCATTTCACCGTCAACGACAGAAACAGTTCGAGCCCCGTTGCGCCCGGCGTGGCTTCGGCGAACGGCAGCAGCTTTTCGTCGTCGTCCACCGGCGTGTGGTCGGAACAGATCGCGTCGATGGTGCCGTCGGCGAGGCCCGCGCGAATCGCTTCGCGATCGCGCTGTTGACGCAGCGGCGGATCGAGCCGGAACTGCGCGTCGAAATAGCCGATGTCGAGGTCGATCAGATGCACGTGGTTCACGGTGACGTCGCAGGAGACCGGCAAGCCCTCGGCCTTGGCCGCCCGCATCAACTCGATGCCCGCCGCCGACGACACATGCGACAGGTGCACGCGCGCGCCGGTCACGCGGACCAGTTCGAAAATCGTATGCAGCGCGATGGTTTCCGCCGACACCGGCACGCGCGACAGCCCGAGCCGCGACGCCAGCGCGCCACTCGCGGCCACGCCGCCTTTGCCGAGATACGCGTCCACGGGACGCAGCCACACGGTAAAACCATACGTCTTCGCGTACTGCAACGCGCGCATCAGGACCTGCGTGTCGACCACCGGCACATCCGCCTGCGAAAAGCCGATGCACCCTGCTTCGGTCAGCTCGACCATTTCGGTGATGACCTGGCCTTTCAGACCGACGGTCAACGCGCCGAGCGGATAGACATGCGCCTGGTTCAGATTGCGCGCGCGGAACTTGAGCATCTCGACGAGGCCGGGTTCGTCGAGCGTCGGATCGGTGTCGGGCGGGCATACGAGACTCGTCACGCCACCCGCGAGCGCCGCGGCCATTTCCGATTCGAGCGTGGCCTTATGTTCGTAGCCCGGCTCACGCAGACGCGCGGACAGATCGACCAGACCGGGCGCGACGAACAGCCCTTTCGCGTCGAGCGTTTTTTCCGCGTGGAAGTCAGCGGGCGCGGTGCCGATGGCGGCGATCTTGCCCGCCGCGATAAAAATGTCCTGCTTCTGTTCGGTACCCGCTGCCGGGTCGATCAGCGTGCCGCCTTCAATATGAATCTTCATGCGCTGCCTTTGTGTTCAGCCAGGTTCCGCGTGATGTGCGGGTTGTGTCCTGTGCGTCTGTACGTTTGTGCGTCTATACGTTCTTTGCGTCCTGCCGGGTGAACGGCAAGCTCAGTCGTGATTGCCGGCAACAATGCCCATCACGGCCATGCGCACCGCGATGCCGAACGTCACCTGATTCAGGATGACGGATTGCGGCCCGTCGGCGACCTGCGAATCGATCTCCACGCCGCGATTCATCGGGCCCGGGTGCATCACGATGGCGTCGGGCGCGGCAAGCGCGAGGCGCTCGGGCGTCAACCCCCAACTCTTGAAATACTCCTGCGCCGAAGGCAGCAATGCGCCGCTCATGCGCTCGTTCTGTAGACGCAGCATGATGATGACGTCCACGTCCCGAATGCCTTCTTCGAGATTGTGGAACACGCGCACGCCCATCTGTTCGAGGCCGCCCGGCAGCAGCGTGCGCGGGCCGACCGCGCGCACTTCCGGCACGCCGAGCGTGGTGAGCGCGTGAATGTCGGAGCGCGCAACGCGCGAATGCAGAATGTCGCCGACGATCGCCACCCGCAGCCCGGTGAAATCTTTCTTGTAATGACGGATCGTGTACATGTCGAGCAGCCCCTGCGTGGGGTGCGCATGGCGGCCGTCGCCGGCATTGATCACGTGCACGTGCGGCGCGCAGTGCTGCGCAATCAGATACGGCGCGCCGCTCGACGCGTGGCGCACCACGAACATGTCCGCGTGCATGGCCGACAGATTGTTGATGGTGTCGAGCAGCGATTCGCCCTTGCTCGTGGACGACGCGTTGATATTCAGATTCAGCACGTCCGCCGACAGACGGGTCGCCGCGATTTCGAAGGTCGTACGCGTGCGCGTCGAATTCTCGAAGAACAGGTTGAACACCGATTTGCCGCGCAACAGCGGCACTTTCTTCACCTCACGATCGGTCACGCTGACGAACTGTTCGGCGGTATCGAGAATGTGATTGACGATCGACTTCGGCAAGCCCTCGATCGACAGAAGATGTTTGAGCTCGCCGTTTTTCGTGAGCTGCGGGTTGCCCTTCAGGAAGCCATAGCGAAAGCGCTCGGTGGCGCTGTCGGCGGAATCCGTGGGAGCTTGAGTGGCGGTGTTCATGGCGTACCTGCTTCAGAAACGGGCTTCAACGTGATCGGTGTCGATGCGTGCTGCGTGTGAGGGACTTCGGTGCGGCGTGGGGGCGACCGGTCCGCGAGTTGGGCGATGCGGGTGCATTGCGCATGGGTGAGCGCGCATTCGGGCTCGCGCCTCGTTCAATCGACGCGCGCCTCGGTATGAAAAGTGAAACGCGGACTGCCCTCGGCGCCGCCCTCGTCACGGGCAAGCACGAGCGTCGCGTCGGCGGACACGTCCACCGCGCCGCCGACAAAACGCGCCGCCACCGGCAACTCGCGGCCGCCACGATCGGCCAGCACGGCCAGCTCGACCGCGGCCGGGCGGCCGTAGTCGTACAGTTCATTGAGCGCGGCGCGAATGGTGCGCCCGGTGTACAGCACGTCGTCGACCAGCACGATATGGCGACCGTCCACCGAAAAAGGCAGCGAAGTCGGGCTTGCCTGCGAATGCAGGCCTTTTTTCGCGTAGTCGTCGCGATGCAGCGCCACGTTCACGACACCGAAGCTTGGCAGCTTCAGGTCGCGCGCAAGGCGTTCGGCAAGCCATACGCCGCCGCTATAGATGCCGGCGAGCACCGGCCGTTCGGCGCGATCCGGCCCGGCGCCGAGCTGGTCGCCATAGGCCGCGCGAATCTGGTCGAGCAACGCGCAATATAGCGCTTCGGCGTCAATGGAACTCATGATCGTCGGAAAGTCCGTCTAGATATTGCTGGAGGATGATGCTGGCGGCCTCGGCGTCGAGCATGTCGGCGCGGCCGTTGCCGGCGCGAATGCCCGCTTTCGCCTCGACCGACGAATAGCGCTCGTCCACCCATGTCACCGGCAGATTGAAGCGGCCATTCAGCTGATTGCCAAAGCGCGTGGCGAGCCGGGTCATTTCATGCGGAGCGCCATCCGGATGCATGGGCAAGCCGACGATCAGCGCGTCCGGCTTCCATTCGGCGATCAGCTTGCCGACCGCCTCGAAGCGATATTCGCGGCCGCGGTTCGGCACGATGACGAGCGGCCGCGCGCTGCGCGTCAGCGAATTGCCGACCGCGACGCCAATCCGTTTTTCACCATAGTCGAACGCAAGCAGCGTCGCCTCACGTCCGGCTACGAGGCTCATGCGTGGCCCGCCTCGCCCGACAGCATGGACAGCGAAATGCCGAGCAGCGCGAGCGCGGCTTCGAGGCGGTCTTCGGCGGGCACGTCGAAGACGATTTTCGGATCGGCTTCCACCGTGAGCCAGCCGTTCTTCGAAATCTCTTCTTCGAGCTGACCGGCGCCCCAACCCGCATGACCCAGCGTGAGCAGGAAACGCTCCGGCCCGGTGCCGCCGGCGACCGCCTCGAGCACGTCTTTCGACGTGGTCATTTCCAGACCGCCCGGCACGGACATGGACGACGTATAACCGCCGCCGCTTTTCGGTTCGTGCAGCACGAAGCCGCGCTCGGTTTGCACCGGGCCGCCGAAATACACGGGCACATGCAGAAGGGGTTCGATCTCGAGCTTGAGGTCGATGCGATTGAAAAGCGATTGCAGGTCGATGTCGGTCGGCCGGTTGATCACGAGGCCGAGCGCGCCACGCTCGCTGTGATCGCAAAGGTAGACCACCGTTCCCGAGAACGTCGGATCGGCCATGTTGGGCATGGCGATCAGGAACTGGTTGGTCAGATTGATGCGATCGGTACTCTTGGACATAGTTCGGATTTTAGCAAAGACGATGCAGGATGGCGGGCTGTCGGCGTGACCGCGACATGCGCCCTGAAGTGTTCGTTAATGTTCGTTCACGCGTGCCGCAAGTCACCGGCGGCGGATCAGATTGCAGTCTAGTTGCACTCTATCACGCACGCGAGTCGCGGCCACGCTGCAGGCCGGCGGGATGACGCGCCACGCCGGAAATGCGCCAGAGGCTTCGAGCGAGGTGAGGCAACGCATACTCATCGCGCCGCAAGCCGGGCCGGCGTGGCTCGTGCCCCGCGCGTGCCGGTTTTTGCCGGATCTGCCGGGTTGTCCGTCACGGTCCGCCCTGCTCGATCGAGCGCGTGAGCACCGCCAAAGCGTCCCCGCTGACCGGCGGCGCTACGCCCGCGGCAACCTTGTGCAGCGTCGCGCGCAACGCTTCGGCCGACTGCTCCAGTGTGCTCACAGCGGGTGCCTCGACCATGACGTGCGCGCGGACCGCCGGCGCGGAGACGCCCGCATGCGCGCGGCGGCGCCACGCGAGGCCCAGCGCGTCGGCGAGCAACGCTGCGTGCCCGAGGCCAAGCGCGCATGCGGCGGCGCCCAGCCGGTAGGCCGCGTCGCTGGCTTGCAGCGCCTCGCCCGGGTCGGCCTTTTCAGGCTGTTCCGCTGCGCGGGCGTGGTCCGTCAGCGCGACAATCGACGCGTCGGCTGTTTGCAGAAAATCCTCGTAGGCGTGCGCGTTGACAGTCAGCACGCCCAGATCGCGCGTCTGCGACGTCAGGTCGGCGCTCACTGCCTGCGCCTGCGCGACGCCAGCTTCCCACAGCATTTCGGATGCCTGCGTTGCGGCCACGTGCCAGTCGACCGTCAGGCCATAGTCGCGCAGCACTTCGACCTGCCCGGCATCTTCCGCAGCGGCGCCGAACAACGCGTAGTC
Organism: Paraburkholderia sp. PREW-6R; assembly: GCF_039621805.1. Taxonomy (NCBI): domain Bacteria; kingdom Pseudomonadati; phylum Pseudomonadota; class Betaproteobacteria; order Burkholderiales; family Burkholderiaceae; genus Paraburkholderia; species Paraburkholderia sp. PREW-6R. Next base: position 649,839 of record NZ_CP155073.1, on the reverse strand, counting down.
GCGCCAGAGCAGCGCAAGTGTGGCGCGCACCAGCGAGCGCGGCGCGCGCTCGATGCCGCGCGCATGGTCGCCCAGCGCCAGATTGCAGCGGGCATAGAAACGGCGGCCGTCGGCATCGAGCGCAGCACGGCCGCTCACGCGCAATGCCTTCGCGCATGCCTGCGCGAGCCGCCAGAAGTCGTAAGGATCGGGGCCTGCGAGTTCGGCAAGGACGGCGTCGATGTCATCGAGCGCCGCATCGGTGATGGCGCGCACCGCGGTGCGCCCGTTATCGTGCTGCGAGCGCAGTACCGGCAGCAGCGCACGCTCGTAGCGCGCACGCAGAAGGGCCAGTTGATCGGCGGAACGCACCGGCATCGACGCGATCGGGACCGGTCGCGCGGCCAATGCGAGGTCTTCGAACGCGGCACTCGACCCCGGCGTGTGCTCGGATAAATGGATGCACACCGCGCGGTAATGGCTGAATAACAGCGGCGAGCAGGCCAGCTCGCGCAGATTGTGCCGCTCGAGCGCGGCGCGAAAGTCGCGCAATGCCGCTCTGAACGCCGCGCGGGCGTCGCCTGTTCCTGCGGCGTTGCCCGCCGCCAGCGGCGAAAGCCGCACCAGCGCGTCTGCGAAGCGTTGCGCGCTCAGCCAGCCGGCGCTACGCAGCGCGTTCGACGCGCGCAGCAACGCCACCGCACTTTCCTCCTGCTGCTCGAACGCGAGCAGCGCCTCGGCCAGCGCGAGTTCGGCGGTACGGACCGCACCGCCACGCGCGTTGGGCAGGGCTTCAAGGGAATCGGGGACGGAGCTTCGAAGGTTCATGAGCGGGCAAGGGGAGGCTGACGGACGGTCGCGAGGCGCGCCGTACGCTGACTGCCCGGCGAACGCGAACTGGCAACGCACAAAAGACAGACTACCGTTGCGACACACTGAAAGCGAGTACGTTCCGACGCTCCACGATCGGGCCATGCCCTTTGGGCGATTGCGACCGACTGGCGGCGACCGATTGGCGGCGACCGCGGATGGGCGGCCGCTTACGGGCGACTACCGGGTGGCGAACGCTTCGATTCAGACCAGACCGTTCAAATGGCTATCGCGTACGCCAAAGCGCGCGCGCCAAATTGCGCGCTGTCGGGTTACTGCGCAACGCACCACGCGCGCTGCACTATGCTGCCCGTCCAATCTCAGATCTGCACCATCTCGAAGTCTTCTTTGCGCGCGCCACATTCAGGGCAGGTCCAGTTAATGGGAACGTCCTCCCAGCGGGTGCCCGGCGCAATACCTTCGTCCGGCAAACCGGCTTCTTCGTCGTAAATCCAGCCGCAAATCAGGCACATCCAGCTTTGGTATTCCATCTTGTGTCGCGTCAAAGAGTCCATGGAAACGGGAGCCATGATGGTACCGTGTTGCCGACCCAATGCCTAGCAATCAGAAAGGCATGCGGCGCGTGCCGGCCGCTTCCGACGAGGCTTTCCCGCCGTTCCTTTGCGCCTGCTCATGCTTTGCCGGCATCCGCTTGCGCAAGCGGCCGGGCGCCGTCGCACGAAGAATGCGAAAAAACGCCTTCGCGGCGGTTTAGGCCGCATAATTGAGCCGATTGCGCAACCAGCGCGCCAAAAACCGCACCTTTTCGTAAATTTTCATGCCCAGCGACACGCCTCCGATTGTCCTCACCTTCGGCCTATCCGATCCCACTGGCGGCTCCGGCCTGCAAGCCGACCTGATGACCCTCGCCAGCATGGGCTGCCACGGCGTCTCCGTGCTGACGGGTTATACGGTACGCGACTCGGCCACCTGTGACGAAGTCAACGGACTCGACCCGGAAGTGGTCGCGACGCAAGCGCGAATGCTGCTGGAAGACATGCCGATTGCCGCCTTCAAGGTCGGCGCGTGCACCCGGGCTGAAGTGGTGAGCGCAATTGCGGAGGTGGTCGCCGATTACGACGACATCCCCTTAATCCTCGCACCCGACTTCACGCTCGACGACGAACATGTGCTCGCTGCCGACGAACTGCGCGAAGCCATTGCCGACCTGCTTGCCCCGCAAACCACGCTGCTGGTCGCCGACTCCGCCACTCTGCTCGCGCTCGCGCAGCCGGACGGCGACGCCGAGGCGCCGAGCCTCGACGCGGCAATTTCGCACCTGCTGTCGCAAGGCTGCGAATACATTCTGTCGACGGAAACGGGCACTCACCGCCTCGTCAACACGCTTTACAGCGAAGACGGCCAGTTGCGCCAGGACATGTGGGACCGCGGCAGCCACCGGATCATGGGCTTAACCGACACGCTTGGGTCCGCAATTGCCGCATTGCTCGCCAATGGCCAGGAACCGGCCGAAGCGGTGCGCGAGGCTCAGGAGTATCTGTACCAGGCCGTGCGCAGCGCGTTCCGGCCGGGAATGGGCGCGTACATGCCGGATCGCTTCTTCTGGGCCCGCAGTAGCGACGACGAAACGCCGCCCGCCACCGGCAAGGATGCGGCACCGGGCGAAGCGCGTCATTAGACGACCGCTCACCTCCTTTTTGCGGCCCCCTGCCGCGCTGGCCCGAATTCCTGCCGAAGGTCCATTGGTGGTATTGGCGCCGCCGCCCCGTCTTTCCCTTCGCCACGTTTCAGTTCCAGGCGCACTCCAAAGAAAAAACCCGCGTTTTGCGCGGGTTTTTCTTTCGGGAAGTGCGCCTCGCAGCGCACTTCCCCATGTGTTCCCGTTGAGCCTCGAACGAGGCCCAAAGGCAATTACATGTCCATGCCCATGCCGCCCATGCCGCCGGGCATGCCGCCAGGCATCGGTGCGTCTTCCTTCGGCAGTTCGCAGACAGCTGCGTCGGTGGTCAACAGCAGGCCAGCGACCGAAGCTGCGTTTTGCAGCGCCGTGCGCGTAACCTTCGTCGGGTCCACGACACCTGCGTCCACCAGGTCGACGTACTCGCCGGTTGCCGCGTTGTAGCCATAGTTGCCCTGGCCAGCAGCAACCGCTGCCACCACGACGCTGGCTTCTTCGCCGCCGTTCGTGACGATCTGACGCAGCGGCTCTTCCATTGCGCGCAGAACGATCTTGATACCTGCGTCCTGATCGGCGTTAGTACCCTTCAGGCCTGCGATTGCCGTGCGAGCGCGGATCAGCGCAACACCGCCGCCCGCCACGATGCCTTCTTCCACCGCTGCGCGCGTTGCGTGCAGTGCGTCTTCGACACGCGCCTTCTTTTCCTTCATTTCGACTTCGGTCGCAGCGCCAACCTTGATCACTGCAACGCCGCCTGCCAGCTTGGCCACGCGTTCCTGCAGCTTTTCACGGTCGTAGTCCGACGTTGCTTCCTCGATCTGCGTGCGAACCTGCTTCACACGTGCTTCGATGCTTGCCGCTTCGCCAGCGCCGTCGATGATCGTGGTGTTTTCCTTGCCCACTTCGATACGCTTCGCTTGACCCAGTTCGGCCAGCGTTGCCTTTTCGAGCGTCAGGCCGGTTTCTTCAGCGATGACTTGACCGCCGGTCAGGATCGCGATGTCTTCCAGCATAGCCTTACGACGATCGCCGAAGCCCGGAGCCTTCACAGCAACCGTCTTCAGAATGCCGCGGATGTTGTTCACCACCAGCGTTGCCAGTGCTTCGCCTTCGACGTCTTCAGCGATGATCAGCAGCGGACGGCCAGCCTTTGCGACCTGTTCCAGGACCGGGAGGAGGTCACGAATGTTCGAGACCTTCTTGTCGTGCAGCAGCACGAACGGGTTGTCCAGAACGGCAACCTGCTTGTCCGGATTGTTGATGAAGTACGGCGACAGGTAGCCGCGGTCGAATTGCATACCTTCGACAACGTCCAGCTCGTCTTGCAGCGACTTGCCGTCTTCAACGGTAATCACGCCTTCCTTGCCGACCTTGTCCATTGCTTCAGCAATGCGGTCGCCGATCGACGAATCGCTGTTCGCCGAGATCGCGCCGACCTGAGCGATTTCCTTGTTGGTCGTGCACGGCTTGCTGATCTTGCGCAGTTCGTCGATAGCGGCTGCAACAGCCTTGTCGATGCCGCGCTTCAGGTCCATCGGGTTCATGCCCGATGCAACGTACTTCATGCCTTCGCGAACGATCGACTGAGCCAGGACCGTAGCGGTCGTGGTGCCGTCGCCTGCGTTGTCGCTGGTCTTGGAAGCCACTTCCTTGACCATTTGTGCGCCCATGTTCTGGAGCTTGTCTTTCAGTTCGATCTCTTTCGCGACCGACACACCGTCTTTGGTGACCGTCGGGCCACCGAAGCTGCGTTCTAGCACAACGTTGCGGCCCTTCGGACCCAGCGTGACCTTCACGGCGTTCGCGAGGATGTTCACGCCTTCAACCATCTTGGCACGGGCGGAATCACCGAATACGACGTCTTTAGCTGCCATCTTCTAACTCCTTGAATTCTGTGGATAGGACCGGGAAAAGTAGCGGCTTTGCGCTTACTTCTGCACCACGGCCATGATGTCTTCTTCACGCATCACGAGCAGTTCGTTGCCGTCGACCTTAACGGTCTGGCCTGCATACTTACCGAACAGAACACGGTCACCAACCTTCACGTCGAGTGCGATTGCCGCACCCTTGTCGTCGCGCTTGCCCGGGCCGACTGCCAGAATTTCGCCTTGATCCGGCTTTTCTGCTGCGGCTTCGGGGATCACGATGCCCGACGCGGTCTTGGTTTCTTGATCCAGACGTTTGACGATCACGCGATCATGCAAAGGACGAAGGTTCATACATACTCCTCTCTTGATTGAGACTGAAGAACGCTGAGAAAACCCGGCTGACCGAGCCAACCGGCGATGTTGTTAGCACTCTCGTGCAGTGAGTGCTAATTATATGGAGCGGTGGTGACAAATTCAAGAAGGGAAGCGCGGCAAATGCGAAGATCATGCCGTGCGTCGGTGTAAACCCGGCGAATTGCACGCCAAACTGGCAGTTCATGCGGCGACGGGGCCTAGATAGCCCAGTCGTGATTCTTCGTCAAAACAATCACTTGCACGCTGTGGTGCCCACACTTAAGTTGTTTGGGCTCGGAAAATCGCGTAGTCGAGCGGCCGCCGGTACGCGGGAAGACTCCCCGCGCAGACCTGCCAGGGAAATCCCTGGCGCAGGCCGTGGCCGGCGTCGATGTCATCAGCCCACCCAAGTGACGGCTATATTGAGAGCGACTGACGTAGACCCGAATCTCCCGCGTCTGGACCGCGAAGCTCCGGAACAAAGCCGCCATTACTTTGAAGAACGTGGACGCACTGCGTTCTGCGCCATCCACTTGAGCCGGCCACAGTCGGACTTCACGCGCGCGGCGAACTCCGCCGGATCGCCCTCGCGCAGTTGACTCATTTGCGTGCTCTCGTCGTCCATGCGGCGCCAGCCTGCCTGCCAGTGCTGCTCGAAATCGCTGACGCCGTGCTGCACCTGTCTGATGCGCTCTTTATACGCGGTAATGCGCTCGGGCGCGACGCCGCAAAAGTCGTGTGCGAAATGCGCGCGTTCGGCCGCCGTCTCGACATTCGCATTCGCGATGTCCTGGTCGGCGAAAGCTGGCCTGCCAGCGGCTAATGACAGCAATAGCGTGCAGGTTGCCAGGAACAGCCGCCGATACACATATTGCCTTTTCACCATGCTCGCTCCTTACGTCCGCCGCGCCGGTTAGCTTTTGTTCGAGCACGCCTGACTTGAATCAGGCTGCCCCTTCGGGCCACCCAGGCGTTGGCACACGCCGCCGCTACTGGACTGAATACCCGCGCCCCTGCATGCATGCACCGTACGCATGCCAGTATGTGTTCATTGCGTTCTGCTTGCCGGTGTTCGCGGCCTGCGCCTGCGCCGCGTGCTGCTGGCGGCTGCGCACGCCGCCCGCCAGCACGCCCGCCGTGGCGCCGACCGCCGCGCCGTGCCCCGCATCGTGATGGTTCACGTCGCCGACAATCGCACCCGCCGCCGCGCCTCTGGCCGCGCCCGCCGCGCGCGCACCTGTTGGAGCAGGCGGCGGCGCGGCCTGAGCGACGGTCGCGGGATCGATCCCGGTGTTCTGCTTCGCCCACGTGTAGCAGGCGCTTTCGTCCTGCTGCTGCTTCTCCGGGCTCTGACCATGCGCGGGATATACGGCTGGCTTCTGAGCCAGCGCTGCTGCACTAAGACCCAACAGCATGAACACAGCAAGACGCTTCATACCACTCTCCATACATAAGTAAGCGCCGCCCCGGCGTTAAAACAGCAACAAGGCAGCGAGGATCCGCCGCCGATTGAATTGGTTGAAGACAAATGAAACCGCCGCCGACGTGCGTAAGCGAACGAACGGCCAATCATTAACGCTTGCGTATTGATGGCAAATGAAGGTTGCAATTCTCAATAACGTGTTCATTGGCAGCCAACGAAATGTCTTTCGACCGCCTTTGTTCGTTGCGCCATCCGGCTGCTTTCCGCCGATTTCAGAAAACAGCCGACTCGGAAAACCGGGTGATTTAAGCGTCGCAATAGAGTCCAGAAACTTCTGTCACCCTTATCAACGATGGCAACCGAAATCCACTGCAAATCGCGCAATCCTTGCTGGCGGCCAATGGCAACCAATGCCGGCCCATGCGGCCAAAAAGGCTCGACCCGAGCCGCCAGATCGGAGAGAGCCATGATCGCGACAGCATCATGAGTCATGGTAGGCGAGCGTCCGATACACGTGCGCGGAAAAATAGTTAAATTACTTTTGACCCAAAAATGTCCCATTCCGGCTTGCCTGCGCGACGGCATTTCTGGCCTGTGCGGCAACTGAAAGAATGAACCACTTTCACCGCACTTCATTACGGTCTCACCGCTCCCGGAAACACTGCCCCGATCCCGCAATTGCCAGGGATTCTCCCAGGCTTTTTCGCCTTTTTCGCGGAATTTTCACATGCATTTTTTGAATGTGTCGCTAATCGACTGCACGATGGCGTTTTCGCGCGCTATGCTGATCGCTGCGGCGGCAACCACAGGTGTTACGCTGAAACCAAGAGCCTTCGCGGCAATCAGCCGCTGTTCAGCGGCAGAACTAGCAGCTATCAGAACACTCCGCGAAGAACAATGCCGGCAAACGGCTAAACATCGCTGCGGGAGCGACTGCGATGCGACTTAGAACATATACAGCAATCACTTTAGCGGTCTTCAGCAGTGCTGCTTTTGCATGGCAGCCGCTCACCTATCCGGTACGCAGCCAAAGCCCGTATCAGCGCAGCATCGATACGGCGACCTGCTACGCCATGGCGAACAAGCAGACCAAGGTCAATATCGCCCACGAGTCGCAACTGCCGCCTCGACAACCGGCGGCGACCAGAACGTCCTCCACCGGTGTGCCGTCGCGGCCACCCCTGCCCCCCAGCAGTTTCTCGGCGGCGCCGTTCGGCACGAGCATGCCCGCCGACATGAGCGCGCCGGACGCGAGCGCGTCAGCGCCCGCCACGGCCGCAGCGCCGAAGCCGGCAAGCGGGAGCACGGCACACGCGCGAGGCAAGGCGACGACCACCGCGACAACCGCAACCGGCGCATCGGCTACCATGGCAACGGCTGCCTCAGCAACGGCTGCCTCAGCGACGGCAACGAGCGCGGATAGCGGCGCATCGTCAGCCGCTATGGCTAGCGGCGCGCAGAGCGCGGCAGTCGGCAGCGGCACACAAATGCCGCCGCTGCCTGCACCGGAGCCGCCGATGACACAATATTGGGCCGCGTATGGCGCATGCATGCAGGCGCGGGGTTACGTCGTCCAGTAAGCCCGGCGGCAAGCCTGCACGGTGCCTGGTTTTTTCGATGGTGGCGCCGGCATTCGGTGCGCATAGACGAACTGGCAATGCTTAGCGAACCGACTTCCGATCAGCACGACTCATCCGAATGCGGCCACTGCGGTGCGCCGCTCGACCCCCGTCTCGCGGCGTGTCCATCGTGTCATGCGCCGCAGGTCGATTCATTCAGCACCCGTCCGACCGCTGCCCCGCAAGCCACGAAGCTTCGCATTCCCCTGCCCGACCCCGAGCTGCCGATCGAGACGCACTTGCCGGCTCGACGCATCTGGCGCCCGTCGTCGAGCGCGCGGACTCATCCGTATGCGCTTCTCGAAGAGCCGGTGGCTGCTCCGCCTGTTCTTCAAAGGATGCGGCAGCCGCTCGTCCTCAGTGCGTCGGCGCTGCTGGTGGCGTCGGCGGTATATCTTGGGTTCATTCACAGCAACGACGCGAGCGTGCCGCCGCCAATCGGCGTGTCCGGCAAGGTGCAGACGCAAAGCGGACAGCCGTCGTCGATCGTTGCCACGCGGCGCTCGGCCATTGTCGCCGCGTTACCGTTCACCGCGCCGGCGCGGCCCGCGCAGATTCAGTCGCCGGCAAGTGCGCCCGCCGTTACCGCGGCCCCGGGTCAGCGGCGCGGCGTGACAGCGTCGGCTTCGGCCGCAGGCTTGCTGTCGGGACCAGCCGCCGCCTCCGCAATGAAAACAACGCCGCCTGATAGCGCACGCGTCCAAGGCAGCCAGCTGGCCAGCGAGACGGCCGACAAGCCCCGCGCGGATGTCGCGCGGCATCTGCGAGCCGCGCGTGCGAATTTGCAGCAGAACAATCTGTCGGCGACCAAGGCACGTCTTGCCGCCGCGATCGCCGAGGAACCGCGAAACCGTGACGCGCTGAGCCTGCGCGCCACGGTGAGCGCCCGCGAACAGCAACGCGACGCGCTGCTGAGCCTTGCTCGAGGTTGCGGCTATATTTCGCGCTGGAATTGCGTGTCGCGCAACGCCGGCACCGCGCTAACGATCGACTCCAGCAGCAAGGAAGCCCAGCAGCTCGTGACCCTCGCCCAGCGCGAGACGCAGCTCGCGGTCGTGCCGCCGCCGGTCGTCGAGCCGCAGCCCGAGCCTGTTGCCGATTTACGGGATCTGATGGCCCATCACTAAACGGGCCCTTGGAAAGCGCCTATGCGCGAGGCCGCCTCGCGTTGGCGAAGGGCGGGCGCGACGTGAAGCCGGAAGCCCGGAAAGCCGCGCCAGGCTGGAACGCGCCGCTAGCGCGTCGAAACGGCCAGCGACGAAACCTGTTGCGCAATCGCCCGATACCGGTCCGCGGTATCCCTGAGCGTCAGACCCGCCAGCGAGCGTTGCGCGCGCTTCTGTCCGAGCGCAGTCACCACCGCATCCACGTAAGAACGCAGATCGTCGGTGTCCACCAGTTGCACACCCGGAAAGCCGTTGGCGAATGCGAACGCCGGAATCTTGCTGGCGACGATCGGCACGCCCGACGCAAGCGCCTCCAGAAACGCCACGCTGTGCGCTTCCGAGCGCGACGGCATGACGAACACGCTCGCCTCGGACAGAAGCGTGGCGACGTCGGTACGAGGCCCCGCCACGGTGACGCGGTCCTCGACGCCCAGTTCCTTGGTGAGGTCGATCACTGCGCGCTGATAATCCGGATCTTCGACCACGCCATACAGCGCGAGGCGCGCGCCTTCGACCTGTTTGAGCACTTCGCTGAACGCACGCACCGTCAGCAGCTGGTTCTTGACCGCCGCATAGCGGCCGATCTGCACGACAAGCGGCGGCCGGTCGTTGCAGTCGACGCCGTCCGTGAACGCAAAGCGCGCGAGGTCCACGCCGTTGGGCACGACGGTCATCGAAGGATGCGCGCCGATTGCCTGCACGTAGTCGGTCACGCCCTGCTGCGACACGCCGATCACCATCCGCGCGCGGCCTGACAGGATATGTTCGATACGCCGGAACAAGGGCCGCTCGAAGTCGTTGGTCGCCGAATGCATCACGTAGACGACGGGCACGCCCAACGGCAGCGAGCGCGCATAGAACGACGGGATCGTGGCGTGCGCGAAGATCACGTCCGGACGGAAACGGCGCACCGCGGCAAAGAGGTTCCACAACTTGCGCAGCGGACGATGCCGCCGCCGCGGAAACCAGCATTGCACGCCGTGGCCCGTCAGCTCATCCTGTAGCGACTGGAAGTCGGCGTGCGCGGGCGACAGCGATGCCACGCACACGGCCATTCCCTCGGCACTTTGATCGAGGGCGAGGTCTTTCGCGAGGACTTCGGCGCCCGACAGACGCGGCGCGAGCACGAGGTGAAAAACACGCATCACGGTGTCCTCGCAGTCAGCGTCCGGAACAGCATCCACGCAGCCGCGCAGCCGAGCCCGAGTGTCATCGACCAGGCAATGCCCGTCACGCCCCAGTAGTGCACCGCGAGCGGCGCGCTCGCGAGCAGCACCACCACCTGAATCGCGGACGCGTGGACCGTCGCCTTCGCGTCGCCGACTGCGCGCAGATACGCCACCAGCACCGCGATCAACGCACCGATCGCCATGTTGATCACGAGAATCCGGAACAGCGGCACGGCCGGCAGCCAGGCCGCGCCGAGAATCAGCGAAAAGAGCGGCTCGGCGATCAGTCGCAGCACTTCGACGAACACCGCAAGCCCCACCGCGACTGCCAGCAGATAGATCCTGATGAGCCGCGAAGCCTGCTGCGGATTCCTGCGATGATGCGCCGCAAAAGTCGGAAACAGATATTGCGACATGGCGATCGCGGCGTCGGCAAGCAGCATCTGCGCAAGTCGCGACGACATCTGATAGCCGCCGAGCTGAGCCGGTCCGAGCAGTTTGCCGACCACCACCTTGTCGAACTGGTTCAGCAGCAGATTGATCACGCTGCTGGCCCAGATCCAGCGGCTGAAGCCGACGTACTGGCCAATGCCCGACCAGACCGGGCGCACCGGCGGCCGCGGATTCATGGTCGCCCAGGTCAGCGTGCTTTTCAGTGCTTCGCCGGCGACGAGTCCGATCAGCACCGAAGCCGCACCGGCACCGAAATAGGCGAGCCCAAGGCCGACGGAACAGTCGACGAACGATGCCGCCACTTCCACGCCGGCAATATGCTGGAAGCGCCGCTCGCGCTGCACGACGTAATAGGTCGGCGACGCCAGCCCGCGCAGCAGCGGCAAGGCGGCCGCCAGCTGAATCAGCACGAGCGAGCCGTTCAGATGGAACTGGCTGCTGAGCAGCGGCGCGAGCGCCACCAGCAGCAGCGAGATGAAGATGCCGCGCGCGGTCAGCGTGGTCCAAACCGCGCCGAGCTGGGAGCGCGTCGGCGAATGCTCGCCCTGGATCACCGCCTGCGCGAGCCCTGTATCGGACAGTGCCTCGGCGATCGCCACCGCAAGCAGTGCGACGCTCACGCTACCGATTGCAGCCGGGCCGAGCATGCGGCCAATCGCCAGGAATTTGATAGCCACGAGCCCGCGCACGGCGAACTGCTGCAACAACACCCAAGTTGCCGCACTCGCACCGAAACTGCCCGCTATCGAGAATGCCGGAAGCCTGATCGCCCGCAAGCTGATCTCCGTTGAATCGCAACGCCGCGATCGGTTGCGCAGCGAGGATGTCGAGCATCGCTGCGAACGCCGTCGGCGCATAATGAGTTAGGTCACACCAGCAAGCTGGCGAAGTTTTGATCGAACACTAGCCACGACCTTACCGCGAGACAATCGCCGACAACCGCCATCAACTAGGCCGGTTCGGCCTCGACCAGCGGCCGCTAGTACGTTGACCCACAGAGCGGCTCAAATGGACAGTTTCATGCGCGTCGGGCAGTGCTAACGTTGTTCTGCTAGCGCAGCTGGAAGGGCTGCGCATGGGCAATCTCGAACAACGAATATGGCGACCGACGCGATGGAACAAGACTACGTCCTGATAGTGGAACCCAATCTCACGGGGCATCGCTGGCGCTATGTCGAGTGGACCATGCAAGCGTGCGCCGAGGCGGGCTATCCGTGCATTTTCGTCACTGAATGCGCGAATGAAGATCACCGGCTCGCGCGGCAGATCAGCGAGGCTAATCGCCCGGATCAGCAGATCGCCTTCGTCGATCCTGAGGAACTGCCTCGCAGAAGCCTGCGCGGCTCCAATCAGTACTCGCGCTTTCATCACTACTTCAAGCGCGTGCACAAGATCATCAGCCGCATGCAGTCGATCCGTCTCGTGGTCGTGCCCTATGCCGACTACTTCTTTTACGGGCTGCCCTTTCTCGGTTCGCCATTCGGCGATACGCCCTGGATCGGCATCACCATGCGCTCGACCTTTCATCATCACAAGGTGGGCATCAAGGCGCCCGACCGTCCGCTCGTCAACGCGATCAAGGCGCTTATTTTCCGGCGTGCGGTCCGCACCACGGGCTTGCGCACGTTGCTGACGATCGATCCCACGTTGCCGGAATGGGCCGCGCGTCATGCATCGAAAGGCAGCGCGAAAGTGGCCTACGTGGCCGACCCATTTCCCGATGAACATGCCGAAGATCCGGCGCTGGCGCGCGCGCGTCTCGGCCTCGCGCCCGATCAGCGATATCTGCTCGTGTACGGCGCCATTACGGAAAGGAAGGGCATCTACGAACTCGTTCATGCGCTCACACGGATGGACAAAGCTCCCGCGCTGATCGTGGCAGGCGAGCAGGACGCGGGCACGCGGCACTTCATGCGCAATCACATCCGCAGTCTGAACCCGCCGCCCGTCGTGCTCGATTCGTTCATTTCGAACGAGATGGAGCGCGATCTCTTTTCCGCCTGCGACGCCGTCTGGCTCGGCTACAAAGGTCACTACGGCATGAGCGGCGTGCTCGTGCAGGCTTACCGGTTCGGCAAGCCCGTGATCGCCACCGAAGATGGTCTGATCGGCTGGTTCAGCCGGCGCTGCGAGTTGGGACCGGTGATGAGCGACCTGAGTTCGGCTTCGATCGGCAAGGCGATCACCGAGACAATGACGTCGTGGCCGCATGAACCGCAACACGTGCCCCCGGCGCGTGAAGACCTGATGTCGCGCCACACGCTCGGCCAGTTCAAGCAGACGCTGCTTCAGCAGATGGCCTGAGCCGAGCTGATTCGTACGCCGATCCGCAAGCCGGATCGCCGCTACGGGTCCCTGAAATACAATCGGCCGTCAATGCGACGGCCGATCTGTTTTTGACGCTATAACGCAATCTGGCGCCGTTGCCGGCGTAGCACGATCATCAGGATAACTGCCCGCCCGCTACCGGCGGTAAATCCTGATGGACGAGCGGCGTCTCCTCGCGCGCTGCTTGCGGCGTTTCCTCGCGCACAGTGGCGACCTCATTGGCAACGACCGGCGCTGTGTCCTCCGCAGCCGGCAGCGCGTCGTCACGCACCGCGCTGCTGCGCTTCACCGGGAACAGTTTGTTGCGCAACAGCAGGAACGGATACTCGATTGCACGCGTCGTAGCGTAACCAATGAAAATCGCAAAGGCGAACTGGAACGTCAGCGCGACGATCCAGATCGCGCTCGGCGGAAGACCGAGCGCAGTCGCCTTGCGGATCACCATGTCGCCAGGCGCGAGCGCAAGCGAGTGCCACAGGTAGATTCCATAGGAGTAGAGACCGATCCACGCTACGCCGCGATACAGCCACGTCTTGCGCAACGAACCCGAGTACTGCAGCGTGAACATGATCAACGCTGCAAAGCCGATGGCCTGAATCGTGTAGCCGACGCTTTCGTCGAGCGCGAGGTTCTTCGTCGCGAACGCAAGCCATGCGCAAAGCAGCGCCACCGCAGTGAGCAGCATCCACTTGCGCTGCGCGATCTGTTTGTAGACTTCCGGCTTCATCCAGTAGATCGCCGCGAGAATCACGCCGACGAGCAAACTGTCGATACGGTATTGCGTATAGGCAAATGCGCCATCGAGGTCGCCGCCCGCCACCGCAAAACAGCGCGCTATGAGCACTACCGCACAGATCCCGCTGAGAATGCCCACAATGGTCCACGCGCGCAGTCGCATCCGGGCGAACAGCAGCAAAAGCGCAGGCAGCACGAGATAGAAATGTTCTTCGACCGCGAGACTCCATGTCTGCGAAATGGAAGTGCCGAGATAGTTCTGCAGATGGGTCAGGTTCTGGAACAGAAAGCTGTTCAACGGATGGCGCCCCGCCAGTACATGGAACGCAATCAGCACGTAATAAGCAGGCCAGATGCGGAAAATCCGCCGGATGATAAAGCGTTTCGCGTCGACGTGGCCTTTTTCCGAGTACTGTCGAAGCAACAGGCCGCCAACCAGAAAGCCGCTCAGCGTGAAGAACAGATTGACGCCTTCACGGCCGAAGTTCTTCAGCGGATACTCGATGATCTGAATCAGGACATTACCGGTGTGAACAGCATGAAAGTGAAAGCCCATCACCGCGATGATCGCGATACCCCGGACGAAGTCGAGCTCGATTGCCCGGTCCGCTTTTGCAGGTCCCGACCCGCCGACTAATTTCATGTTGTTCTCCCCTGTCGATCGGAGTTGACGCTGAGCGCCTGCTTCCAATCCCATGCAAAATGGTCCCTGTCGATTCCGAGGGCACGAAGCCCTTTCTGCATATTCGGCGGCGCCATGCGCGCGTGTGCGCCAACTTCAAGGTATTGACCGACAACCTGTTCCAGTGTGCGCGCGTCTTGCAGAGCATACCCTTGCCAGTGTCGCCAGAACCCAGGCAATTGGTGACGAACGTGGTTAACCCAACATCCACGACGGGCGATTCCCGCACAATGAATCTATGTGAGACCGTCCGCAACAGACCGGCGGCGAATGAACCGCAACGGGGAGGAATCAACAATGCGCCATCAGTACGCAACGCCGTGGATATGGATCTTTCTGATACCACTTGCGTTTGACTATAAAGCCACCGACGCCAACACGGGCCACCTGATCCAGTTCGTTTTCGTTATTCCGGCCTTTGCAGCAGGCCTAGCCCTTTATCTGATCGCTCCGCGTTTTCGCGAGCGTTCCACGCTGCGAACGGTCGTCACGTCCAGTCTGATGCTGTGTGTGGCGGGCAGCATTGTTGCCCAGATCCTTCAGGACAACGACACGGGCAACTACCTGCGCACGCTGCTGCCTTTCGTGCTGTTCCTGCTGGGTTATCTGGTGGCGTGCCGCCCGTGGAGCGAATACCGGATCTCGCAGTTCGAAAGGGCACTGTTCGTCGCCAACGTGATCAGCGCCCTCTTCACGTTCGGCTACGGCATGGCGACGGGCGGTGATCTGGAGGACGTGCGCTATCGGATCATCTCGGTCACGCTGCTCGGACTGCAAGGCGTGTTGCTGCACGAATTCGTCGTCGCGCGGCGCTACACGCTGATTTCAGTGTTGACCTTCCTCGCCACGATCCTGTTCGAACTGCTGAGCGTCACCCGCAGTCTGCTGGTGGGCACCGTACTGCTCTTCGTGATCGCACTGGCGATGAGCGCACCGTCCGCGCAGCACATGTGGCGCGCGGTCACGCGCGGCCTGCTCGTCGGCGCAGTGCTCGCGGGCGTGGCCGGCGTCGCCGCGCTGAGCTTTCCGACGGTGGCCGACCACTGGACACAGCGCATTTTCGCGTCGGAAGAAACGAAGACCGGCAAGGATCCAACCACGATCACCCGCCTCGCGGAAATGCGCGATCAGTACGACCAGGTCACACAGTCGCCCGAGACGGTGCTCTTCGGCGAGGGCTATGGACATTACTATCGCTACTCCCCGCTTTATCTGCCGGACCTCGCCGGCCAGATCAGCGAGCAGGACTTCTACGCGATCAACGAATGGGCCGCCGGTCACAACTTCTGGGTCTATCAGTTCTTCGCAGGCGGTCTGTTGTTCGGCATCGGCATGCCGCTCGCTACGCTCGCCGCGCTGGCCGTGTGCTTCTTCGCCTACCGTCACTGGCGCTCGGTCGTACCGGACGCGCCTTTGCTGCCGGTTCTCGGCCGCGCGATCATGCTGTTTGCGGCGCTGCCGGCAACGTCGATTGGCGGCAATCCGCTCGGGCCACGATTTTCCGGGCTGGTTTTCGGCGTGGCGCTCGGATTGATGGTGGCCACCTATGCGCGCCTGCAGCGCGCGTTGCCCGCGCGGACCAAACGTGCACCGCGGCCCCGACCGCCGCGCCCGGGCATGATGCCCGCGCAGCCCGACCGCATTTATCCGGGCATGGGCCGCCCCGACCTTCCGGCTGCGCTCGGCATGACGCGTACCGTCAGCGATGGAGCGCCGGACTCGTCAGGCAGCAATCATTTCGGGGCGATCGTGCCGCACAACGCGCCGCGCCATCACAGCAACCGACCCAATATCGCGCGATGAAAATCCTCCACCTTCTTGCAAGTGTCGACCCGCGCGACGGCGGTCCGGTTGAAGGCGTTAGCCGCAGTGGCGTGGCAATGCAGGCAGCCGGCCATACGATCGAGGTCGCAACGTGCGACACGCCCGGCGCGACCTACCTCGCCGCGTTTCCGTTTCCAGTGCATGCGTTCGGGCCGACGCGCAACCGCTACAGCTACAGCGAGCGCCTTGCGCCGTGGATCGCCGAGAACGCCCGCCGCTTCGACGCCGTCATCGTCCACGGGCTTTGGCAGTATCACGGTCTCGCAGCGTGGAAAGCGCTGCGCAACAGCAACGTGCCTTACTACGTGTACGCGCATGGCATGCTCGACCCGTGGTTCAAGCAGGCCTATCCCCTCAAGCATCTGAAGAAGTGGTTGTACTGGCCGTGGGCCGAATATCGCGTGCTGCGCGACGCACGTGCCGTCATCTTCACGACGGAAGAAGAGCGAACCCGCGCACGCGAATCGTTCTGGCTCTATCGGGCAAACGAACGCATCGTGCCATTCGGCACGATCGTTCCGCCGCTCGACGCGGCAGCCGTGCGCGAAGCATTCCTGAAAAAAATGCCGGATTTGCGTGACAAGCGGATCGTGCTGTTTCTCGGACGGGTGCATGCTAAAAAAGGCTGCGATCTGCTGATCGACGCATTTGCGCGCGTGGCGAACCGCGATCCGGCGCTGCATCTGGTGATCGCCGGTCCCGATGAAACCGGCTGGATGACCAGCCTGCGCGCGCAAGCGAAGGCTGCCGGCATCTCGCAGCGAGTCAGCCTGCCCGGCATGCTGCAAGGTGAGCTCAAGTGGGGCGCTTTCCATGCGAGCGACGTGTTCGTGCTGCCTTCGCATCAGGAAAACTTCGGTGTGGCCGTGGCGGAAGCGCTCGGCTGCGGACTGCCAGCGCTGATCTCCGACAAGGTCAACGTGTGGCGCGAAATCGATATGGACGGTGCGGGGCTGGTAGCCGCGGATACCGTCGACGGCACGGAAAAGAATCTGCTGCGCTGGCTCGAAATGGATCGCGCGGCGCGTGAGGCCATGCGCGTGCAGGCTGCTCGCACGTTCAATTCGCGCTTCAGGATCGAAACGATGGCGGCCGCATTGACCGCTTTGCTGGAAACGAATGGCGGTCACGACGACCGCCATCCCGCTCCACTCACCACGTTTCGCGAGGCGACGCCGCAAGGCCGCTGACACCGCTGACCGCCGGATACGAAAAGGGCCGCATGAAGCGGCCCTTTTCGTTCCTGCGCTGCCGTTTTCACCGCAGCATCACATCCTGACCCCGTAAAAACGCGCAAGGGCGGGTGCCGACCGCGCACACGCCCTCGCTTCTTCTGCAGCGTTCACTGCTCCTTCATCAACGGCGTCAGCGTGGCTGCGGCGATCGGCAGTGTGTCCACGTGCGGCGACTGTATCGACATGGACGAACTGTTCGCGGCCTCGTAACGCGTATTGCCGATCACATCCGGCAAATCGAGCTGCTTGACCAGATGACCCGCCAGACGCAACGACAGCGCGGCAATCGTGATGGTCGGGAAATTCGCACCCACCGTCGGAAAGATCGAGCTGCCGCCGATATACAGGTTGCTCATCCCGTGTACCTTGCAGTTGCGATCGACCACGCCCTCGCGCGGCGAATCGTGCATGCGGGTCGTGCCCATGTGGTGCCACGTCCCTTCGAGCTTCGCAGGCCAGGTGCGGCCTTCGAGCGGCGCATCCAGTACCGTGTCCGCCACGCCCGACAGTTGCAACTCCTGCGCGAGCAACCCGAACGTCTTGTCGAACGTGCGCTGCACCTGATCGCCGAGGCGCCAGTCCACGCGGACGCGCGGCATGCCGAAGCGGTCCCGCTTGTCGGGTGACAGCGTGACCCGGCTGTCCGGGTCGGGCACGGCCTCGACGATCGCCTGCAACGTCACGCCCGTGATCAGCGCAGGCCACTGCAACAGCCGCGTCAAACCAAAACCCACCGTGTCGAGCGGATGCGCGGCCATGGTCGCGATATCGGCCTTCATGCTGCGGCCGGGCTGATCCTTGCCCATCAGCGCTTCCTTGCAGCGGATCAGCGCCTCCGAGCCTGCGCTGCCCTCGCCATACCAGCGCGAATAGAGCCACACGCGCGAGTTCAGCAGCTGCTCGCGCTTCATCCACTGCTCGGTGGGCGCGAACTGCGAAGAAATCTTCGTGCCGTGCGCGGACACCGCGACGTTCTGGTAGTGATACTTGATGTCGTACAGCTTGTTGCGCGCAACGCCCGGACGCATCCGGACCTTGCCCGACATCATGCGCGGGTGGTCCATGAAGTAGCGGCCCACCAGATCGTTTGCATTGCCGAGACCCGCGGCCTGCACGTTGTTCGAAGCGAGCAGCAACCGCGCGTTCTCGATGCCGCCCGTAGCCAGCACGAAAATCTTGGCGGACACCGAGATACGTCGCCCGGTGAACGTGCCGACCTTCACGCGGGTGATCGACGTGCCTTGCGGATTGGCGTCGATGTTGAGCACATTGGCATGCAGAAACACGCGAACGCGTTTCGAATTGGCGAGTTCGTCGCGATACACCTTGCCAAAGCGCAACGGTGGGCTGAATTGCGCAACGGTGTCGCGCAGATCACCGGTGCTCAGCGGAATGCGGCGCACATCGGGACGGCCAATTTCGCGCTCCCAGTAAGCGGGGTCGAAATTCTGCGGGCCGAGTTGCAACAGCTGATGCGTGCGTGCGTAATAGGGCGCAAGTTCGTCGAGGCCAAATGGCCAGCCGCTATGCGGAATCCAGTCGCGCTTCTCGAAATCCCACGGATCGAGCGGCCGACACCAACCGCCCCAGCAGTTGCTGCTGCCGCCGAAATAGCGGCTGCGCGAGCCGTCGGCGAATCGGTAGGGGAGCCCGGTGTTTTCGCCGCGATACAGATCGCGGGTTTCGTCATCGGGCGCAAATCCGCCGCTTTCGAGCAGGCATGTGTCGACGCCTGCACGCGACATTTCCAGCGCGAGCGTAATGCCTGCAACACCACCCCCGATGATGCAGACCGTTGTTTCAACAACCGAGTTTTGCTCAACAGTGCGAGTATCGATGAACATCCCCTACTCCCCATCTTCTTCATGCATGTCTTGGGTGCGTTGCGACGACCGCGCGCCAGTCCTGGCTGGGCGCCTTCGCGCAAACGTCGTGACCGGCCAGAATATCCGGGCCGCCCCGGGTGCAACCGGCCAATACCGGTCTCGAGCCGATTCGCGACGACTGCCTTTAACCGTCACGACCCGGGCCATTCAAGCGTATAAATAATCTGGCTATTCTTCTGTGCTTCAGGCAACGGAATCAAAACGGTTGCGGATGAAACGGCAAGGATTTCCGCCATACACGCCCCCCGGTTCGAGTGACCGATGCACGACGGACATCGGCGTCACGACGGCGGAGCGTCCGATGGTCACGCCCATCTGCACGACACATTTCGACGTGATCCAGACACCGTCTTCGATCACGATCGGCGCGACGCGCAGATCCATCGTCGTGCTCATGTCGTGGGAGCCGGCCGTGAGGAACGTGCCTTGGGAGATGCAGACATTCGAACCGATGCGGATCGGGGCCTGGTTGTAGATCCACACATCCACGCCGAACCAGCATTTGTCGCCGACTTCGAGATTCCAGGGCGCCTTCACGCGCACCGGATGCACGAAGCGGCAGCCGGTACCGATCTTCGCGCCGAACAGGCGCAGCAGCGCGACGCGCACGCCGGAAAAAGGCAGCAGTTTGTTGTTGATCACACATGCTTCGAGCACGAACCAGATGAGCTCGATCAGCGCGCCGCGCTTCGCCCGGTAGTTGCCTTTGCCGGCGAGGCTCAGGTCGATGACGCGAACGTCGTCGTGCGCAATGTTGCTTTTCGGCACGCGTCCAATGTGCGGATCGTCGGCTATGTTACCCATCAGCTTTCTCCAAACCACAAGGCGTGGTAAACATGGTCATGCATGCCAGCCCATTCACTTACATTATGTTGCGACGCCTTTCTGGTCTTCACGTACTGGCTGTGAGGGCAAGCGTTTTGGCGGCTTCGCGCGTGCTGGTTGGCGCACGATAGCTCTATCGCGACTGCACTTTCTTGGGGACTACGATGAATATCTCGCTTCGACAAACGACTGCCTTGATGCTGGTCGCACTTGCCTCGCACACGCTGCCCGCCTTCGCGCAAAACAACGGCGGTGCGGATGCACAGGCGCAAGCGCAGGCGCCCGCCGCGGTTCCCGCCAACGACTACGGCGCCGCCGGGCAGACACCCGCGAATCGCCAGGCAGCGCGCCGCGGCACTGAAACGAATCTGCTCGGCGGACCGCGCAGCTATGGAGCAGAAGCGCAAGGCAACGCTGGCGACGACCAGCGTGAAGCACTGCTCGACACGCAACGGATGACGATAGGCGGCGCGCCGGGCAAGCAGGCCGCGCCCGGCAAAAAGCAGCGCAACGGCGCGGCTGGCAACAACGGTGCGCTCAATGTCGCGGGCCAGGGTGCCGCCCCGAATGCTGCGGAAGGGATGCGGCCAGAAGGCGCTGCGAAGACCGCCTACGCCGACCCGTACGCCGGCAAGCATGCCGTGTACAAGTCCCCGTGGTGATCTCGCATTCATGACAGGGCGCGAACCGGATCACTCCGGCGCGCCTTCCTCTGCAGTAGCCGGCGCTTGCGGCGCGGCGACGGGTGCGGGCCTCGGCTCGAAATACGACGGCGCGGTTTTCACGCTCTTGCCGCGCAGGTCCTGGCGATAGAAGAGGCTCAGCCGGTCTTCGAAGGTCCGGATCGTGGACTCCGGCGACAGCTCCCTCTCCGCATACTCGCGCCCTGCCTGGCCGAGCAGCGCGCGGCGTTGCGAGTCGTCGGCAAGCACGGTGATCGCCGCGACCAGTTCCTTCGCATCGTCCGGCGGCACCACCACGCCGCGCGGCGCGACTGCCTCATAAAGCGCCGTGCCGCGCCGTGCCATTGCCACGGTAGCGCGGCCGCTCGCAAACATTCCGGTGAGTTTGGACGGCATCACCAGGTCCGCGGCATCGCCGCGTTGCGGCAGTACGTGAATGTCCGCGAGATTAAGCAACTCGTTGAGGCGCTCGAACGGCTGTAACGGCAGGAACAGGCAGTTCGTCAGTCCGGTGCAGCGCTTCATGAGATCGGCTTTCGCCGCGCCGTCGCCGCAGAAAACGAAAGTCAGGTCGCTTCGATCGGCCAGCAGCGCGGCAGCGTCCGCGAGCGTTTCGATGCCTTGCTTCGCGCCGATGTTGCCCGAATACAGAATCACTTTCTGTTCGGGCGGGATGTTCAGTTCAAGCCGGTATTTGCTCGGCTGCTCGAGCGGGAAGATGGTCGCCACGTCTACCCAGTTGGGCAGACACACGACGCGCGACGGGTCCACCCCCTTCGACGCGGCTCGCGTGCTCATCTGTCTCGTGATCGACGATACGGCGTCGAAGCGCTTGAGCAAGCCGCTCTCGAGCCACCGCGCCACGCGCGCGGCGCGCGAGCTTTTCAACAGGCCGAGGTCGAATGCCGCATCGACCTCGTAATCCTGAATGTGCAGCCACGCACTCGCCCGCGTCGCGCGTGCGAGCATCAGCATGCCGGGTGCGCACATCAACGTAGGCGCGATCAGCATCGCCGCGTCAGGACGCCACAACGCCTGCCACGCCAGCAACGGCAACGAACTGACCGCGAAGCTTGCGAGGTGCAGCATGCGCTTCACGCCGCCCGGTTTGGAGGGCACCCAGAGCGGCGCGCGGTACAGCGACACGCCGTCGAGCACTTCATGCCTGTAACG